>JAEWHG010000058.1 GCA_023387935.1 Bacillota bacterium
GTTAATACCTGTACCTTAGATGAATGTGATATGTACGAAAATCGATTTGTGCAAGAAGGTTAAGATATATTTCATATAACATAAAAAAATCTATCTTTTAAAAGATAGATTTTTTTATGTTATACGCTTTCTTTGTATTGCAACTGATAAAGATTATAATAAATCCCTTTCTTTTCTAATAGTTCTTGATGATTTCCTGTTTCCCGTAGTTTTCCTTTATGAAGAACCATAATCTTATTACAGTTTTGGATAGTAGATAATCTATGAGCTATAGCTATTGAAGTTCTACCTTTAATTAGCTTTACAACAGCATCTTGAATTAGTTCTTCAGTTTCCGTATCTATATTAGATGTAGCTTCATCCAAAACTAAAATGGAAGGGTCTGTTGCTAATGCTCTAGCGAATGCAAGTAGCTGCCTTTGACCTGAAGAAAGTGTAGCACCTCTTTCAGCTACAGGCTCATCATATTTATTAGGAAGTTTTTCTATAAATTTATTGGCATTAACGTATTTTGCAATTTCTTGCATTTTTTCATCCGAAATATTAGGATTATTTAATATAATATTATCCTTCATAGTGCCTGTAAACATAAACACATCTTGAAGAACTACACCTATATTTTTTCTTAAAGTTGAAAGTGGTATATCCTTAATATTAACACCATCAATGAGTATTTCTCCCTTTTGAATATCGTAAAATCTGCTTAGTAGATTTATAATTGAGGATTTTCCAGCTCCTGTTGCTCCTACAAATGCAACGGATTCGCCTTTGTTTATTTTAAAATTAATATCTTTTAAAACCCAATCTTCGTTGTTATAAGCAAACCAAACATTTTTAAATTCAATGGTACCTTCTAAGTTTTTTATATTAACAGTATTTTTTGAATTTTTTACGTCGGATTCCTTATCTAATAAGGCAAAAATTCTTTCTGAAGATGCCATCGCCGATTGAAGAATATTATATTTTTCTGTTAAATCGTTTATTGGTTGAAAGAACCTCTGGATATAATCAATGAAGGCCACTAAAACTCCAAATTGAATAGATTGTCTAATTACTTGACCACCCCCGTACCAAATAATAGCAGCAATACCTAAGGATCTTATTATTTCTATTGAAGGCCTAAAAATAGCGAAAATAAGAATTTCCTTTTTATTTGCTTCTAAATACTCTTTATTAATATTGTTAAATGCCTTTGCTTGTTGTTTTTCTCTTTTAAAAATATGAACTGTTTTCATACCAGTAAGATTTTCGTTCAATGTTGAATTAATTTTTGCCAGCTTCACTCTGACTTCCCTATATGCTGTTCGAATTTTCAACCTAAATATTGCTGTTGCAATTAATATTATAGGAACAACGGAAAGGGCTAAAAGTGTTAATTTTATATCCATACTTGCCATAATTATAATTATTCCAAGTATTAGAAATACATCCTTAAATAGATTAACTAAAACAGAGCTATACATTTCCTGTAATGTTTCAGTATCGTTGGTTACTCTTGTAACCAAGCGGCCTACTGGATTCTTATCAAAAAAGCTTAAAGACATTCCTTCTAAATGAGTAAATAGATCTTGTCTAATATTAAACACAATCTTATTACTGGTATAATTTAGTAAGTATACTTGAAAGAAATTCAGACCTAATCCAATAATTATTAAGCTTAAGTAGATTAAACCTATTTTTCGGATGGATAAAATATCATTTTCTTTAAAAAGTTTAATTTCTTCATTTGTTAATTTACGAGCAGCAAAACTTTCTGAGTCTGTTTCTAAAACAGATTTCCCATCCATTTCTACTATATGAAAATCATTATTTTGCAAGTTAAAGTAGCCATCAATTAAAAATGTATCAGATTGATATTTAACTAACTGTGCTTTTTTATGTAAACTATCACTAATATTAGTTTTACTATCTTCCAATATGACATAATAATTGTTCTCGAAAAAAATAGAATCATAGTCCTTCTCTGGAGGGGTACTATATACAGCTATTGGTCTATCATAGACATTGATATGTTCATCTATGGCTACCTTTATTAAGTAGGGTCCTATCAAATCGATACCTGCAATTGATATGAGTAGTATAATACATATGAACAACCATGCCCAATAAGGTTTTGCATATGTTAAAAGCCTAGTCATTAATTTAGAATCGTATGCTTTTCCTAATATTTCTTCATCGTGAATATTACTCATTGTGTACACCCCTAACTATCTATTCATTATATATTTTTTCTTCAAGTAACTGTTTTTGATAAAACTCATAATACAACCCTTTCAGTTGTAATAGTTGGTGGTGATTACCTTTTTCTACAATCCTACCTTCATCTAATACTATAATCTCATCACAATCCTTAATAGTGGATATTCTATGTGCAATAAGGATTGTTGTTTTATTTTCCATCTCTGACTGTAGGCCTTGAAGAATTTTTTCTTCCGTATTAGTATCTACAGCGGATAGAGAGTCATCGAAAACTAATATTTTAGGATCTTTAATTAAGGCTCTAGCTATAGAGGTTCTTTGTTTTTGGCCGCCGGATAGTGTAACGCCTCGTTCTCCCACAAAGGTTTCATATCCATCTGGGAATTCTATAATATTATGATGGATTTGTGCAATTTCTGCTGCCTTTTCAACCTGATCCATAGAAAGCTTATCTATGCCAAACGCAATATTTTCTGCAATTGTAGTTGAAAATAAAAAACTGTCCTGGTCTACATACCCAATATTATTTCGCAAAAATTCTAGCTTCAAATCATTTATATTGTGATTATCCAAAAGAATATTGCCTTCATCTAGATGATAAAGTCTTAAAAGGAGATTTATAATTGTTGTTTTTCCGCTTCCAGTTTTGCCTATAATACCTAATCTGCTCCCTGCAGGTATGGTCACTGAAAAATTTTCTAATGCATTGTACTCGGCATTAGGATATTTAAAAGTAACATTATGGAACGCAATATCTCCATTAAAATTATTAATGTTAATTGCATCTGCTGAATCCACTATTTCAGGTTTTTCATCTAAAATGTTATTTATTCTCTCCATAGACGCAGCGCCTCTTTGAAGCATATTAATTACCCAACCGAGCGCTATCATTGGCCATATAAGAAGAGATAAATAGCTATTAAATGCAACAAAATCACCAAGGGATATTTGACCGTATATCACCAATGTGCTTCCATAAATAATAGCGATTAAAAAGCTCAGGGAAGCCATGAATTCAATAAAGGGATCGAACATTCCGTGTATTTTTACTAAAGTCATGTTTTTGCTAAACAAAAGCTTGTTTTTATCCGCAAATTTATTAATTTCAGCCTCTTCTTGAACAAAAGATTTAATAACTCTTATTCCAGCGAAATTTTCTTGAACTGTATCCGTTAGCATGGAAAAAGCATCTTGAACTGACTTGAACCTACTATTTATTTTTTCACCAAATATCCACATGCCGTAAGCTAAGATGGGCATTGGGGCTAGTGCAAAAATAGTTAAATTTAGATCTGTGGTAGTTGCCATCATAAAAATTGCTATTGCACCCATAAAAATAGCGTCCGTCATCATAACTACTCCTTGACCTAGTGCCATTCGAATAGCACTAATATCATTCGTAGCGTGGGCCATCAAATCCCCTGTTTTATGATTGTTGTAATAATTAGTAGAAAGACTTTGAAGGTGAGTGAACAGTTTGTTTCTAAGCTCATACTCTAGTTTTCTTGAAACTCCAATGATATATATCCTCCATAGAAAACGAAAAACAGCAATGCTGATTCCTATTAGGATGATATATGCACCGTATCGCAGTAAACCTTGCTGGTTTAATTGACCTGTTGATATATCATCGGTAAATCTTCTTAGGATCTCTGGTACAAGTAATTGAAGGAGGTCTACAATTAAAAGCCAAAGTATACCTAGTATATATGTCCATTTGTTTCTAATTAAAAAACCTTTTAATACTTTAAAGTGCTTCATGATGTTCACCTCTCAAAATATTTTGGCATACTAAAGTTTTATTCTATAAAATGGAAGAAAATCCTTCTGTTTAAAGTAACTTTATTTATGTTGTATCTAATGATAACTAAGACTCAGCTTCAAAGAAGATTCGGAAGTTTAGAGAATGGGATAAAATACGATTTAATTTGATACATATTTTAAGCGTAAATTAGCAAAATAATAAAAAAGAGGAGGTGTTATGTGTGAATTTGAATACAAAGGATATTGTTACAAAAAAATTATTGGATGTACAAGAAATGGTTAGAGATTTTGAAATGCTTTCAAAGCAGACTGAAGATAAGGAAGTATCAAACCTATTTAAAGGTTTTGCCGAAGAAAGTGGTATGCAGGCGAGAGAATTACAAAAGCTAGCAGATAAATATAGAAACCATTAAAATAAGGCACGGTTATCGTGCCTTATTTTTAATCTTTAGAGGTAGACTTAAACAATTGTTGAAAGGCAATAAATAAGTATATTTGTAATAATTGGATAAGCTGATATAATGTAATAATAAATTAGATTTTAAGGACGTTGATGATGAATGAAATTTTTTGAGAATATTATTCTTTATAAAGACAAAGGCGAGCATTTGTATGTCCAGCTTTATAAAGCTATAAAAAAGCTTATTATTGCAGGAAAATTAAATAAGAATGAAAAACTGCCACCTATACGTAAACTTGCTCAAATGCTTGATGTTAATAATGTCACTGTAGTAAATGCATATCATATTTTAGAGCAAGAAGGCTTGGTTTACAAAAAAATGGGAAGTGGTACTTATATTTCACCAGATTTTCTTACATACACTTCCGAAGAAATAGAAAGTAGTAAAATAATTGAGGGGTTGGGGTCCCTTTCATTAATAGAGCAGGGGCAGATTCAAATTAGTAGTAATATGATTAACTTTGCCAGTGCTACGCCTAAGGCTGATCTATTTCCCGTTGAAGATTTTAAAAACGCTTTAAATGAAGTCCTAGATAGGGATAAAGGAAATGCTTTCGATTATCAAGAAAGTCAAGGATATCTACCCCTAAGAGAAGTGTTAATACAGTATATACGTGAATCTAATATTTTAGTTAATATAAATAGTTTGCAAGTTATTTCAGGGGCGCAGCAGGGTATAGATATAATTGCAAAGGCTCTATTAAATTATGGGGATCCAGTTATTGTAGAAAGTCCGTCATACACAGGGGCAATAGCTTCCTTTAGATCTAGAGGTGCAAAAATTATTGATGTTGATCTTTTAGAGGATGGCATTGATGTTGATGATTTAGAACGAAAAATACGTATTTTCCAACCTAAATTCATTTATTTAATGCCTAATTTTCAAAATCCAACAGGTATATCCTATAGTCGAGATAAAAAAGAAAAAATTATTGATTTATGCAGGCAGTATAATGTATATATAGTAGAAGATGACTATTTGAGTGATTTAAATTTCTATTCTAAGGATAATACTACTTTAAAGAGTTTGGACGAAAACAATGATTTGGTTATTTATGTAAAAAGTTTTTCTAAAATATTTATGCCAGGTTTAAGGTTAGGTTTTCTAGTAGCTCCGTCAACACTTTATGACAATATACTTTTTGCAAAGCATTCTTCTGATATATCCACATCGGGACTTCTTCAGAGAGCATTGGAAATTTACTTTTCCAGAGGAAAGTGGAAGTCTCATATTAAGTATATAGAAGAAAAATATAGAAATGGATTTGATGCTATGGTAAGAAATATAGAAAAATACCTACCAAAAGAAATAGAGTATATAGTGCCTAATGGAGGCGTTAATTTTTGGTTTCGTTTACCTAAAGGCATTTCTTCCAAGGAGCTATACGAGAGGTCTATTAGAAGAAATGTTGCTCTAGCTCCAGGAAATTTATTTTTCACTCATCAAAATGATGATCATCATTTTAGATTAAGTATAGCTTCTGTTGATAATCACGAAATAGAACAAGGAATAATAGTAATCGGGGATATTATTAACAACTTAATGGATAATAAAAATAGTTTTGGCAAAGAGAGATATAGACCTATATTATAGATGACGAATGAGAATGACTTTGAAAGGAGTAATGTAATGGAAAAGATTAAAATAATATATAATCCTAATTCCGGAAGACAAATTGCTCAGAAGAAAATACCTAATTTAATTGAAATTTTAAAAGAAAATAACTATGATGTGGATGTGTTTCCTACGGAAAAACAATTTGATGCTGTAAGTGCTGCATCGAATGCATGCAAGGATCATTACGATATAATTATATCCATAGGTGGTGATGGTACTGTTAATGAGGTTGTTAATGGTATCATGTCTAATGAATATAGACCTAAGTTGGCCATATATCCTGCAGGTACAGTTAATGATTTTGCAAACTATTTACAAATTCCACGTTCTATGGAGGATTTTGCTAATATAGTAATGAAAAAAAATACTATTAAAGCAGATGTTGGCTTAGGGGGAGACCGATATTTTTTAAACGTTGCTGCTGCAGGATTGCTTACAGATGTGGCATATAAGGTTTCTTCCGAATCGAAAACTGTATTAGGTAAATTTGCTTATTATTTAGAAGGTATCAAAGAGATACCGAAGCAAATATTCAAGCCTATAAAAATACAAATAAAGTATGGAAATATAGAAGAAGAGAAAGATGTGCTTTTTTTCATTTTAGCAAATAGTGCTTCTGTAGGTGGATTTAAATTTATAGCTCCAGAAGCTAGTATAAATGATGGAAAGTTTGATCTGTTAATTGTTGGAAAAAATGAGCTTATTAATGCTGCTGGTATTTTCGTAAAATCCTTAGTAGGAAACTACACAAAACATCAAAATTTACAGTATTTACAAGTAGATAGCTTAATAGTAGAATGTAATGAAGATGTATTTGTAGATTTAGATGGAGAACAAGCTGGGAAGCTTCCTATGAGTTTTAAAATAGTAAATCATGCTATTGAAATAATTATACCGTAATTTTAATTATTAACAAATATTAACAATATATGATAAAATAGACTTAGTATTTTGAAAGAGGGAGTTACTATATGCAAGATATTAAATATGATGATAATATTGTAGAAATTGAAAGAGAATTAAGGCATCTATGTTCGAAAATAAGACAAAAGGGACGGGAACTTTTGACTGATTTTGCTATTACGCCTCCACAATTCGAAGCTTTACAATATCTAATTAATCACGAGGGCATAACCATAGGAGAACTTAGTAATAAAATGTTCTTAGCTTGTAGTACGGTAACAGACCTAGTAGACAGAATGGAAAAAAGCGATTTGGTTAAAAGAGTTCGTGATGAAAAGGATAAGAGAGTAGTTAGACCCCAAGTGCTTGATAAGGGACATGAACTTATTGAAGAAGTTATGCATGCTAGACGAAATTATTTGGCAGATATACTCAGTGATGTTAGTGATCAGGATAGAGTATTTATTTTAGATGGAATAACTATGATTTATGAAAAAACTATAGAAGATATTAAAAAAAGGTAGAATCTATCGAGGAAGTGTTGATGTGGAACTAATTAATAGTCGTTATAAAATTTTAGACTGTATAGAGCAAGATCATTACTATAGTCAATATTTAGCATTGGATTTAATAAAAAAAGGAGAAAAAGTTTCTTTGTATTTAATACAAGATACTCAAACTACAAAACCTTTTATTGAATATTGCAATAGTAATTTTTATGAAATTTCATCATATAAGCAAGAGAGTATAATGAATGTATATAGCTATGGTATTGTTGAAACAATTGATGATAAGTTTATTGAAGAAACAATATTTTTTTATACAGCTGAATATATAGAAGGAATTGCGCTATTAGATTTAGAAAAACCACTCAATGAATGTGAAATATTAGAAATATATAAACAACTTTCTCCTGCATTAGACTTTTTATATTTTCATGGTTTAGTATATAAATATTTAGGAGTAGAAACATTAAATATAATCAGAAAAGACGGAAAATTTATTGTAAAGCTCTCGGATATAATTAGTATCTATAGAATAGAAGTTCTGAAACCATATTCCCACCCTATAAGTCGTAGTTTTTTTGCACCAGAAATTTGGAACGGTAGGGATATTGGAGTTTATTCGGATATATACTCTTTAGGATCCTTAATTTATTATCTAATGACTCTAAAAATGTTAGACTATAAGGATTTAACCTCCTCAACTAGTGATAATAATATTAAGATGCAACTTTTCACCATGATTTATAAAATGACAAGTAATGATATTCACACTAGGTATCAATCTATACAAGAGTGTAATGATAATATTGTGAAGATTTATGGGATGGATGAAATTATAGAGCAATTAAGAGATGTCGATAAAATTAATTTCAAAACACCCCTTGTTGGAAGAGATCGTGAGTTAACACAAATATTAGATGTATGTGGAACGATGGAAGGTAAATTAGGTAAGTTTAAAAAAAATCTGGTGCTTATAAATGGTGATAAAGGAATTGGAAAGTCAAGATTATTAAAAGAAGTAGACCATTTAATGAAATGGAGAAAGTATAAAACATTCCATATTGCAATTAATAAGAATGATGAAGGATTTAGAGAAATAATAGGAACTCTTGTTAAGCAATTTATAAAAATATCATCAGAGTTCTATATTACAAAATACGGTATGGAATTAGTAAAACTGGTTCCTGAGCTAGGTATCAATAGGGATATTAGGCCGTCGTCAGTTTTGCCAGCCGAGCAGGAAATACTAAGACTTTATGACCGTGTAGCTAATTTCATGCTAGATGTATCAACGATCCATCCTTGTGTAATTTTAGTCGACAAATTTAATGTAGCCGATGTTACTATGATGGAGTTTATAGATTACTTACTTAATCTAAATAAAATAAAGAAAGCTCCTTTATTGTTAGTACTATTTTATAGAGAGAATAATTTCTATTTCAATGAATATGAAAACTATATGAATAAATGGAATTCTGATAATACCTTGAGTATAAAACTAAGCCGATTGACAATAGCAGAAACTGCTAAGATGGTAAAACATATTTTAGGATGGCATAAAGAACCATTAATTTTCGCCAGTCGTATAATGAAGAATACTGAAGGGAACCCAGGATATATAGAAGAAATAATAAAGGAATTATATGCACAAGGAATGCTAGAATTTACTTATAGCACTAAATATAGAGGATTTGCACCAAGTATAGTAATAGATGATTATGACAAGATTATTTTATCAGAAAATATTGACAATTCAATTTTGAAGCAGGTAAACTCTCTGGATAACACATCCAAGGAAATTCTAACGATCGTTTCATTATTTAATACATCAATTTCAAAGGATATCATTGTAAGTATGACAGAAATTAATGAAGATGAATTTGATGACTGTCTATTAGACTTAACCCAATTAAAGATTTTAAATGAAAAATTTGATGATTGGGGATATACTTACGGATTCCACAGTAATGACTTCAAAAATCAAATATATAATAATATTGATGAGACAAGAAGGACTTATTTGCATATTCAAGCGAGCAATATACTTGAAGATTTGTACATGAAAGATGGAAGAGAAAATAAAGATGAACTTATATTCCATTTAATACAGTCTAACCAAAAATGCAAATCGATAGACTATTGTATAGAATCTGGAATAGGAATGCTCAAACGTTTGGCTTATGAACAGGCATACAGTATTTTCAAGAGAGCATATGAGCTATTAGAGAGTGATTTAGATCCTAGAAAATTAACTGTTTTAATACATCTTGGGAAAATAAGTCAGAAGCTATTAAAAAATAATAATGCCATATACTATTTAAATTATGCTATAGAGCTGGCAAGTCTACAAAATAAACCGAATGAATACATAAATGCAAAAATTAGCATTGGATTAATTTATTCAATTCGTAATGAATTTGGCTTAGCTCAATCATATTTTACTGAATCTATAAAAAAAGCGAAAGAAATACAGTATTTTAAGGGAGTAATGGAAGCTGCATATTTATTAGGAAGAATATATATGCATACCAGGGATTTACAGAAATTAAAGGATATTTCAGAGGAGCACTTTAACTATTCATTAGATAAAAATGATTTATATTACATGGGGATGTTTACAGGATTAAAAGGTATTGTGGAGTACATGGAAGAAAATATTCTTGCTTCATTAAAGCTTTTTAAAAAGAGTGTAGATTACTTAGAAAAAGCAGGAGAAATTGAAGAAACTGCTAGACCTATTAATAATATAGGTGTAATTTATAACGATCATTTTCAAAACACACAAGAGGCTAGAGAATATTTTCAAAAGGCTTTAACAATTTCAGAGCAATATCGTAAAACCGATGGAATAATTACATTTAGTAATAATATTGCTGATACTTACTTAGCAGAGAAAGATTACATTAAAGCTATAGAAGTATTAAATAAAAGCTTAGATCTTGCACTTGAATATGAAGACGAAATGTTTATTTTGCTTTTGTATAATAACTTAATAATAGGTTATACCTGTATTGGAGAATATAATCAGGCATATAATTATTTGTTAAAAGCAGAGAAGATTTTTAAAAGCAAAAACTCAAATAATGATTATGGAATGCATTTAGAGAATTTTCTTGAATCTTGTGCAAATTTATACATTGAAATGGGAGCTTATAACGAGGCATTGGAAACAATAGAAAAGTTTTTCGAAAAATTCCCCAATGCTGAACTCCCAATAAAACTACGTATGCAAAAACTTTTTTATTTTTCTAAATATTACGCAGGAAAAGATGTAGAAGACAAAGAAATCCTGAGTTTAATTGAGATATATAGGGATACTTCTTATGTTAGAGATAGAAGAGTGCTTTTATTAGAAGCAGCTGAACATTTTACAAATAAACATATGCTTTCACAAACGAAAAGAATTCTTGATGAAGACAGTAACTTAATGAATGTTACAAATAACAGTTATTTTATTCTAAAGAGGAAGTATATAGAATGTTTTTTATTAAAAACTGAAGACCAAATAACTGCCCTAGAGGATTTACTTTTAAATAAAGAATTAGATTTATTTAATGAAATGCAGTGGAAGATACTTGCTCGGCTAGGAATGTTATATATGCAATCTAGTGCGTATTATAGATCGATCAATAGACTTGTAGAAGCATTAGATATTATGTATGTGCTGTTTAACAAAACTCCACTTGAATTTAATAAAGTTTATTTATTCAAAGACAATAAGTTTTTAGTAAGAGCTACTTTGTTTAAAATTGAAGAGCTGATCAATGTTGAAAAAAGTGAAGGACACAAAGTTTATGATAAAATTGATTGTGAAAAATATAGAACAGAACTTCTTCTTGAAAAAAATATAGAAGACTTTTTCGATATCTCAGAACTTCAAAATATCTTAAATAATAAAACTTTCTACGATCTAGCAATGGAATATTATGATAAGTTTAATGAAAATAAAATTACAAATGTAGAGCAATTAGTAGCCTCCTTTACAGAAAACAATGTAGAAAATCTAAATGCCCTTCTGAACTTAATTTGCAGAAGGACTTTAGCTTCTAGGGGTGCAATAATTGAAGAAGAAGGATATAAAATTGTAGCGTCATTAGGGCAGAATATTTCTAAAGAAAGAATAAACATAATTTTAGAGGAAATCCCTAATGTACGTAAGGAGATTTTCAGAAATAATAACCTAAATAAAATTAGACAAACTAACCGTGACTATTTATTAAATGATACACGAGGATTGATTTGTCTGCCTATTTATAAAGAATTTGGGAATAGACAGGATGAAAGCATTAAAGAAAATAACAGAAAAAATTATAATGGGCTTCAGAATAAGATTTTGGGATATTTATATTTAGAGACGGATAAGGCATTAAATAACTTTACAAGGGAAGCTCTAGGATTTTGTAAAGATCTATTACCTTTGGTTGGGTTACTGCTGACAAATCAATATCTAACAAGATTCTCATTTGTAGATAAAATGACTGGAACATATATGAGAAAATATTTTGAACAGATATTTGAAGAGGAAATAGAACATGCTAGTGAAATTAATCAACCACTTTCAATTATAATGTTAGATATAGACCATTTCAAAAGTGTTAATGATCTTTATGGACACCAAAAAGGAGATAGCGTTTTAACAGCAGTTGGACAAATCATTAGGAATAGTATTCGTTCTACAGACCATGTAGGACGATACGGCGGCGAAGAATTTATTATTCTACTGCCTGGGGCTAATAAGAAGGATGGATTTAATATTGCTGAAAAAATAAGAACTAAAATTGAAAGTTCAAATTTATTAGGTAATGATACCCCTTTAACAATAAGCTGTGGAATATCCACATTCCCATGGGACGGGAATAAGCAGATTAATATAATTGAAAAAGCAGATCAAGCCCTTTATGACGCTAAGGAAAATGGTAGAAACAGAAGTACTACATGGAACAATAGCATAATCCAAGGAAGTAAGAGAGTAGATAAATTGGCTGGAATAGTGACAGGGAATAATGTACAGGATCAAAGAAATGTTCTCGTTATTACAGAGATAATTGACTTAATTAGTAGTGACATTTGTGTTAAGGATAAAATTTTTACGATTCTTGGAAGGTTAATAGAAATATTAGAAGCTGAAGAAGGGATACTATTCACAGTTGACAATAGTAAAATTAATGAAAGGTATTATCGTAGACGGTTTGTAGAAGATTGGGTTGCTCCATTTGTATATAATGAATTTATAATAAGACGTTCAATTCTTTCTATGGAAGGTAAGTATACCATAGATTGGGAAAATATGAATGATTTAGATCCATTAACGAATACTCCGAACTGGAAATCTGTAATAGTTATTCCGATTGTAGTTAATCAGATAGTTTGTGGTGTAATTTATTTGTCCGTTCCTATAAAAGAAAAAGAATTTGACTATGCAGAGTATAATTTAGTTGACATCACAACCAACGTAATTGGCGCCATTTTAAAAACAAGTAATACAGATAATCTATAATTAGAAAATTCGTCTAATGCTAAGGCATAAGGCGAATTTTTTTATAACGAATAGGAAAGTTCTACTTTAATATTTTAAATAGAAAGGAACTTTTCGTAAATAAGTTTCAAAAAAAGCTTTCTAAAAATGCTTCAATAGAAGCTTTTTTTATATAATATTACATTTTATTAAAAAAATAGTAGGCAGGTAAATTAATATTTATATAGAATATTTAAACAAATTAGAAAATATTCTATATTGAATCATATGTGGGTAGAATCTATGATGCTAATCAGAATGGAGGTAAATTATGGATAAAATTATCATTGATGGAAATAGTCTAACCTTGGATCAGATAATTAAAGTATCTAGGGAATTTTACGAGGTAGAATTATCAACAGAAGCCATTCAGAGAGTAAATAATAATCGGGAAGTAGTTAACCGTTATGTAGAACAAGAAAAGGTGGTCTATGGAATAACTACAGGCTTCGGTAAATTTAGCGACGTAGTTATTTCAAAAAATGAAACTGAAAATTTGCAAAGAAATCTGATTATTAGCCATGCTTGCGGTGTTGGAGATCCATTAGAAGAAGATGTGGTTAGAGCTATTATGTTATTGAGAGCTAATGCACTTGCAAAGGGATATTCTGGCATCCGGTTAAATACATTAAATACTTTAATTAAAATGCTAAATAGTAGGGTGCATCCTATTATTCCAGAAAAAGGATCATTGGGAGCTAGTGGAGATTTGGCTCCATTATCACATATGGTGCTGGTTTTAATAGGAGAGGGAGAAGCTAATTATAAAGGTAAAGTAATAGCTGGAAAAACTGCTATGGAAGAAGCTGGCATTAATCCTGTAAGATTAACCTCTAAAGAAGGCTTAGCATTAATTAATGGGACCCAGGTAATGACTGCTATTGGAGCATTAACAATATATGACTCAATAAATTTAGCAAAGGCAGCTGATATTGCAGCAGCTCTTACAATGGAAGCGCAAAGAGGTATTATTACTGCTTTTGACAAAAGAGTAAACGAAGTAAGGCCTCATAGAGGACAAATAGATTGTGCAATTAATCTAAATAGATTATTAGAAAATAGCAGTCTCACTACGAAACAGGGAGAAATAAGGGTTCAAGACGCGTATACATTGCGTTGTATTCCACAAATACATGGAGCGACGAAAGATGCTTTTAAATATGTAGAAGATAAGATTAAGATAGAAATTAACTCCGCCACGGATAATCCATTAATTTTCACTGAGGATGATGAAGTTATTTCAGGTGGAAACTTCCATGGACAGCCATTGGCACTTTCTTTTGATTTTTTAGGAATAGCAATAGCTGAGCTTGCTAATGTGTCTGAAAGAAGAATTGAGCGTTTAGTTAATCCACAGTTAAGTGGACTTCCAGCCTTTTTAACGGAAAAGGGAGGGATTAATTCTGGTTTTATGATAGCGCAATATTCGGCTGCATCCTTAGTATCTGAAAATAAGGTTTTAGCACATCCAGCCAGTGTAGACTCCATTCCATCCTCTGCAAACCAAGAGGATCATGTATCTATGGGTACAATAGCAGCAAGAAAGGCTAGAGAGATTTATAAGAATACAGTGAATGTTATTGGTATTGAGTTGATGGCAGCAGCTCAAGGAATAGATTTTCATAAAGATTATAATTTAGGTAAAGGAACTAAAAAGGCATACGAAACAATTAGAAAAGATGTTTCTAAATTAAATGAGGACAGAGTAATGTATTTAGATATAAATAAGTGTGCAGAGCTAATTTTTAGTAATAAGCTCGTCGAAGCTGTAGAAAAAGAAGTAAAATTATTATAAGGTAAAGGGTGAAAAACGTGATTGTTGATGTACTTATTAAAGATATATCTCAGCTTGTGACGGTTAAGTCACATGGGAAACCCAAAAAAGGTTTAGATATGCAACAAGTGGAGATTATAGAAAATGGATGGATTGCCATTGTAGAAGACAAAATAGCAGGGGTAGGAAATGGAGATATACCAGCCAGCTTTGAAATAACAGAGAAAACACTAAGTATTACTGCTAAAGGAAAAACTGTTACTCCTGGCTTGGTTGATCCACATACTCATTTAGTACATGCAGGCTCTAGAGAAAATGAGCTGGCACTAAAATTACAAGGTGTACCTTATCTTGAAATACTAAAGCAAGGTGGCGGGATTTTAAGCACAGTAAAGGCTACGCAAAATGCAACATTAGATGAATTAGTAATCCAATCAAAGAAAAGCCTAGATAGAATGTTAGCCTATGGTGTAACAACGGTAGAAATTAAAAGTGGATATGGTTTAGAACTTGAAACAGAAATTAAACAGCTAGAAGCGATTGATATACTAAAACAACAAAGTCACATGGACTTGGTTTCAACATTTATGGGCGCACATGCTATTCCAAAACAATATAAGGATAAACCGGATGATTTTGTAGACTTGCTGATAAATAAAATGCTTCCAATAGTAAGCGAAAAAAAATTAGCTGAGTTTTGTGATGTGTTCTGCGAAGAAGGCGTATTTTCAGTAGAACAAACTATAAAAATCCTAAAAGCAGCAATGAAGCTAGGGTTGAAAGCTAAGATTCATGCGGATGAAATTGTACCATTAGGTGGTGCTGAACTTGCAGCAGAACTTAAAACTATATCTGCCGAGCATTTAATGGCTGCTAGTGATGAAGGATTAAGAATGATGGCAGAAAACAACGTAATCGCTGTAGCTTTACCAGGAACTTCATTTAATTTAGCCACAGGAAAATATGCAAATGTACGAAGAATGATTGAACTGGGGCTTTCAGTAGCTTTAGCAACAGACTATAACCCTGGTAGCTGTCCTACAGAAAATATTCAATTAATTATGAGTTTAGGTTCTTTGTATCTAAAAATGACTCCTGAAGAAGTAATCAGTGCAGTCACAATAAATGCAGCTGCAGCTATCAATAGAGAAAAAGAAATAGGAAGTATTGAAATAGGAAAAAAAGCGGATATCGTTATATTTGATACACCTAATTTATACTATATACCGTATCATTTTGGTATTAACCACGTGGACACAGTAATTAAAAATGGTAAGGTTGTTGTCAAAAAAGGACAACTAATTTAATGAATTTAAAGAGGGCCCAATTATGAGGCCCTCTTTCAATTTAATCTTGGTTATTTAAATAATCCATAACTTTGTTTAATTTAGATAATTGTTCCTGATTTAAAAGTGGTTTTATTCTATTCATCATTTCTTCATGATTCGGTACTGATTTTTTAAGCTTTGATAACTCATTCAAAAGCTCATTCTCAGGTTTATCGCTGTATTGATTAAATAGTTCTAGAGCTTTTTGATAATCCTCATCAGAAACCATGCTCTTTACTTCTTGCAGCCTACTGTAATCGCCAGCCTTGATCGCTCTTAAAAGGTCATTTAATTTTTTAGAATCCATTATTCTCCCTCCCGAATAATAATTTTTCGCACTCAATAGAAAATAAATGCTTTTCCGTATATAGATATGCACCATATTTATATTTTGCCACTAAATATATAAAGAAATATATTTTATACTGCAATAAAATAGAAAAATTAATAAAACAATTTAATTAGAATATACATATACTATATAACAGGTCAAATTTGGAAGGAGGGCAACAATGGAAAGACGAGAACAAAAATTTCAGGTTCAACCAAATTGGTTACTCTTTTTTCTATTTTTAATTTTCTTATCACGAAACGACACGAAGAAATTAGGTTTGCAGGGAATGAATTTAGTTGATTTAGATAAAAAGTCTAAGTTTCTTAACAGAGTAAAGGGGTATATGGACCCAGAAGAACAACATATTGTCCATAGTGCTGAAACTGTATTACAAATAATTAAAAATGTAAAGGTATTAACGGAGCCTCCGAGAATTGCATCAGCAGAAGTTCGGTATTCTTCATTTACTTTAGAGGATAGAAAGCGGAATTTGTTAATGGATCTTAGTGAGTTTCTTGAAGATGAAAAGAAACTTTTAGTTCATCAGGCAGTAGATTTTGATGTTAAGGTTAGAACATTAGAAAAGAAACTAAATGAAATATCTACTTTATCACAAAAAGGAAATCATTTAGCCAATATACATGAATATATCGAGGTCTTCGAACCTTTGCTTACAGATGAAGTAAAAGAAAAAGTTGGGGAGATAAAGAAGCTAACATCAGTAGTAAATGTAATAAATACTTTAAGAAGTAAAAATAAAATTAGTGAGTTAGATATTGTAGAAATTATTCAACCTTTTATACATAAAGATCAAAGAGAATCTTTAATGCGTATGGTACAAATTTTTCAAGTAGTAAGCAGTATGAAAAATGACGATGAAGAAATGTTGGATGTAAAGGAAGTAAACTCAGATAGTTTAGAGCTACAAACAGAGGAAGAAAAACTAATTTAAGTAAATCTAAAATAGTAAATATTAGTTAAATATATAATTTTATTATGATATAATATATAGTAATATGAAATATAATACAAAATTTTAATAGTATATAATATAAAAGATATAGGAGTGTTATGAGTGGTATCTAAAGAAAAAATTGAAAGAATTAATGAACTAGCAAGACTATCAAAGGTGAGGGACTTGACCGAATCTGAGAAGGAAGAACAGCAAATTTTACGTAAAGAATATATAGCGTCATTCAGAAAATCTTTTAAAAAGCAATTAGAAAACATAGAAGTAGTAGATTAATTTTTAACTAAGGGGATGAAATAATGTCAGAAAAACAGTATGTTATTTTTAAATTGGGTAGAGAAGAGTATGGTATAGATATTAAAAATGTTAATGAGATTAGTGAGTATGCTGAATGCACTAAGGTTCCAAACTCACCAAGTTTTATAGAAGGAATTATAAATTATCGTGGAGATGTAGTGCCAGTTATTAATCTGAGGGAAAAATTTGAAATGCCTCATGTGGATACAACTGCTAATACAAGAATTATAATTTTTGAAATTAATGGGAAACAAG
>JAEWHG010000112.1 GCA_023387935.1 Bacillota bacterium
ACAGATAAGATCATGAAGGCACAAATGGCTCGTGGCGCTGATTTTGAAAGTGGGAATATTATTAGTAGAGCCAAAAGTTTAGTTCCTTTATTAGTTCCTTTATTTATTAGTGCCTTTAGAAGAGCCGATGAGCTAGCAATGGCTATGGAAGCAAGATGCTATCGTGGTGGCGAGAATCGTACTAGAATGAAAGAATTAAAAATGACAGGAAAAGACACAGTAGCATTAGGTGTAACGGTACTGTTACTTGCGATTTTGATTTTTCATAGAATTATACTTTAACAAGTAAGTAATTAGGGATGATACAATGAAAAATATTATGATTGAAATTGAATATGATGGAACAAACTATAGTGGATGGCAAATTCAACCAAACAGTACAACTATACAGGAACAAATTATGAAAGCTTTAAAAAAGCTTACAGGGAAAGAAATTATTCTCCATGGAGCAGGAAGGACAGATGCTGGTGTTCATGCCTATGGTCAAGTGGCCAGCTTTATGCTTGAAATGAATATTCCGGTAGAGAGAATTCCTTTAGCACTTAATAGTAATCTCCCAGAGGATATAACTATAGTTAATGCTAGACAGGTTCCTATGGACTTTCATGCTAGATACAATGCTATAGGTAAACGATATATTTATCATATTTATGAAAATAGGTATAGAAGTTCTTTACTCAGAAATTATAGCTATCATGTTCGTTATGATTTAGATCATAATAAAATGAGAGAGGGAGCTAAAATTTTAATGGGAACTCATGATTTTAGAGGATTTATGTCAAAGGGTAGTAGTATTGAAAATACAATAAGGACAATTCATAAATTAGACCTTATAAGTAAAGATAATAGTCTATATATCCATATAGAAGGTGATGGGTTTCTTTATAATATGGTTCGGATTATTACAGGGACTTTAGTGAAAATTGGAGCAGGAAATATGCCTGTAGATCAAATTAAAAAAGTACTTGAATCAGGGGATAGAACATTGGCAGGCCCTAAGGCTCCGCCCGAGGGATTATTTTTAGATAAAGTATTTTATCCCTTGACACACTAGGCACATTGTATTAAAATATATAAGAGTATGTAACCACGATTCGATGCCCCGGATCTTGACACATATATAGAACGTGATAAATTAAAAAATTAAATTCATGATTTACAAGGAGGGAAAACGATGAAATCATATATGGCAAAACCAAATGAAGTTGAAAGAAAATGGTATGTTGTAGATGCTGAAGGAAAAACTTTAGGTAGACTTTCATCAGAAATAGCTGCGATTTTAAGAGGAAAAAACAAACCTGAATTCACACCATATGTAGATACTGGTGATTTTGTAATCGTTGTTAATGCAGAAAAGGTGGCTTTAACAGGTAAAAAATTAGATCAATCTTTCTATACTTACCATACAGGACATCCAGGTGGATTAAGACAAGTTTCTTTCAGAAGAATTCTTGCTGAAAAACCTGAAAAACTTGTTTACAATGCAGTAAAAGGTATGCTTCCAAAGAATAGATTAGGAAGACAAATGCTTACTAAATTAAAAGTATACGCAGGACCAAACCACAATCACGAAGCTCAAAAACCAGAAGCATTAGATATATAAGATAGGAAATTCGAAAGGAGGAGTTATGGATGGCAAGAGTAGCTTATTACGGAACAGGTAGAAGAAAACAATCTATCGCTAGAGTAAGATTAGTTCCTGGTGAAGGAAATATTAAAATAAACAATAGAGATATGGAAGAATACTTTAAGTATGAAACTTTAAAAAGAGATGTTAGAATGCCTCTAACAATCACAGAAACACTAAGCAGATTCGATGTAATTGCAACAGTAGCTGGTGGAGGATACACTGGACAAGCTGGAGCTTTAAGACACGGAATTGCTAGAGCTCTAGTAAAATCTGACGAAGAATTAAGAGGAACTCTTAAAAAAGCTGGTTTCTTAACTAGAGATGCAAGAATGAAAGAAAGAAAGAAATACGGATTAAAAGCTGCAAGACGTGCACCTCAATTCTCAAAAAGATAATATTATACAAATTCAAAGACTGCCATTGGCAGTCTTTTTATTGTAAATACAACAAGGTTCCCGGGACCCACCAGCAATCTTTGATTGTGTTGATGGGTGGGGTTCTTATAATTTACAGGAAAGTTGTTGGATATCATTTATAGATTACAAAAAACACTTCATAAAAAAGCTTCTTTGGAAGCTTTTTTATTATGCAAAAAAACATGCTGTAGATTAAACGAAAAAAAAGATGGATTTCCCAGGAAATAATCATATTACCAACAAACATGTCGAATATACTGATTAGATAATTATTAGGAAAGATTAATGTGGTGAAACAAACTGTCAGTTCATATAATAATAAGTAATATAAGGAAAATAAAAATTCAGTAGGAAAGGAGGAGTTTTAAATTGAGATTAATTATCGTACGAAAATTCTGGATTATTAGAATTTGTTTATTAATGATCTCAGTTACAGTATTAATAGCATTATTTAAGTACTATAAATATATAGAAACCACTAATATTCCTACTACAGATAAGTTCATCGTTATAGATCCTGGTCACGGTGGGTTTGATCCTGGCAAACTTGGCAATAGAGGTAAGAATGAAAAAGAAATTAATCTAGCGATTTCTTTATATCTATGTGAATATCTAGAGAAAAATGGGTATGTTGTAATTATGACGAGAGAAGAAGATGTAGATTTATATATAGATGATGGAAGCAATAGAAAAATGAAAACTATAGACTTAACAAATAGAAAAAAGATTGTAACCGAAATTAAACCGGATGCTTTCTTATCAATTCACGCAAATAGCTTTCCACAAGCTAAATATTATGGTGCTCAAACCTTTTATCCTAAAAATAATGAAGAGGGCAAAAAGTTAGCTTATATAATTCAAGAAGAGTTTATAAATGCATTAGATAATGAAAATAAAAGAGTTCCTTTAGAAAATGATAGTGTTTATTTAATAAAAGGGTTAGACATCCCCACTGTTTTAATAGAATGTGGTTTCTTGTCTAACCCTCAAGAAGAACAACAATTAAATGACCCACTATACCAGCAAAAGATTGCATGGTCAATTTATGTAGGTTTGGAAAGATATTTTAAAATGTTTGTCCAGGAATAATCATATCGATTATACCTATTATTAGAGCTCCAATGAGGGCTCCCCATATTGTTACGCCCATACTAGGAACTAAAAACTGAGTTAAATAAAGCACTATAGCGGCTATAATAAAGCCTGTGAAACCTCTTCCAAAAGGAGAAGCGTGTAATTGTGTAAATCTCTGAATCAAATAGTCAATAACTGAAATAATAACAGCTGCTAATAAAACTGCCCATATACCACTAATTGTAAAGCCTGGAGTAAGGAAAGCAGCTATTGATAGTACAATGGCAGAAAGTATGGTTTTTAAAATTAAGCTACCTAAGCCTTCTGCTTGTTTAACTCTGCTGTTGTTTTGTTCATCAGACATAAAAACACTCCTTTATTAATTATTATTTAGCTTACGCTTAATATAATTATTTGTATAATTAACTAAAATTATTCTTTATATAGAAGATCTATTTAGCCGAATTATCAGTACCATATTGAATTAAGTTGGTTCTTATGGAAATACTGAAATTATAATAAAATTCATTTAAATTGGAGGAACTAAAGATGAATGATAAATGTAATGGCTGTCAGCATAGTGTCGCAGGAAAGTGCACCTCTAGTAGTTGCATTGTACCTGAAGAGGAAAACAAATTTAGTAGTATAAAAAATGTTATTGGCATTATGAGTGGCAAAGGCGGCGTGGGTAAATCTTCAGTTACATCTATGTTAGCATCTACATTAGCTAAAAAAGGGTATTCAGTAGGAATTTTAGATGGAGATATAACAGGACCTAGTATTCCAAAACTATTTGGGCTGAAAGGGCCTGCAAAGCAAATAGAAGAAGGTATTTTGCCAGAGATCGCTGAAAATGGAGTAAAAGTCATGTCGATGAATCTCCTTTTGTCGAATGAAACAGAACCTGTAATTTGGAGAGGACCTATAGTAGGAGGTGTGGTAAAGCAATTTTGGACAGACGTTGCATGGGGAGAACTAGATTATCTATTGATTGATTTTCCTCCTGGAACAGGGGATGTAGCCCTTACCGTAATGCAATCTCTTCCTATTGAAGGAATTATAATGGTAACATCGCCGCAAAAACTGGTATCTATGATTGTAACTAAAGGGATTCATATGGCTGAAAAAATGAATATACCTGTGGTAGGCTTAATAGAAAATATGAGTTATGTACAGCCACCATCATATCCAGAGCCTTATTACTTGTTTGGAAAAGGAAAAACAGAAGAAGTAGCAAAAGAAATAGGTGTTGATTTTTTAGGAAACATTTCAATAGAAAGAGAGTTTGCTGAGCTATCTGATATAGGTAGAGTATTTGAGTATGAAAATCCTATTTTTGATAGCATATCGGATCAATTAATTTCGAAATTTAAGTAAAAGCTTGTTTAATGCGATACAAAAAGAAATTATCAATGTTTACAAAAAATAAATATTCTATAAAGCTATTGACAATATATATGGAATTTGATATTTTAATATGAACTAAAGTTAATGTTTTGTCGAATATTAAAAATGCAACACTCATATATCACCGATAATATGGTTCGGAAGTATCTACCGAATGACCAATAATCATTCGACTATGAGTGGAGTTATTATACTAAAAATCTAAGTTTTATTAGATATAAAAAATATAGGTTGCATTTATTATCCTATATTTTTTATATTCAGTAAGAAAACCATAGACCTGTATAATAAGTTCACTCTAAGGTTATGATTTATTAGAGGGAAATTATTATATGGGTTTTTTATATAACAGGGAGATGCTTTTTTAATATTTTGATATAAATATTTTAATAGAAAATAGAATGGAGGAGATCTTATGGAAGGCAAAATAGTAAAAGAGGGAATTACCTTTGACGATGTATTATTAATTCCTGCAAAGTCTGAAGTACTACCGAATCAAGTGGATGTTTCAACTTATTTAACTAAAAAAATAAAGCTTAATATCCCACTTATGAGTGCTGGAATGGATACAGTAACTGAAGCCAAAATGGCTATTTCTATGGCAAGAGAAGGCGGCATTGGAATCATTCATAAAAATATGTCCATAGAAGAGCAGGCTTTAGAAGTGGATAAGGTTAAAAGAAGTGAACATGGCGTTATTGTAGATCCATTCTTTTTATCCCCAGATCATATAGTAGAAGACGCTCTAAAGGTAATGGCTAGATATAGAATTTCTGGAGTACCTATTACGGAACAAGGGAAGCTTGTTGGAATTATTACGAATAGAGATATTAGATTTGAAACGAACTATAAAAAGAAAATAAGTGATGCCATGACAAAGGACAACCTTGTTACTGCAAGGGAAGGAATTTCTATGGATGAAGCACAAAAGATATTAATGGCTCATAAAATTGAAAAATTGCCTATTACAGATGAGAACGGAATGTTAAAAGGATTAATTACAATTAAGGACATAGAAAAGGCAATACAATATCCAAATTCAGCAAAGGATAGCGGTGGCAGACTACTAGCTGGAGCGGCTGTTGGAGTTTCAGCAGATATTATGGAAAGAGTAGAAGCGCTATACAATGCGAAGGTAGATGTTATAGTTATAGATACAGCTCATGGACACTCTAAAGGCGTAATTGAAGCAGTAAGAAAGGTTAAAGAAAAATACAGTGATCTCCAAGTTATTGCTGGAAATGTTGCAACAGGAGAGGCAACTAGGGAATTGATTGAAGCCGGAGTTGATGCTGTAAAAGTAGGTATTGGACCAGGGTCTATTTGTACAACTAGGATAGTTGCAGGAATAGGAGTTCCTCAAATTACAGCTGTTTATGATTGTGCTAAGGTAGCAAAGGAATATGGAATTCCAGTTATAGCTGATGGTGGGATTAAATATTCTGGAGATATTCCAAAGGCAATTGCAGCTGGTGCAAGTATTATCATGATAGGATCTTTATTTGCTGGAACAGAAGAGAGCCCAGGAGAAACTATTATTTTTAATGGAAGAAGCTTTAAAACCTACAGAGGAATGGGTTCTATTGGCGCAATGGAAAAGGGAAGTAGGGATCGCTATTTCCAGGAAAACAATAAAAAACTAGTACCTGAAGGTGTAGAAGGTAAGGTTCCATACAAAGGATATGTTAAAGAAACTATTTACCAATTAATTGGTGGATTAAGAGCAAGTATGGGTTATTGTGGAACTCAAACTATTAATGATTTAAAAGAAAATGGTAAATTTATACGTATTACTGGAGCTGGATTAAGAGAAAGTCATCCACATGATATTACAATTACAAAAGAAGCTCCTAATTATAGTATTAGTGAATAAGAAAGAGGTGTAATATATGAATCAAGAACTTATATTAGTATTAGATTTTGGTGGTCAGTATAATCAATTAATTGCACGTAGAATAAGAGAGCATAATATTTATTGCGAGGTTGTTCCTTATAAAATCAGTGCTGATGAAGTAAAAGCAAAAAATCCAAAGGGCCTAATATTTACTGGAGGGCCATCCAGTGTATATGGAGAAAATGCGCCTCAATGCGATAAAGAAATTTTAGCTTTAGGAATACCAATCCTAGGCATCTGTTATGGTGGTCAATTAATGGCCCATACATTAGGTGGCGAGGTAAATCGTGCGAAGAATAGAGAGTATGGAAAAACTGCTTTAAAAGTAGATCAAGATTCTAAGCTGTTTAAAGGAATCGAACAAGACTCTATTTGTTGGATGAGTCATACTGATTTTATTGAATCAGCACCTGCAGAATTTAAAATTAGTGCTACAACTGGAGATTGTCCTGTTGCGGCAATGGAAAATGAAGAAAAAGCCCTTTATGCAGTACAATTCCATCCAGAAGTAGAACATACAGAAAAGGGTAAGGAAATTTTAAAGAACTTCCTATATGAAATTTGTCATTGCAAAGGTGACTGGACAATGGGAAATTATATTGAAAAGGAAATACAAGAAATCCGAGATCTAGTAGGAGATAGAAAAGTACTATGTGCTTTATCTGGTGGAGTTGATTCTTCAGTTGCAGCAGTTCTTGTGCATAAGGCAATCGGTGATAATCTGACCTGTGTATTTGTTGATCATGGCTTACTTCGTAAAAACGAAGGAGATTGGGTTGAAGATATTTTTAAGAATAAATTTAAGATGAATTTTATTCGTGTGAATGCAAAGGATAGATTCTTAGAAAAATTAGCTGGTGTAACGGACCCTGAAACAAAAAGAAAGCATATCGGAGAATTATTTATCCGTGTATTTGAAGAGGAAGCACAAAAACTTGGAGATTTTGATTTCTTAGTTCAAGGAACTTTATATCCAGATATTATTGAAAGTGGAACAGAAACAGCATCTGTTATTAAGAGCCATCATAATGTAGGCGGACTACCAGAGGATATGAAATTTAAGCTAATTGAACCTTTTAAATTTTTATTTAAAGATGAAGTTAGATTAGTTGGAACAGAGCTAGGTGTACCAGATGAAATCGTATGGAGACAGCCTTTCCCAGGACCAGGATTAGCAGTTAGAGTATTAGGGGAAATTACAGAAGAAAAGCTGAACATTGTACGAGAAGCTGATGCTATTGTTCAGGATGAGATTAAAAAGGCAGGGCTACATCGTGAAATATGGCAGTACTTTGCTGTACTACCGAACATTAAAAGTGTAGGAGTTATGGGGGATGAAAGAACCTATGCTCATACAATAGCAATTCGTGCTATTACTAGTACTGATGCAATGACAGCGGATTGGGCAAGAATTCCTTACGATGTTTTAGAAAGTATGTCAAGACGAATCGTCAATGAAGTTGAAGGAGCTAATAGAATTGTGTACGATATAACCACAAAGCCACCATCAACAGTAGAATGGGAGTAGTACCCGAAGGTTACAAGCTTGCTTAGAAGCTTCATAAGCGCTACATCTGTAAGGGTTGCAGGCTTGTGGAGATCAATGCCAGCTAGAAGTCTGTAACCTACAGTGAAACAAAACCGAATTATAATACTAAACAAATAAAAAATAATTCGGTGAAATGCATATTAAAAATAAAAAAAATATAAAATGTTCGATAAATGTGTTGACCTAAAAACGGATCTCTGTTATTATTAATGTGTAGCTAGGAGTTAGAAAAATTAAATATTAATTTTGAATTTGTATAATGCTAATAATATGGTTTAGCAGTCTCTACCGAATAACCGTAAATTATTCGACTATGAATGGAAGTGTACCTAGGGTTCCGACTAATATTTTTACTATTAGTGCTGGTCCAAGCGGTACAGGCATATTTATGCTACACCGATGGGATAAAAGCCCGGACGGATAGGTTTCGTTCTTCTATGACCTATCCTTCCGGGCTTAATTTTTGCAAATTAGAAATTTTTAATTAAAGATAAATATTTCTAATGTATGATTTGATTTAATTTTGTAGTACAAGACGACTTTAGGTTAGGCAGAAAACAAAAAATATGCATTCATTCTACTTAAGGAGGATTCAAACATGAGCACAAAAAACACTAATGTATCATCACTAGATAGGTATTTTAGACTATCAGAGAACAAAACTGATGTAAAGACTGAAATTATCGCTGGTATTACTACTTTTATTACTATGGCGTATATTTTATTTGTAAATCCAGATGTACTTTCACAGGCTGGAATGGATTACAACTCAGTATTTTTAGCAACATGCTTGTCTGGTGCAATCGGTACACTGATTATGGGATTATATGCGAACATTCCATTTGCACAAGCACCTGGTATGGGACTTAATGCTTTCTTCACATATGGAGTAGTAATGGGATTAGGATATACATGGCAACAAGCTTTAGCTGCAATCTTTATTTCTGGACTTTTATTTATATTATTAACGATTACTGGAGCAAGAGAAGCTATTATAGAAGCAATTCCTACATCTTTAAAGCATGCTATCAGTGGAGGAATCGGACTATTTATCGCATTACTTGGATTTACAAATGCTGGAATCATTGTAGCAGATCCAAATACATTTTTAGCATTTAGCCGTTTTAATACTGCTCCTGTTATTCTAGCTGTTATTGGATTGGTAATCACAGGTATATTAATGGTTAAAGGCGTAAAAGGTGCTATTCTAATTGGTATAGTTGCTACAACACTGATCGGTATTCCTATGGGAGTAACTAATACAACAATAAATGCATCATTTAATTTTGACCTTAGCCCAACATTTATGCAAATGGACTTTGCAGGATTATTAAAAATTGGAGAAGCAGGCTTAGTAGGTGCTATAGCAAGTGTAGCTACAGTAGTTATATCTTTCAGTTTAGTAGATATGTTTGATACTATCGGTACTTTAATAGGAACAGCTACTAAAGCTGGAATGTTAGATGAAGAAGGAAAACTTCCTAATATGAATAAAGCGTTATTAGCAGATGCTGTAGCAACAACAGCTGGTGCTGTTTTAGGTACATCTACAGTTACAACATTCGTTGAATCAGCAGCAGGTGTAGCAGAAGGTGGAAAAACAGGATTAACCGCCGTAACAACAGGAACCTTATTTTTATTCTCAGTATTTTTAGCACCTTTAGCTGGAATCGTACCTGCTCAGGCTACTGCACCAGCCCTAATTATAGTAGGTGTTCTAATGATGGGAGCAGTTAAACAAGTTAATTTTGATGATTTCTCAGAAGCTTTACCAGCTTTCTTTACAATTGCTATTATGCCATTTACTTATAGTATAGCAAATGGAATCGCAGCAGGATTAATATTCTATCCTATAATGAAAATTGCAACTGGTAAATCTAAAGAAGTTCATCCTACAGTTTATATATTAGCGATATTGTTTATTCTTAGATTTACAATATTACCTCACTAGTAAGACTTAAAGCAGCTGAGATACTTCTTAGCTGCTTTAAAAACACTTAAAATAGGTTAGGAGGCCATGACTTTGAACAAAAATTTCCGAAATAGTCCCAATATTATTAAAATAGGAATCGTTGGAGGTGGCCAGTTAGGCAGGATGATGATTTTAGAAGGAAAAAAATTAGGCATAAAATTTATAATACTGGACCCAGATGAAAACTGTCCTTCGTCATCTATAGCTGATGAACAAATCGTAGGTGGATATTATGATGCTGATAAAATTCAGGAACTTGCAAAAAGATGTGACGTGTTAACCTACGAGTTAGAACACATAAATGCAGATGTATTAATTGATCTTACCGAAAAAGGCTACAAAATTCAACCATCGCCGAATAGTTTAAAAATGATTCAAAATAAATATAGACAAAAATCTTTTTTAAAGACAAGAAATATTTCAGCTACAGAATTTGAAAAAATTAATAGTATTGAAGATATTAAAGACTACATACGCAGAGAAGGTTTACCCGTCATCTTAAAAAGCTGCTATGGGGGTTACGATGGAAAAGGTAATAAACTGATTAGAACTTTAGATGATATAGAAGATGGATATAAATTATTAGATGGAGCAAATCAGGAACTTATGATAGAAAAGTATATTCATTTTACTCATGAGATTTCAGTAATTACAGCAAGAGGTGCAAATGGAGATATTAAAATTTATCCATTCGCTGAAAATATTCATGAGGATAATATATTAAGAACCACTATCGTACCAGCTAGGGTAAATAATGAAGTTGCAAGGAATGCTAGAGATCTGGCACTTAAGGTAATGAGAGAGTTAGATGGTACAGGCGTATTTTGCATAGAGATGTTTGTAGATAAAAATAACCAGGTTCTGGTTAATGAAATTGCACCAAGGGTACACAATTCAGGGCACTATACCTTGGATGGATGCAATGTATCGCAATTTGAACAGCATTTAAGGGCTATTTTAGAATATCCTTTGGCGAATGCATATTTAATAAAACCCAGCGTAATGATTAATCTTTTAGGAGAAGATACAGAGGGAAGAGCATTAATACAAGGATTAGAACCAACATTACAGGATTCCGATGTGTATGTACATTTTTATGGAAAAGAATACAATAAGCCTTTAAGGAAAATGGGACATGTGACCCTATTAGGTGAAGATGTTGAACAAGTATTAAGACGAGCTGAAAAAATTAGAAATACTCTAAAGATAACAAGTTGCTAGGAGGCAAATTATGAAAAATCCAATTGTTAGTATTATTATGGGCAGTGACTCAGATCTACCTATTATGAAAGAGGCAGCAAAAATATTAACTGAATTTGGTATTGAATATGAATGTACTATAGTTTCCGCCCATCGCACCCCAGAAAGAATGTTTAAGTTTGCAAAGGATGCAGAAAATAGAAAAATTAAAGTAATTATAGCAGGGGCAGGAGGAGCAGCACACCTGCCAGGTATGGTGGCAGCCATCACCCATCTACCAGTAATAGGGGTACCTATTAAAAGTAAATCCTTAGATGGAATAGATTCTTTGTACTCCATTGTTCAAATGCCTTCTGGAGTACCAGTAGCAACCGTATCCATAAATGGAGGAGCAAATGCTGGCATATTAGCAGCTCAAATTATTGCTCTTTCAGATGAAAATACAAGTAAAAAATTAATTAATTATAAAGAAACTTTGAGAAAAGCTGTTGAAGAAAAAGCAGAAAAACTTGAGAAATTTGGATGGGAAAATTATTAAGCTAAGGACGAGAGAGATTAGCTTTGAAATAAATTATTTTAACAATAGAGAATAAAGAATTGATTGCCAGTATAGGAGATGAAAATTACATGAAAAAATACCTTCCGATCTTTAATGGAATAGATAGCGATAAGTTAAGAGAAGAATGTGGTGTTGTAGGTATGTACAAATGGGGAGAACAACATACTGCGCAATCATTGTTCTATGGACTGTATGCTCTTCAACATAGGGGACAAGAAAGTGCGGGTATTGCAACTAATGATGGGCAGAGAAGCTATCATTATAAAAAAATGGGTCTTGTGGCAGAAATATTTGATGATGAAATACTTGAACAATTAGAGGGTCATATAAGTATCGGCCACGTAAGATACGGCACATTCGGTGGAAAAGCAGTAGAAAATGCTCAGCCCCTCGTTGTTAAAACTAAAATGAGAAGTATTGCTCTAGCTCATAATGGAAATTTAGTTAATGCTGAAGAGCTAAAAGCTACATTAGAAAAAGAAGGACATACTTTTGAAAGTTCAATCGATAGTGAAGTAATTATTAAATTACTTGCTAAGTATGATCATAGTAATATTTTAACTTCCATAGAAAAAACCATGGATTCAATTAAAGGAGCTTACGCATTAGTTATTATGACAGAAAATGAACTTATTGGAATTAGAGACCCCCATGGGCTAAGACCTTTATGCATAGGAGAACTTGAGGGAGGGTACGTACTAGCCTCAGAAAGCTGTGCCTTAGATGCCATAGGAGCAACTTTAATTAGAGATGTAAATCCTGGAGAAATTATAATTATAAATAAAGAAGGAATAAGCTGCAACTATCATAGTAAGAAAGAAAAAAAAGCATCCTGTGTATTTGAATTTGTTTATTTTGCAAGACCGGATACCCAATTAGATGGAGCCAATGTATATGAAACAAGAAAAAATGCGGGGAAAATATTAGCGAAGGAACATCCAATAGATGCAGATATGGTAGTGGCTGTACCAGACTCATCAATTCCTGTAGCATTAGGATATGCAGAGGAGTTGGGTTTGAGCTTTGGAGAAGGCTTGTTTAAAAATAGATATATCGGTAGAACCTTTATTCAACCAGATCAGCCTTCTAGGGAAAGGGCCTTAAGGTTAAAGCTAAGCCCATTGTCACAAAATATTAAGGGTAAAAGTATTGTTTTAGTAGACGACTCCATCGTAAGAGGAACTACGAGTAAAAGAATTGTAGCGGAGCTAAGAAAAGCAGGAGCCAAGGAGGTTCACCTTAGAATAAGCTCTCCACCTGTTTCCTACAGCTGCTATTTTGGCATAGATACACCGAATAGAAATGAATTGCTAGGGTCAACAAAATCAATTGATGAAATAAGAGAATTAATAGGCGCAGATAGCTTAGCCTATATAAGCTTAAATGGATTGTTAGAATCCACGGGATTGCCAAAGGAAGAGTTTTGTACGGCTTGCTTTAACGGAAATTATCCTATGGAAATTAAAAATATAGACTAGTGAAAAGTTACCATAAATTAATGTTATTTCACGATTAAGGGATTCATTTTCTTTATAATTTTATTGGGAGGTTTAATAGGATGGACATAACTTATAAAAGTGCAGGAGTAGATGTTGATGAAGGGCAAAGAGCTGTAAAACTAATGAAGGAGCATGTTAAAAGCACTTTTAATTCCAATGTTTTAGCAGATCTTGGTGGCTTCGGAGGCCTATTCTCATTAAATATGAAGGACTATAAGGAACCAGTTTTAGTAGCTGGTACGGATGGCGTTGGTACAAAGCTAAAGCTTGCTTTTATGATGGACAAGCACGATACCATTGGTCAAGACTGTGTGGCAATGTGCGTGAATGATATATTATGCCAAGGTGGAAAACCTTTATTCTTTTTAGACTATATTGCAACTGGAAAGCTAATAGGGGAAAAAATAGCGCAGATAGTTGGTGGAATAGCAGAGGGATGTAAACTATCAGGTAGTGCATTGATAGGTGGAGAAACGGCGGAAATGCCCGGACTATATAATGAAAATGAATACGATTTAGCAGGCTTTGCTGTGGGGATTGTGGATAAGAGTAGAGTTATTACAGGAGAAAATATAGAAGCTGGGGATGTCATTTTAGGGCTACCATCCAGTGGAATTCATAGTAATGGCTACTCTTTAGTTCGAAAACTTTTTTTTGATATTTTAAATATGAAAACTACAGATTATGTCGAAGAGTTTGGAACTACATTAGGCGAAGAATTACTTAAACCTACAAAAATATACGTTAAGCAAATTTTAAGTCTAATTAAAGAGATCAATGTAAAAGGAATCAGTCACATTACGGGTGGAGGTTTTTACGAAAATATTCCACGAATCTTGCCAGAAAATGTAGATGCTAAAATTAATGTAGATTCATGGAATGTACCAGCTATATTTAAATTTATGCAGGAAAAAGGAGATATTAATAAAACGGAAATGTTTAGCACCTTTAATATGGGCATAGGAATGGTCATCGTTGTTTCTAAAGAAGATGTAGACAAGTCTATCCAATTATTAAACAGTCTAGGTGAAGATGTTCGCATTATTGGTGAAATAGTTGAAGGACAAAAACAGGTGATTCTATGAGAACTGTGAAGATTGCTGTTATGATTTCTGGCGGAGGTACAAATCTACAATCCTTAATAGATGAAATTCATCATAAGAATGTAGGGGGAGAAATCGTATTGGTGGTTTCCAATAAAGAGGATGTCTATGGGTTAACTAGGGCGAAAAATAACAAAATCAATAGTAGGATTATTCATAAGAAACAATATGAATCAGCCTTAGAATATGAAGAAGCTTTAATGAACGTATTAGATAAAGAGAAAGTAGATTTAATCGTATTAGCAGGATATCTAGCTTTTATTCCGGTAAAAATTATCAAAAAATATGAAAATAGAATTATTAATATTCATCCATCCTTAATACCAAGCTTTTGTGGTAAAGGATTTTATGGAAAAAAAGTTCATGAAGAAGTAATCAATAGAGGTGTAAAAATTACTGGGGCTACAGTTCATTTTGTTAATGAAGAAATGGATGGTGGACCTATCATTATTCAAAAAACTGTAGAAGTTGATTCTTCAGACACAGTTGAAAGCTTACAGAAAAAAGTACTGAAAATAGAACATGAAATCTTACCATTAGCAGTAAAACTATTTATTGATAATAGATTATTGGTTGATTATAACAAAGTTAAAATATTATAGTTTGAGTGGTATCGCTTATAAAAAATATGGGGTGATAAAATGATAAGGCGAGCTTTAATAAGTGTATCCGATAAAGATGGAATTGTAGAATTAGCCAAAGAGCTTGTTAATTTAAATATAGAGATACTTTCAACTGGTGGTACAGCAAATCTTTTAAGAGAAGCTGGATTAAAAGTAAAGGATGTTTCAGAAGTAACTGGGTTTCCAGAATGTTTAGATGGCAGAGTAAAAACATTGCATCCTTCGGTACATGGTGGAATTTTAGCAATTAGAAAAAATCTTGAGCATATGAAAACTTTAGATGATCTTAATATAGAACCTATAGATTTACTTATAATTAATTTGTATCCTTTTAAAGAAACAATTTTAAGGGAAGGCGTAGATTTAGAGACTGCTATTGAAAATATAGATATTGGAGGCCCTACAATGCTAAGGGCGGCAGCAAAAAATTATAACGACGTTACTGTGGTAATAGATCCCAATGATTACAACAAAATTATCAAAGAAATAAAAGAAAATAAAGATACTACCATAGATACTAGATACAATTTAGCCTTAAAGGTATTTGAACATACTGCTCATTACGATAGCTTAATAGCAGATTATTTGAGAAAACAGATGAAAGAAGAAAAAATATTCCGAGAAAATTTAACATTGACCTATGAAAAGATCCAGGATTTACGCTATGGGGAAAACCCACACCAAAGAGCTGCATTTTATAGAGAAGTAGGTGCAGGAAAAGGAACATTAGTAACCGGAATTCAGCTTCAAGGTAAAGAACTATCCTTTAATAATATTAACGATGCAAATGGAGCCTTAGAGCTATTAAAAGAGTTTAATGAGCCAACTGTGGTAGCAGTAAAGCATACGAACCCATGTGGCGTAGCATCAGGTAAGGATATTGATGATGCATGGAAAAAAGCTTATGAATCGGACCCACTTTCCATATTTGGAGGTATTATTGCAGCAAATAGACCGATTACGAAAAATGCAGCAGATGCTATGAAGGAAATTTTCTTAGAAGTAATCATTGCGCCAGATTTTACAGAAGAAGCACTACAAGTATTAAAAGAGAAGAAGAATTTACGTTTAATTAAAATAGAGGATATATGTAAACCAGGAGAAAATCAGTTCCAAGTAAAAAAAGTTCAGGGTGGTATTTTAGTACAGGAAGAGGACAATGTTTTATTAAATGAAACCGAAGTAGTAACAAATATAGTACCTACTGAGGAACAAAAGGAAGATATGGTATTTGCTTTTAAAATAGTAAAGCATGTAAAATCAAATGGTATCGTATTAGTTAAGAATAAACAAACCTTAGCTATTGGGCCAGGGCAGACGAGTAGAATTTGGGCGCTTCAAAATGCAATTAGAAATACAACTCATCCCTTAGAGGGAAGTGTAATGGCATCGGATGCATTTTTCCCATTTAGAGACTGTGTAGATGAGGCAGTAAAAGCGGGAGTAAAGGCGATTATACAACCAGGTGGTTCTATAAAGGATGATATGTCTATTGAAGCTTGTAATGAATATGGTATATCTATGATATTTACTGGGATGAGACATTTCAAACATTAAAAGAGGTGGGAATATGAAGATATTGGTAATAGGTAGTGGCGGTAGAGAGCATGCTATCGTTTGGAAGCTAAGACAAAGTCCTTTAGTTACTGAAATTTTTTGTGCTCCTGGAAATGCAGGCACAGGTAAAATTGCTAAAAATGTTGATATTTCTTCTAATCATATAGAGCAACTTGTAGAATTTGCTGTAGAAAATAAAATTGATTTAACCATAGTAGGACCAGAAGATCCACTAGTAGAAGGCGTAGTAGACATATTTAGACAAAATGGATTAAGGATTATAGGACCTACAAAAGATGCAGCTCAGCTTGAGGGAAGTAAAGCATTTGCTAAGGACTTCATGAAAAAGTACAATATTCCTACGGGGGAGTACGATGAAGTGACAAACTTTGCAGATGCGGCTTTAGTCATAGAAAAATATTCTTACCCTGTAGTAGTTAAGGCAGATGGATTGGCAGCGGGTAAGGGCGTTTTCATATGTGAAAATAAAGAAGCAGCATTAAAAGTGCTAGAACAATTATTAGATGAGAAAATTTTAGGGGATGCTGGGAAAAACGTAGTGATAGAGGAATTTCTACATGGTATAGAAACTTCTATACTATGCTTTATGGATGGAAATACTATAATTCCTATGGTAAGCAGCCAAGATCATAAAAGAGCATTTGATGGAGACAATGGACCTAATACTGGGGGTATGGGAACCTATTCACCAAATTATGTGTATACGGAAGAAATTGCAAAACGTGTAGAAAAAGAAATATTAATTCCTACATTAAATGGCATAAAGCAAGAAAATATGGATTATAGAGGGATTATTTTTATAGGCCTTATGATTACGGAAGCTGGTCCAAGGGTTTTAGAATATAATGTGCGTTTTGGAGATCCAGAAACTCAAGTAGTACTACCTAGACTAAAAACAGACTTAGTAGAAATATTTAATAATTTATTAGATATAAAATTAAAGGATACACATATTAAGTGGAGTGAAGAGGGAGCAGTTTGTGTTATGCTTGCGTCTGGAGGCTACCCTAACGAATATGAAAAGGGCTTAGAGGTAACCGGTTTAGATCATGTTGAGGACGATTTATTAATATTCCATTCTGGAACTATAGAGAATGAAAATAAAATCCTTACCAATGGAGGTAGAGTTTTAGGATTAGTAGGTATCGGTAGAAATACAGAAGAAGCTAGAGAAAAAGTCTACAGAAATATAGAAGAGATTAAATTTAAAGGAAGTTTTTATCGTAAAGATATCGGTATGAAATAGAAAATATTAAAATTTATTGATTCTGTTATTAATGAGGAAATTGCAAAATTTATAGTAAAATGGATATTTAATTTTACATAAATCTTTAATATGCAATTTCCTCAAAACACATTTAAATTTTATTGTTTATTCATAGTACCAATAATCTTACTCAACTCATCTTCATAAAATCGATTGTATGCTAATGCATCTACATCTTGAACCATATCCAATGGCATTACTAGAGCATTCATTGTTTTTTCTACTACTGGAAATTCATCTGCATTGTAGGTTTCATTAATTAAGTCTTTTGGATTATTATGAAATCTTTTTTTCGTCATGATTTTCACATCCTAATTTAATTAATTTACTCATAATTAGTATTCGCAAAATCAAACAAAAATACGACAAAAAATCTAAAAAAATTAAAAATATCAAAAAAAACGACAAAAAAATAAAGGGATTTTACGGAAAATGTCTAATATATAGAATAGCATGAACAATACTAATTATCAGCATATAACCTTGCTTAATAAAAAAATTCTATTTAAAATATAAATCACGGGGGAGAAATTGATGTATATAACAATAATTGGTGGCGGCGAAGGTGGAAGCTCAATTTTAAATACTCTTATGAAAATGGATGATGTTAAAATTGTAGGAATCGTAGACATAGATGAAGATGCACCTGGAGTAAAATTGGCTAAAAAATTTGGTATAGCCCATAGCAATAGTATTAAAGATATGTTAGAAAAGAAAACAGATTTAATTATAGAAGTAACTGGAAGCAACAGGGTATCAGAGGACATAAAACTTTATAATATACATAATGCAGAAACTATGCGTAGCTCAGCAGCTAAACTAATGACTATTCTTGTAAGTCATGAAGAAAAACTTACTGGACAATTAGAAATGCAAATGAGCGAGATAAGAAATATTAGTTATGTAACAGAAGAAAGTGTAATGAAAATGCATGATAGCATTACTCAAACTACAGCTCTTAGTGATACATTAACTCAATTTGCTAATAGAACGATTAGCCATGTTAAAGAAACAGACCAAATTATTAAATTTATTAATAAGATTACTCAGCAAACTAATATTTTAGGCTTAAATGCGTCTATAGAAGCTGCTAGAGCAGGGGAACATGGACGAGGCTTTGCAATAGTTGCAAAAGAGGTGCAAAAACTGGCGACGAATAGCGAAGATTTTACACAGAAGATAGCAGAAATATTAGGGAAAATTAGTGAAGAAGTATTCTTTATTACTACTGAAATCGAGCAGTTAAATACGATATCACAAAATCAACACCAGATGGGAGCAGAATTACAAGCAGCTGTTGCTCAGCTTTCTGAATCCTTAAAATAGCGTGATGATGAGTTTGGCGGTTCTTAAGAAATAGTTTATAATAAATACTTATATAAAAAATGATGGTATAATAATACCATCATTTTTTCATGCCATTGATTTAATTTTTATTAAAATGCTGGAATTATTGCACCCTTATATTTTTCATTTATAAAGTTCTTTACTTCAGGAGAAGTAAGAGCTTTTACTAGTTTTTGAATATTTTCTTCATTAGCATTATCAGGTCTAACAGCTAATATATTTGCATATGGAGAATCCTCATTCTCTAAAATTAGAGCATCTGTAAGAGGGTTTAAGCCAGCTTCCAAAGCATAATTCGTATTTATAATTGAAGCATCTACATCATCTAGAGATCTTGGTAGCTGTGGAGCATCTAATGGAAAAAATGATATGTTTTTTGGGTTCTCTACAATATCTTTCTCTGTTGCTTCTAATCCTGCATTTTCTCTTAGTTTAATAAAACCATTCTGCTGAAGAAGGAGTAGTGCTCTACCACCATTTGTAGGGTCGTTAGGAATTGCAATTTTAGCACCATCATTAAGCTCATCAATGCTTGTAAGTTTTTTAGAGTAAAGGCCTAATGGTTCTACGTGGACATTAGCAGCAGCTTGTAGCTTAGTATTATTACTTTCAGCAAATGAATTCATGTAAGGTGCATGTTGGAAGAAGTTAGCATCAATTTCCCCGTCGGAAAGAGCTATATTAGGAAGAATATAGTCTGTAAACTCTACAATTTTAAGTTCAATACCTTCTTCTTTTAATAGAGGCTCAACAACCTTTAATATTTGAGCATGTGGTTCAGGTGTAGCACCTACGCTTAACACGGTAGTTTTTGCTTCGCCTCCAGTAGATGCATTGCCAGTGGAAGATGTATTTTCTGTTGGCTTTTGCCCGCAGCTTGTTAATATAAAAGATAAAGCCAAAACACCTATAATGGATCGTAGAATATTTTTTTTGTTATTTTTCATTGTATTGCCTCCTATTTGTTTGTTTTTTGTTGTGCTATGTTACTTTATATTACGTTTCCCTGTGTGCACCTCCTTACACAATAAAAAAACCTCTTTCAAAATGAAAGAGGTTAACTAATAAACGAAAAAATTAGGCTTCCTCTCTCATCTTTCAACACAAATGTGTTGTTGGAATTAGCACCTTCGACTAATGTCGTGGTTGCCGGGTTTCATCGGGCCAGTCCCTCCACCTCTCTGGATAAGAGTTTATTATTATTTAATTTAAAACCTATTATATTAGCTTGTAAAACCAATGTCAAGCAAAAAAATTAATTATTCAAATAAAAAGCTTCATGTAGAAGGTTAACAGCTTTAGCTGAATCCTCTTCTTTTATCAAACATGAAATTGTAGAAAGTGAGTCGGAGCTTTGAAGTATCATAATATTTTCTTTAGCAAGGGCAGTAACTACAGTAGCCATTACACCTGGAATGCCTGCAATCCTGCTACCGATAATCGTAACCTTGCTACAGGCATTTATAATATTGTATTTAAATTGAAAAGAATCAATTATTTCTTCGATCAAATTCACCTTAGATTCATCTATGGTAAATACCTTTTTATCTATGAAAAAATTTATCATATCAATACTTATATTCGCTTTGGCTAAAGCTGTAAAGAAAGAACTATCTATTTTTAAATCTTCATTTGTAGGTATTGAAATTTGGGCAATGTTACTTAGGCTTGTGATAGCTGTTAATAATTTATTATTGCTGGGGCGGGACGAATATAAATCTTTTCCTGTGCATCTACAGTGATGAATCTTAGTGCCTGGATGAGAGGACATTGTATTTTTGATTTTTATAGTAATATTTCCTTTTTTAGCGATTTCCACAGCCCTAGGATGAATAACTTTTGCGCCCTTATCTGCCATTTGAAATACTTCATCGTAGTTAAGCTCATCTATAATTTTAGCATTTTGAACAACGTTTGGATCTGCAGTCATAATACCATCAACATCTGTATAAATTTCCACACTTTCAGCATTAAGTGCAACGCCTAGAGCAACTGCAGTTGTATCACTACCACCACGACCTAAAGTTGTAATCTCACCTAATTCAGTAGCGCCTTGGAATCCTGTAACGATTACTATAGAACCATTACTAAGATGAGAAAGTATTCGTTTTTCATTGATTGATAATATATCGGCATCACCAAAAATTGAATCAGTTATGATACCAGCCTGCATTCCAGTAAGAATCACAACACTTTCTCCCATAGATTCTAGGCCAGCACCTAATAAAGCAGCAGATATTATTTCACCACAGGACATCATTATGTCCATTGTTTTTAAACTATGCCCAGAATAACTAGTAGATATTAGATCTCTTAAAGCGTCAGTAGAATAAGGTTCTCCTTTTCTCCCCATTGCTGATAGAACGATTACCATGGACTTTCCAGTTTCTTTACATTCGAGAATTTTATTAATTACCATCTTTCTTCTATCTCTAGTTGATACAGAAGTTCCTCCGAATTTCTGAATAACGATCTTCATAAAACCACCTCAAATTTTAAAATTTCTTAAATATTTAACCATACATTACAGTATGCGTAATCATCAGAAAAGTTTATATTTAGGTTTAATCAAATAAAATATAAAAGTATGGAATAATAAATCACAAATTTGCTATTATTTCATAATATAAATTGAGAAATAAAAAGAAATGAGCTGAGAGGTGAGGTGTTAGGTATGAGTGAGGATGTTAGAAGTGCAGGATTATTTTCAAACATATTTGGCGGGGAAAGTAGCTTACTATTCTTCTTTTTATTACTAGTAATTATATTCTGTAACTGTGGCATTTTTACTACTGATAATAAAGAAAGCTTATTATTCTTCTTCTTACTATTAGTAGTGCTATTTTGTGGAAATAGGATTTGCGGAAGATAATTTCCGTTAAATGACAGTTAAGTAGTATTTGCTAGTAATAGACTGTTAGCTTTGATTCGAAAATATTATTAGGAGGGATAATTATGTCAAATGGAGGTATATTAGGAGGTTTATTTGGGGATAATTCTAGCTTATTATTTTTCTTTTTACTGTTAGTTATTATATTCTGTAACTGCGGTATTTTCACTAAGGATAATGCAGATAGCTTATTATTCTTCTTCCTTCTATTAGTTCTATTATTTGGTGGCAATAGATTTTTTAGATGCTAGTCTAATAACAGATTAAAGGAGATAGTTATATATAACTATCTCCTTTAATAGTATATACAACCTTTTTTATAAAATATTTAACTAAAATAATTCTGTAAGTAATACAATAAATTTTAGTTTTAAGAAAAAAGAATATGACTAGATTAACTATTGCAAAATAAATCTTGCATATGATATAATCATACCTAATATAAACTTATACATTGCTTTTTTATTTAATCATCATTCAATATTCTAATTATTCTAACATCAGATGTATAATGTTAATGATAAAATAATATATTTGATATAAGTAATGGATATATTAAATAATGTTGTAGAAATTAAATCCAATCTTGTATTTTTTATTATTTTATTATCTTACAATTTTTAATATAATTAAAGGAGGGAATTAAATTGAAATTAACAACAAAAATCTTTTTAGGTTTGTTAGCGGGTATTGTTGTAGGCCTATTTTTTACTGGAAATCCTGAACTAATAAAAACTTTTATTTCGCCAATTGGTACCCTATTTCTAAACCTAATAAAAATGATTATAGTGCCACTTGTTTTTTCATCTCTAATAGTAGGGGCTGCAAGTACAGGAGATGCAAAAACATTAGGAAGAATTGGTGGGAAAACTATGGTATACTTTTTAGTAACAACTGCAGGTGCCATAGTGATAGGACTAATATTAGGAGTAGTGCTTCAACCAGGTGCAGGGCTTACAATCCCAGTTGGACTTGAAGCTGCACAAGCAGAAACGCCATCTATTATCAATACTTTTCTTAATATTATACCTTCAAATCCACTAAAAGGTTTAGTAGAGGGAAATATGCTGCAAATTATAGCATTTGCATTATTCCTTGGAATAGGTTTAACAAGTATATCAGAAGAAAAAGGAAAACCATTTCTTAATTTCTTTGAGAGCTTAGCTGAAATTATGTATAAAATCACAGCATTTATTATGGAACTTGCGCCTTATGGCGTATTTGGACTTATGGCACCTGTGGTAGCTAGCAATGGCCCTGCAGTACTATTGCCATTGATCAAGGTAATAATAGCTGTTTATGCAGGTTGTATAATACATGCATTAATCGTATATGCACCTGCTGTAAAGGTATTTGGCAAGATAAATCCAATTACTTTCTTTAAAGGGATTGCTCCAGCTGCTATTACAGCTTTTACAACAAGTAGTAGCTCCGGAACACTTCCAATAACTATAAAATCTGTTAAAGAAAACTTTAAGGTATCTGACAAAATAGCAAGTTTTGTTCTTCCTCTTGGAGCTACAGTAAATATGGATGGTACTGCACTTTATCAAGGAGTTTGTGCTTTGTTTGTTGCTCAGGCTTACGGAATTACTTTAACGGTACCACAACTAGTTACAATAATTCTTACTGCCACATTAGGATCAATTGGTACTGCGGGAGTACCTGGAGCAGGAATGATAATGCTTACTATAGTTCTTAATTCAGTAGGATTACCTCTTGAAGGAATTGCTTTAATAGCAGGTATCGATAGAGTATTAGATATGGCAAGAACTTGTATCAATGTTGTTGGAGATGCTTCGGCAGCAGTAGTAGTAGCAGCAACAGAGAATGAAATTGAACTTGAGGTATCAAGCTCAAATGTAATTTAAAATAATATATAGCATTCAGAAGGAGAATTACTCCATCTGAATGCTAATAACTTTAGTGATTTAATATAAAATTAAGGATATAATATAATGAGGATGTAATGCAATAAGGAGATGACATAGAATGAGTAAAACCTTAGGAATCATAGGCGGAATGGGCCCCTTAGCTACTGTAAACTTATTTAATAAAATTGTGCTTGGAACTGATGCTACGTCAGATCAGGATCATATCCATATACTTGTAGACAATAATACATTGATACCTGATAGAACTGCACATTTGTTGGGCAAAGGTGAAGATCCGCTAAATGAATTAATTAAATCGGCAGTAAGATTGGAAAATATGGGTGCTGATTTTTTAATTATGCCATGCAATACAGCACATTATTTCTATGATGATATAAAGAAATCTATAAAAATTGATTTTCTAAATATGATTGAAGAAACTGTAAAATATATGTGTGAAAAGTATCCTAATAATAAAAAAATTGGGTTGCTTGCTACAAGTGGAACTGTTGAATCGAAGATATATGATTTATATTTTAACAAGCAAGGTGTTGAGGTTATAAAGCCTAAAGAGGATAGTCAAAAAAATATTATGAATATAATATATGATGTAAAGGCAGGAAAAAAGGAAATTCCAGTAGATTGCATATATAATGTAGTAGAAGAGTTAACAAGTAAGGGATCAGAGGTATTTATACTGGGGTGTACTGAGCTTTCTGTTGTAAATGAAATGTATGATTTAAAAGGGAATTTTATAGATGCACTGAATGTAATAGCTGAAAAGGCGATAGAGTTTTCTGGAAAGAAGATATTAAACAAATAAATAGGATCCTTGACATTAGATTAAAGCTAAGGTTCAAGGACTTTTTTATTTTGGAAAAATAATTTTATGTTAAAAAAATGTCGATATGTACTTTTATTATTTATAAAAATATGTTATTCTTTTATAAGACAAGATATTATTAAATAAAATTAAATATCTATATGAACAAAACTAAATCTGAATTAGAATAGGTGCTTAAAAACAAGCACCATAAGCTAGGATGTGAGTGTGCATTGAATTTATCCGAAGAATCCCCAATAACCATATATTTAAATGGTGAAAATATTGTGACATTAATGTGTACACCAGAGAATTTAAAAGAGCTTGCAGTCGGTCATTTAATTAATTCAGGTATTGTAAAAAGCATGAGGGATATTTTAATTATAAGAGCTTGTGATCAAGAGCGTGAAATATATATAAATGCTCAAAATGTAAATCTAAATGGAAATCAATTGAGACAGATTATTTCCACAGGTTGTATTGGTGGAGCTGATATTTCAGAAAAAATAAAGAATCTTCCTCAAATACATTCTGATCATAAAGTTACAATAGATGAAATAAAGCTTAGTTTTAAAAGAATGATGAGGGAGTCTAAAAAATATATAGAGCATGGAGGGATACATTCTTCGGCTTTAATCAGTGGTGATTTCTTTGTGACAATGGAAGATGTAGCAAGGCATAACTCACACGACAAAGTTATAGGGTTCGCTTCTATTAGAAGTGTTGATTTTATAAACTCTATGGTTATATCTACTGGAAGAATTTCAGCAGATATGGTATATAAAGCAGTTAATGCTAATGTTCCCATAATTTGCTCTCTTAGTAGTCCCACTACACTGGCAGTAGAAATTGCAGAAAGGTGTAATGTAACTGTAGTAGGTAGAGCAATGAAACCCAATGTGGGTGTGTACACCCATAAGGAAAGAGTATATCTTTAAGTATACTAATAAACTTTTATTAGTAAAATAATTATATGGAGGTGTTTTTATGTTTGGAAGATTAGGAACTGGAGAATTGGTTTTAATTTTAGGAATAGCCCTTGTTATTTTTGGTCCTGCAAAGCTACCGGAGCTTGGAAAAGCACTTGGTAAGGGAATCAATGAGTTTAAATCCCATGCTAATAAAATCACAGAAGAAACCAAAGAGGAAGTAACTTTAAAAGATAAAGAAGACTAATTTTAAGGCTCTAAGCTATGCTTAGAGCCTTAAAATATTTTTATTCAAATATCAGCTGATTTTCGAATTAAACACCTAAATATGGTATACTATTTTAGAATTGAATTTCAATAGATAGAAGGAATTAAGTATGTGAGGAATACACTTATGAGTTAAATATTACAAACGTTTATAATTAAATAAGAGGAAGTTAGCAAAAAATGTAGAAACAAACTATATATTATATATTAAATTACAAGGGGGAATATTTAGAGAGATGAAGAAAGTTATATTAATTATTTTAAGTGTAGTATTATTGATAACACCATTAACTACAAATGCATTGACATCTGATGCCGTAAAAACTAGTAGTGATACTGCAGAAAAAATTGTAAATTCGGTGAAAATGTATGATCCAAATCAAAGCCATAGCCCCTTCAGTGATATAGATGGTCATTGGGCTGATGGGTATATTTTGGCGCTTAATGATGCTGGAGTGACACAAGCTGGGCCTAATAGTACTTTTAGGCCAAACAGTAAAGTAACCTGGGTAGAATTTCTCGCCTTTACACTACGTTTGATGGATATCCCCTTTGAAGAAACAACAGATAATTGGTTTGATGGGATACTAGAAAGTGCTTTTGAGCAAGGACTATTAAAGCGGGAAGAAAAAGATGACTTGAAATTTTATACTCATGGTTTTCCCATTAATAGAGGAGAAATGGCAGAGATAATCATTAAAGTATTAGGAGAATCTCCTACTATAGGAGAAACCGATTTTGATGATAATCACTATATTAATAGGCACAAGGGGTATGTAAAGAGGATTGTAGAATTGGGAATTATGAAGGGTTATTATGATAATACCTTTAGAGACAATGGACATCTGACCAGAGCTGAATTTGCAGAAGTATTGGTAAGGGTGGCAGAACTGATGACAGGAGAAGAGGTCGGAGGACTGGATCTGA
>JAEWHG010000126.1 GCA_023387935.1 Bacillota bacterium
TGGAGTATATGTGCGTTATTGTACAGTATTTGGTTGACATTGATGATGAGAATTGTAAGTCGTTTGTACAACAGATGGAAAATAATGATTACGCAAATATTTTTAAGAATTAGATATTTTGACAATTAAAATACGGGAGGAGTATAATGGCAATTATATTTGTGGATATGAAAAGGTGGGATGAATTAGAGATTGACTATAATACTCCTATTGTTGGAAATACCGATTATGACAAATCAAAATCTGCTTATGAATTAATAAAAAAAAATAATAAAATGATATTTGATGGTGTTATTGTTACTGAATATGATGATATCCTTCATGAAATTAAAAAGCAATATCCATTTGAAAAGAGAACAACAGAACAATATTGGAGAGATAAAACAAATAGAGACTACATGGTATTTATGCTTTTGGATAATATAGTACTATCATATGATTATTTCCTTTATAGAGATAATTTAGTAACGGAATTCTATAAATGTGATGAATATCTAGATGAATGTTTCAATTACATATTCAAAGAAAAAGTGGATACAGATAAGATTGTAAAGAAAAAAATGATAGAAGATGTAATCAAATTGGAAATCTTAGATGGAATTTATCGTGGAAATATTGATAAAGAATTGTCCTCTAACGATATTGTGAATGAACCAGATTATTCAGTAAAAAAAATATTGTTTACTGCTAAATCTGGGGTAGCTAAGAAACTTGGTGAGAATTTTTTAATTCATGAGAATAAAGTTAATCAAGCATCCTTATTTGATTATTATAGACTTATTTTTTTATTTTATTATTTAGATAAACATGGCATTGTATATAAAGATGGTACGATACACAAATATAGAATATTAGATGATATTTCTAAACCTAATATTCAACTACTTCCAAACTTTCTTGAGCATAATGACATTGTCAAGTCTGCACTGGAAATAGAAATCTTAAAAAATGAAATTGTCAAACACTTGCCATTATCGAAGATAGGTAGAGTTAATCGCATATATATTCAGCTGTTTGAGCTATATAATGTAACATTTCTCTACATTGCTAATTTAGTAAATTATCCAATTGACTTTTTGCTTGAACAGAACGAACTAGAAGATATTGAAAGACGTGTTAATAATTGTATTAGTTCAGTGAAAAAAATACAAGTATACGAGGCAACAAGAAAATATGATGATTCGATTTGGGAAATAGCATATCATCGTTATAAAAGAATTATAACTAAATGTGAGAGAAATGATTCATATAAAAGCCTTAAATTTGCAATAGAGTTATCAGAGCCGACCGGTATAAAATTAATTAATGTTGCTGGAGAGGAAGTCAAATGCAAATATGTGTTCAGAAATGAGTTAATACTATTTATGGAAGAAAATGCTGAATGGGTTTCTAAAGTCTTACCTGAAAAGTGTACAATGAGATGGGTGAAAAATCATATACCAGATGCAATGAAACTATTAAATATTATGGAGGATTTCAATAGAAAGTATATGGATGACCTTTTTCCATTAACCATGATTTTGGCTGTTTTTCAAGCGTTGTATGAGGTGAAGATTAATAAATTGATGTACGATAATAACTACAAGGGTTACAAAGGTAATAAAAAGGTTTCCTTATATGCAACGTTAGGAAATATTCAAATTAATGGAAGTAATGATACATATTACTATGCTTGGGTAGCTATTATTAAAAGATGGTGCAATTATAATGAAGGAAAATATGAACTCTGGAAACAGTTTACCAAAATTGATCTAATGTTTACACAATTAATAGAGATGGTGATTAATCTTGAATCGATTGATCATATAGATGTGCTGATTGAAGGATTGTTCGCTGAACTGTCACTTCCGGAAAAGTATAGGATGAGTGGAATCAAAAAAATTGTTAATGATTCTTTAATTAGATTAACAGGCTATAGCATAGAGATAGAAGATACAAGAGTTTTAGGCGAGCTAGAAAAAGATCAAATAAGAGAATACTTTGTAAATACATTAGCGAATAGGATTATTTGTAATGAAAATAATTATATTGATAAAAGGTTTATATTCCATTTGAATATGATATATCTGGATATTAAGCTTGAACAAGATGTTTTAGAAAATAAGATTAGATTGATAGATTTAAGATATCTAAGATTAGGTAACGAAGATAATATGTTTCGTATGGCAGTTCAGATGGACTTACCCTGGTTTATCGAGAATTTTAGTAAGTTTTAGGAATAAAAAAAAGATGCTCAGGACGAGCATCTTTTTTTTTACCCATTTTGATGATTTTTTGCACCCGATGCAGGTGAGATGGATTCTAGTATACTGTATCTTGTGAGGAGGTGATATTGATGAATTCGATAGTAAACTGGAATAAACTTGAGGGTAAGTGTTTTGAACATAGTGGTTTTCGGGCTGAATGATTATGCGAGTGTCTAGTGTGTGGAGTGAAATACTTATTAATCGAAGAAGCAGATAAATAATCAGAAAGTAAAGAATAAAAAAAGAGGAGGTGGTTTCTTATGCTCCATGTAGAGTCAGTTGTTTGTATGAGAGAAGCAAATATGAAAGCAATTTGTAAACGAATCAAGGAAGCCAGAAAGGTAGCAGGGATTTCTGCAATGGACTTGGCGTGTTTTATTGGAATTTGTAAAGAACAAATGTCTATAATAGAGAATGGAAAAGTTTAAATAAAAAATGAATACTTATTTATACTTCCACAGTGCTTGAATGTTACAGCAGGTTATCTTCTATATAGTGATACTAATTTAAAGGAGCATAAAGAAATTACCGACACTTTGGAGAAGTTTAATAACGAACAATTACAACGTGCAAATAAGATTCTCAAGGTTGCGTTTAATTAAAATTGGCGTACAAAGTCGAGTTAATATCAGAAACACGACTTAAG
>JAEWHG010000152.1 GCA_023387935.1 Bacillota bacterium
GTGTTAACGTAGGTAAGGGATCAGATGATACTCTTTTCGCATTAGTAGATGGTATTGTTAAGTTCGAAAGAAAAGGTAAAGATAAAAAACAAGTTAGTATTTATCCAAGAGAAAACACTGTAGCTGCTAACTAATAGAAAACCGCCAAAGGCGGTTTTTTTCTTTCTGAGTTCCAATACTTTCAGTATAAACACATGATTTATTGTTATGTTTAGTTGCTAGCTGGATATACTAAATATAGTTGACATAAGCGGTAATACTGATATAATTAAATGGTAAAATAGTGAAAATATGCGTAATTATATATTAACTATACTTATAGTACTTGAAAAACTATAGTATAGTAATAATTAAGGGTGATTATATGTTTATAGATAAAGCAAAAATAAATTTAAAGGCAGGAAAAGGTGGCGATGGTGCCGTTGCCTTTAGAAAAGAAATCTATGTTCCAGCAGGAGGCCCTGAAGGCGGAGATGGTGGAAAAGGTGGAGATATCATATTCCAGGTAGACGAAGGCATGAGAACCTTAATGGATTTCAAATATAAGAAGAATTACAAAGCAGAAAACGGAGAAGATGGTAAAGGCAGAAATAAGTTTGGTAAAGATGGTGAAGATCTAATACTTAAGGTGCCACCTGGAACTATTGTTAGAGAAGAAGAAAGTGGACAAATCATTGCGGACTTAACGATGAGTAATGATAAAGTAGTTGTGGCAAGAGGTGGGAAGGGTGGAAAAGGTAATACTCACTTTAAAACATCTGTTAGACAAGCACCTAGATTTGCTATAGCAGGAGGACATGGGCAAGAATTCACAGTCACATTAGAATTGAAACTAATTGCAGATGTAGGACTTGTAGGGTTTCCAAATGTAGGAAAGTCAACCTTTTTATCTGTAGTGACTAGTGCGAAACCTAAAATAGCTAATTACCACTTTACAACGCTTACACCTAATCTTGGTGTAGTTAGGACGAAGTTTGGCGACAGCTTTGTTTTAGCAGATATTCCAGGATTAATAGAAGGTGCTCATGAAGGTACAGGACTTGGACACGAATTTTTAAGACATGTAGAACGTACAAAAGTTCTTATTCATGTGTTAGATGTATCTGGAATAGAAGGCAGAGATGCTTTAGAAGACTTTGAAAAAATTAATCAAGAACTTCATCTTTATAATGAAGAACTTTCTAAAAAGCCACAAGTTGTTGCAGCTAATAAGATTGATATACCTGGGGCTGAAGCTAATTTTGACAAATTGAAATCTGAGCTTAATAAACGAGGAATAGAAGTATTGCCAATTTCTGCCGCAACAAATCAAGGACTAGACGATCTCTTGAGTTTCGTTTCAAAGAAATTAAAGGAACAAGAAGAGCTATTACAACAAGAGCCTCCTGCGCCAGAAGAAAAAGTATATAAATATGAAGAAACAGAAGATAAATACCATTTTACAGTTACTAAAGAGAATGATATTTACGTTGTAGAAGGAAGATTTATTGAAAGACTAATTAACTCTACTAATTTTGATGATATAGATTCCTTGAGCTATTTCCAAAAAGTATTAAGGAATAGAGGCGTTATTGATAAATTAAAAGAAGCTGGAGTTTTAGAGGGCGATTTAATAAAAATGTACAGTGTTGAGTTTGAATATTTTAATTAAAATAAAACAAGAAATAGAAGCATAAAGGAGTAGAATAATGCTAACAGGAAAACAAAGAAGTTATTTAAAGGGTATGGCGAACGGAATTAAACCTATTACTCAAATAGGAAAAGCTGGATTAACAGATGCATTTTTAGAGCAATTAGATTTGGCTTTAGATGCAAGGGAAATTGTGAAAATTACAATTTTAGAAACTAGTTTACTAGATACTAAGGAAACGGCTAACGAGGTAGCGCAAAGAGTTAGAGCTGAGTTTGTGCAAGCGATCGGAAATAAATTTGTTATCTACCGTAAAAATCACGATAATCCTAAAATAGAGTTGCCAAAACGCTAGTGCTTGTCACTGGCTTTTTTCTTAATTCTATAGAAAAAGGAGTTAATAAATTGGTTAAGGATGAAGGTTTCAATACGCAAATTTTCAAAAAAAATAAAATAGGAATAATGGGTGGGACCTTTAATCCAATCCATTTTGGCCATCTATTTATTGCACAAACGGCTCTAGATGCCCTTGAATTAAATAAGATTATATTTATACCTACGGGAATACCTCCTCATAAACAACAAGAGCTGATTTTAGACAGTAATCATCGTATAAACATGATTAACTTAGCCACTAAAAGTAATCCGAATTTTAGTGTTTCTGATATTGAAGTTAAGAGAGAGGCAACATCTTATACGATAGATACTATTAGAGAGCTGAAGCAATTGTATAGCAAAGAAACTGAATTTTATTTTATTACAGGAACTGATGCCTTTGTTGAAATAGAAACCTGGAAGGAATATGAAGAGCTTTTAAGAATAGTAAAATTTGTTGTTGTGACTAGACAGGTATCAAGCAGTAATCTACTAGATGAAAAAATTGACTTCCTTACGAAGGAATATAGAGCTCGTATTACTAAAATTAAAATTCCAACTTTAGATATTTCATCTACGGATATTAGAAATAGAATTAAGACGAAAGGTTCTATAAAATATCTTTTACCTGAAAATGTTGAAAAGTATATATTAAGTAATCGATTATATGAGAATTAATGGAGTGATACAATGGAAAAGGATAAGCTTGAAGAGGTTCACAATAAATTAAAACAAAGAGTATCTTCCCATAGATATAATCATATTCTAGGTGTAATAGATGCGGCTGTTTACCTAGCAAGAAAATATGATGAAAACGAAGAAGCTGCATATATAGCAGCATTATTTCATGATTATGCAAAAAAATTATCTAAGGAACAGTTAGAGGCATACATACTAAAGCATAATTTAGAGATTGATGAAATAATGCATCATGCATATCAATTAATTCATGGGAAAGTGGCAGCACATATTGCTAAACATAATTATAATATTACGGATGAAAACATTTTAAACGCAATAGAGTACCATACAACTGGAAGAAAAGGAATGAGTAAGCTAGAAAAGATCATTTATTTAGCAGACTTCATTGAATTAGGAAGAGATTATCCAGGTGTGGAGGATCTCCGAATTACGGCAGAGGAAAGCTTAGATAATGGGGTTTTACAGGCTTTAAATAATACTATAAATTATGTTTTGTCTATGGGTAATTTATTACATACGAATACTATTGAAGCTAGAAATTACATATTATTAGAAGGTAAAACTAGAGAGGTGTGTTATGAGAAAAAAGAAAAAAAAGAGATTTAAAATTAGGCCAATTATAATAGTTATGGCTATAATCCTGCTTATGGGGGGATTTATTAATAGATATAAGGCAAATAGCTTCAATTTTACGGATGAAAATGGGGGATGGATGAATCCTTTTGATATATTTGAAAAGAAAAATGAGAGAGTTAATGTTTTAGTTTTTGGTGTAGATTCATCAAGTAAAGAAGAAAGCGATAGATCTCGATCTGATAGTATTATGCTTGTTACAATAGATGCTGAAAGAGAAAAGCCAGCGGTTATTTCTATTCCTAGAGATACTCGTGTAAAGATACCTGGTAGAAAAAACTTTGATAAAATTAATCATGCACATGCTTATGGAGGACCAGAACTACTAGTAGAAACTGTAGAGCAGCTTTTTGATATAAATATTAATTATTATGTGAGGATAAACTATAATGCAGTAATTGAGGTTGTAGATGCTTTAGGTGGTGTGGAAATTGATGTGCCATTAAACATGAAGTACAGCGATCCATATGCTACCCCTCCATTAAATATAAATATTAAAAAGGGGTTACAGGTGTTAAATGGAGAGCAATCAGTACAGTTCATGCGTTTTAGAAAAGGATATGCCAATCAAGATTTAGGAAGAATACAAGCTCAGCAGCAATTTGTACACGCCTTATTAGACAAGGTTATTTCACCATCTACAATATTAAAAGTTCCTGAACTAATAGATATTGTTTATAAGAATGTTGATACGAATATACCAAAAAAAGAGATGATTTCTTTAGGACTTGTAGCTTCTTCTATCGACACTGAAAATTTGAACAAAATCACCTTAGAAGGGGCTCCCAAAACCATGAGTGGAATATCTTATTATGTAGTAGAAGAAGAATCGATTAATGAAATGAAAACGAATTATTTAAGTGACTTAGAAGAGATATCAGCTGAATCTGACTAAAAAACTACTAGATTAAATTTTTATTATAAGTAAACAGTATTTTAATGGTATGATTAAATAGGAGGGACTAAATGAAAACAGAGTTGATTAATATAGTTTATAAAGTAGTAAATTGTATTGATGATAAGGTAGGAAAAGACCCAACTGTTCTACAACTTAGTAAAATTGCATCTATATGTGATTATTTTATAATTGCTAGTGCATCTTCTATAAGACAGGTTAAAGCAATTGCAGATGAAATAGAAGATAAATTATCAGACGAGGGTATAAGATTAGTACATAAAGAAGGTTATGATTCTGCAAGATGGGTATTATTAGATTATGGGGATATTGTTGTACATATTTTTCATGAAGAAGACAGATTGTTCTATAATTTAGAAGGAATCTGGAGAGATGCTGATAAAATTAATATTGACATTGATAAATCATTAGAATAAAGTATATGGTGTGAAAAATATCTAGTTACACCTTTATATGGATTTACAAGAGAATTTTAGTGCAATCTCAATATTGGGGAATTAAGATATTATATATATATAAATAAATGTTATGGAGGCAGACATGGAGAGAAAAATACACCCGATATTAAAAAGCATGATTCCTTTAATTGAAGGAATAGCAACTACATTTGGTAAAAACTGTGAAGTAGTATTACATGAGATCAATGGATCTCAAAAATCAATTCTTGCAATACATAATGGTCACGTAACCGGTAGATCACTTGGGAGTCCTATGCTGGATATAGGCATAAAGGCATTAAAAAAAGATGATAGTGTAAGTAATATCTATAATTACAGAAACAAAAGCGCTCATGGACATATATTAAAGTCATCCACTACCTTTATTAGAGATGAAGAAGATGATATTATTGGATGTTTATGTATTAATATAGATATATCACAATTTGTAGTGGCTCAAAAGGCGTTAGAAGAATTAATACATACTAATTTAAGCACAGAGGCGGAGCTAGACGATAATGCTCCAAATAATGTAAATGAAATACTGACCAATATTGTTAGACAAACTTTGGAAGATACAGGAAAACCTGTTGCTTATATGAATAAAGATGAAAAAGTAAATGTTGTTAAAAAATTAAACGATCAAGGTGCATTTTTGATTAAAGGAGCAATTGATTACGTTGCTAAAATTCTTTGTGTATCTAGATACACAGTTTATAATTATTTAGATGAAATAAGAATAAATGAATAGGGAGGAATATTAATAATGAAAACAATCAATACTAGTAAGGCACCAGCTGCAATCGGTCCATATTCTCAAGCTATAAAGGTGGATAATTTACTCTTTATATCTGGACAACTACCAATGGATCCTGAGACAATGGATATTGTACCTGGAACAATCGAAGATCAGACAGTAAGATCAATTGAAAATCTAAAGGCGATCTTAGAAGAAGCGGGTTTAACACTTAATAATGTTGCAAAAACTACTGTATTCATTAAAGATATGAATGATTTTGCCAAGATTAATGAGGTTTACGCTAGCTATTTTGTTGAAAATAAGCCAGCTAGAGCATGTGTAGAGGTTGCAAGATTACCTAAAGATGTAGGTGTAGAAATAGAGGCAATTGCTGTAATTAAATAGTTCTAAATAAATGGCCGTACTTTGTATGGCCATTTAATCTATATAATTCACTTGTTAGGAGAGAAAGATATGAAAGAATATAGTATGTTCGATGTTGTTGGTCCAAATATGATAGGGCCTTCTAGTTCACATACTGCTGGAGCTTGCAGAATTGGAAAAGCTGCTTATAAAATGGCAGGAGAAGACATAAAAAAAGTAACTTTCTTATTGCATGGTTCATTTGGTAAAACCTATCGTGGTCATGGAACAGACAAAGCATTGGTAGGTGGAATCCTAGGATTTGATCCAGATGATGAGAGAATCAAGTATTCCTTCGATTTAGCTAAGGAGAAGGGCATAGAATTTACTTTTAAAGAAGAAAATTTGGGAGAAGTACATTCTAATACGGTTAAAATAATTGTTGAAAAAAGTAATGGTGAAACCTTAGAGCTCAAAGGTTCTTCAATTGGTGGAGGTAATATTGTAGTAAATGAGATTAATGGCTTAGAAATTGAATTTACTGGGGAGTATGAAACTCTAATTATCTCCCATGTTGATAAGCCAGGGGTGATTGCAAAGGTAACGGCTGTTTTAGCGCTCTATGATATAAATATTGCTTTTATGAGGGTATATAGATATACGAAAGGTCAAAATGCTTTTATGATAATAGAGACTGATAATGAAATTACTCCTGAAATAGTGACTTATATTAAAAAAACAATACCTGAAGTTCCACAGGCCTATTTAGTTAATATAAAGTAGAATAAGGATAGGTGAAATTTAATGAATTTTACAAATGGTAAAGAGTTAATAGAGTTATGCAATAAGCACAATAAGAAGATTTATGAAGTTATGCTAGAGAAAGAAGTACAATTATCAGGATTAAGTATAGAAGAAATTCGTGAGAAAATGGGGCACAGTCTAGAAATAATGAAGGCGGCAGTTAATAATTCATTACATGAAGATGTTAAGTCTGTAAGTGGATTAATAGGTGGAGAGGCAAAAAAAATCAATGATAGAAATAAAACCCATAAATCAGTATGCGGGCCAATTATGTCTAAAGCTATTAGTAGTGCCATGGGAGTACTAGAGGTTAATGCAGCAATGGGGAGAATTGTGGCTGCTCCTACAGCTGGCTCCTGTGGTATAATACCTGGTACATTAATTACAATTCAGGAAGAATTTGAACTAAGTGATGAAGATATAATCAATGCTCTTATTACAGCTAGTGCTGTTGGAATGATCATAACTAGAAATGCTACTGTAGCTGGAGCAGAAGGAGGCTGTCAGGCTGAGACTGGATCAGCTGCTGCTATGGCAGCTGCGGCAATTGTAGAGCTTATGGGAGGTACTCCGGAAGCCAGTTTAGATGCAGCATCTATGTGTATTAAAAATATTTTAGGACTGGTTTGTGACCCTATAGCAGGCCTTGTAGAGGCGCCGTGTCAAAAAAGAAATGCAATGGGAGCGGCTAATGCACTAATATCTGCAGAAATAGCACTATCTGGTGTAACCAGCATTATTCCTTTTGATGAAGTTGTTGAAACAATGTATAGAGTGGGCAGAGCAATTCCATTTGAGTTAAGAGAAACAGCTTTAGGAGGATTAGCTGATACACCAACTGGTAAAAAGATACAAAAACAAATATTGGGAGAATAATAAAAAAGCAGCTAGGCTGCTTTTTTATTATTCATAATCTATAAGAAAGTTATTAAATACCAATTTTTTTAAAGAGAACCTTATGTATATAGATTTCAAAAAAGCTTCATTAGAATACTTTTTTGAAGCTTTTTTATTGTGATTACAACAAGGTTCCAGGGATCTACCTAGCAATCTTTGATTGCGCTGATGGTGGAGTTCTTATTTAAAAAGGTTTCTATTAAATTGATATACAGGAAATTTCCTTCTGCGAGAAAAACTTCTTCTCTTCCTTTTTTGAATCCTAAGGTATGCAACAAATATTTGCCATAATATAAATAAAGAAAGAAGTACAATGAACGTTTTCGATGGTTTTAGTAATTTAAGTAATCTTATTAATATAAATTCTTCTTTTACATCAGATTCTGCAATTAAATCTATTTCTCCAAGTACTTTCCCATCTAGAGAATAAGTAAGTTTTCCTAAAACCTGTCCTTTACTAATAGGTGCTTTAACCTCATTGTTAATAGAAATACTTTCCTTAATATTTTTTATTTCCGTATCAGCTGGTACAATAGTAATCTTATCATTTGCAACCGAAAGATTTACGAAATTCTCTGTACCATTTTTTATAGGGGCCTTAATTAAGTCGGAATTATTGTTTGTAAGAGACGTTAATTTAAAATTCTGATGGCCATAATCAATTAAAGTTCTAGAGTCAGAGTATACATTTAGAGCTTCTGCTCCTAATACTACTGAGATTACACGATGGTTATTTTGTACTCCAGAGCTAATAAGGCAATTGCCTGCTTCGCCTGTATATCCAGTTTTAATACCATCTATAATGTCATATTTAATATCAATATACTTTCCATTATAGAGTATTTGGTTTGCTCGTCCTGTACCCCATAAAAATTTATTTGTGTTGCGATAATATCTAGTCTCTGGCGTTTGCTCAGTAGGTTCAAATATTAACATTGGCGTATTGACTATTTCTCTGAAAATATCAAAAGTCATAGCATGTTTTGCAATCATTGCTAAGTCATATGCAGTAGTAACATGGTTTGGATCTGGCAATCCATGAGGATTTGTAAAGTGAGTATTTAATGCACCTAGCTCTTTGGCTCTTTGGTTCATCATTTGGACAAAACCTTCAACAGAGCCAGCTACATGAATAGCAAGAGCCTCTGCAGCATCGTTGGCGGATCTAATTAATAAAGCACTTAAAAGCTCTTTAACAGTAAAAGTTTCACCTTTTAAGAGATACATGCTAGAGCCATCAACGTATATATCGTAGTCAATGGTAACCTTATCATCTAGATTGGCATTTTCTAATACTAAAACTGCTGTCATTACCTTTGTTGTACTTGCTGGATATGTCTGCATATGAGCATTTTTATCGAATAAAACCTCTCCAGTTTCGTAATCTAATAGCACCCCGTTAGGAGAAGTGATAGTTGGAATAGTTTGAGCAAATGTAATATTTTCAAAAGACATAATAGTAATTAATATGAATGTTAGAATAAGCAAGTATTTAGACTTGTTCTTCATGATCTCCCCCCTTTTGTAAAAATCCATTGATTATTATATTATATCAGAAATTTTAAAGAAAATTAAGGAAAAAATATTTTTAATAAAAGGAAAAGTTGTTAATAGATAGAAGTATAATAAATAAACTCTAATTTTGTATAATAATCAATTTTTTGGAAAGAGGGATAATATGAATTTAGGAAAAAAACATAGTGTGATTATAATTAGTGCAATAATCCTCATAGTAATAGTTTTTTCTATTTCTAATTACATTGATCAACAAAAGGTTTATATTCTAAGCCATGAACAAAACAGAGAGATTGAAGAAGAAAAAAATGAAGATAAAAATGAAGATAAAAACAATAGTAATATACAGCAAAATAATACGGAGAAAATAATAGTGCACATAGAAGGAGAAGTAATGAGTCCAGGGGTATATAAATTAGAAAGTGATTCAAGGGTTTTTGATGCTATTGAAGCGGCGGGAGGGCTATTAGAAACGGCTGATCGTAGAAAAGTGAATTTAGCTAAGAAAATAGTAGATGAAGAATATATTTATATACCAAATGAGAATGATGAACTCATTGAACTTCAAAATACAGCCAATATACCAAATGAGACTAGTACTAATGAAAAAAATAATCTTATAAATATTAATAATGCTAGTTTGGCAGATTTAACATCACTACCAGGTATAGGTGATGTAATTGCCAATAGAATAATAGAATATCGGACGGAAAAAGGGAGCTTTAAGTCTGTAGAAGATTTGAAAAATGTAAGTGGAATTGGGGATAAAAAATTTGTTGATATAAAAGATAAAATTACTGTTAAATGATAGTATTAATAGATTAATATATACATGTGTCCTGATGCTTTTTAATAAACAAGTTTTTTAAAAAACATAAATGATGTATAATATTCGTAGTTGGTAGAATAGAACATCAATAATAAACTAATAAGTATAATAGATAGGAGGGTCAATATGATACAGCCTAAAAGACTTACACAAATGACTAGTAGCGCTGGCTGAGCCGCAAAACTAGGACCAGATGTCCTTGCGCAGGTTCTGTGTAATTTACCAAAGATGGAAGATGAAAAACTAATTGTAAGCTTGGATACTTCCGATGATGCAGCCGTTTATAAGCTTACTGAAGATACTGCTTTAATTCAAACACTAGACTTTTTTACACCAGTAGTGGATGATCCATATACTTACGGACAAATAGCAGCTGCAAACTCATTAAGTGATGTATATGCTATGGGAGGAAGACCTTTAACCGCTATGAACATTGTCTGCTTTCCTAATTGTTTAGATCCTAAAGTACTTAATAAGATATTAAAAGGCGGTGCTGATAAAATAGTAGAAGCTGGTGCCTTATTAGTTGGTGGCCATACTGTAGAAGATAATGAGCCTAAATATGGACTTTCTGTTACGGGAATTGTTCATCCTAAAAAAGTATGGGCGAATAGTACGGCTAGAATCGGGGATTATTTAATACTTACAAAGCCTATTGGGCTAGGTATATTAAATACAGCAATAAAAGCAGATATGGCTACTAAAGAACAATATGATATGGCAGTAAGAACTATGGTAACATTAAATAAATATGCATTTGAATCATTGGAGAACTTAAATATTTCTGCATGTACGGATATTACGGGATTTGGTTTTCTAGGACATGCTTTTGAAATGGCAAAGGGTAGTGAAGTATCCTTGGAAATTTATTCTGATAAAGTTCCAGTAATAGAAGGAGCTAGGGATTTTGCTAGTATGGGTATTATTCCTGCAGGCATGTACTCTAATAAAAAACATATTGAAAATGAAGTTAAGATTGAAGAAAATATAGAGGAAGTAATGGAAGATTTATTATATGATCCTCAAACATCAGGTGGATTATTAGTAGCTATATCTGAAAGTGACCTTGAAAAGGCTTTGAAAAATCTATCTAATAGTATGATAAATGATTTTTCTGTAGTTGGAAAGGTTCTTCCTAAAAGTGAGTATGTCATATATTTAAAGTAAAATAATAAAATATATAATAGAAAAGACTTTTATATTATAAGAGAAGCTGTCTCGAAACAGATATTTATAAAATCTAAATGAATAAAAAACCATGTATATAGAGAAGAATCGAACTTCTTTTATACATGGTTTTTGTATTAATAGGCCGTTTTATCCATTATAAGACGGCCATCTCTATTTATTTGCTTGTACCTTTTACCAATGATTTGTTAGAAAAGAATTCCTTAGTTAATTTAAATACAACACCACTTAAACCTAGTAGACCAATTAAGTTAGGAATTGCCATTAATCCGTTCATAGTATCGGCAATACCCCAAACAAGTTCTAAGTTAGATATAGTTCCAATTAATATTAATGGTATCCAAATTATTCTATAAAATATAATAACCTTTGATCCAAATAAATACTCAGCACATTTTTCTCCATAATATGCCCAGCCTAAAATAGTTGAGAAGGCAAATAATAAAATACCAACAGCTACTATAATCCCACCAGGTCCTGGAAGACCTTTATTGAATGCAGCAGTTGTAAGTGCAGCACCTGTTAATCCATCTTGCCAAACACCTGTAGAAAGAATAGCTAAAGCAGTCATGGTACAAATTAAAATTGTATCAACAAATACTTCGAAGATTCCCCATAGACCTTGACGTACAGGATGATCTGTTCTTGCAGCGGCGTGGGCTATCGGAGCGGAACCAAGACCAGCTTCATTTGTAAATACTCCACGAGCAATACCAAATTTCATAGCGTTCATAATTGTGGCTCCAGCGAATCCTCCAACCGCAGCTCTTCCAGAGAATGCACCTTTGAAGATTTCACCAAAAGCAGCAGGGATATTACTTATGTTTAGTATTATAATAACTAAAGCACCGGCTATGTAGAATAAAGCCATAAAAGGTACTAGTTTTTCAGTAACAGATGCGATACGTTTTACTCCACCAAATATAACTAAAGAAGCACCAACTGCTAATACAACACCTGTAATCCAATGAGGAATATTAAAAGTTGCATAAATAGATTCTGCAACAGAGTTTGATTGTACCATGTTACCAATTCCAAATGCAGCAAAAGCTCCTAATATTGCAAATAAACTTGCAAGCCATTTAATATTAAGTCCATTTTTAATATAGTACATGGGTCCACCTGACCAGCTACCATCAGCATTCTTCTCGCGATATTGGATAGATAAAACTACTTCTGAAAACTTTGTCATCATTCCAAAGAATGCAGAAAGCCACATCCAGAATACAGCTCCAGGTCCTCCGAGAGCAATAGCTGTAGCAACACCGGCAATATTACCAGTTCCTACAGTAGCTGCTAGCGCAGTAGACACGGCTTGGAAAGGTGTAATTTCTCCATCAGAAACCTCAGATTTTACAAACATTTTTAATAAAGTTTCTTTCATTGAATACGCAAATTTTCTAATTTGGAAGAAATTTGTTCTAAATGTGAAGAAGATACCAGTACCTACTAGAAGTACTAGCATATAAGGACCCCAAACTAGATTGTTAAGAAAACTATTTACTTTCTCTATGCCGCCTATAAAAGCATACATTCATAAATCCCCCTTTGAACATTTGATTGTATTTATTATTAAAAATGTAAAACAATTTTGTACATGACCTTTGTTTTAAAATAAAATCGCAATATTTAAAAAGCTAAAATATGATATCGAATTAATAATTGTAATTTTTTATGTCTGTAAAAATGAAAAAATAAATAAGTTTCACCTCAATGAATCTAATATTTTAAAACAACTCGCCTCCTCTAGAGTTTTAGTTTTTAACAATAATGATAAAAAAGCAACAAGGTTACAATAAAAGGTTAATGTAGAAATGTATTACATTTTTAATTAAATACATATTAACACAATAATTAGAAAATTAAAACATATATTTTAAAATTTTTTAATACTTATTAAATTATTGCTTTTTTCTTTGTATATAACTAATATAAATATAGGATTGTGGTTGGACTATCAATATTAACATCATTCATAAATCTTTAAATAGTATACTACTATCTAAAATATGTTATAATTCTTATATAAATATTAAAATTATTCTAGAAATAACTTGGAAAATACATCTTTCTTTTAGGAGTGAATTATTCGTGAATAGAGGGAAACTATTAAGCAGGCTACCATCTGTGGACCAACTACTTAGCAATGAAGAAATTATAAATTTATTAAAAGTAGTTCCACGAAGAGTAGTTGTAGACCAAATACGAAATGTTTTGGAAGTCTATCGTAAAAAGTTCTTGCAGATAGAAGAAGAGTCTCTTAGTTCTTTTGAAATCCATATAGAGGAAATGGTCTCTAATATTACTAATCGCAGTTATGATTTTATGAGAATGAATTTAAGAGAAGTTATAAATGGCACAGGTACAGTGCTACATACTAATTTAGGTAGATCTCTTTTAAGTGATACCATTAAAGAAGAAATATGGAATGTAGCTTCTGGATATTCTACACTAGAAATAGATGTTACTACAGGTAAGCGTGGGAGTAGATATAGTCATGTTACTGAAATTATTAAATTTATAACTGGAGCAGAAGATGCTTTGGTTGTTAATAATAATGCGGCAGCAGTTATGCTTGCTCTAAGTACTATTGCCAAAAATAAAGAAGTAGTTGTATCTCGTGGAGAATTAGTAGAGATCGGAGGCTCCTTTAGAGTACCAGATGTAATGGAGCAAAGCGGTGCAAAACTTGTGGATGTTGGCACAACAAATAAGACCCACTTATGGGATTATGAAAATGCTATAACGGAAGATACTGCTGCTTTTTTAAAGGTGCATACAAGTAATTATAAAATATTAGGTTTTACAGAAAGTGTATCTATTAAAGAGCTAGTAGATTTAGGTAATAAAAACAATATACCTGTAATGGAAGATATAGGCAGTGGTGTGCTGATAGACTTACAGAAATATGGTCTAACTCACGAACCAACCGTACAAGAAAGTATTTCCGCTGGAGCTGATATCGTTACTTTTAGTGGGGATAAATTACTAGGAGGACCTCAAGCTGGTATAATCGTAGGTAGGAAATGTTATATAGATAAAATGAAGAAGAACCCTCTAACTAGAGCATTTAGAGTTGATAAATTAACTATGGCTGCATTAGAAGCAACTTTAAAGATTTATCTAGATGAAGAAAAGGCTATAAAAACCATACCTACTCTAAAAATGCTAACTGAATCTTTTTTTTCAGTTAAGGAGAGAGCAAAAGTATTATATGAAATGATTCTACTCAAAGAGTTGGATCTAGAAGTTCGTATGAATGAAGATTATTCAGAGGTTGGAGGAGGCTCATTGCCTTTAGAAAGAATCCCTACCTATGTAGTAACACTTAAAAGCAAAAACATCTCAGCATCCAAGCTAGAAAATAGACTTAGAAAATATATTATCCCTATTTTCACTAGAATTCAGGATGATAGAGTTATAATTGATCTAAGAACAATTAAAGAAGAACAATATGAAATAATTGTACAAGCATTAGTAGAAGTTATGAAATAGGGGGCTTTAGGTTTTTATGAAAAATATTGTAATTGGAACTTCTGGACATATAGATCATGGTAAAACTACTTTAATAAGAGCTTTAACAGGGCGCGAAACAGATAGACTTAATGAAGAAAAAAAGAGGGGTATATCTATAGAACTAGGGTTTACGTATTTTGATTTACCTAGTGGAAAGAGAGCAGGCATTATTGATGTGCCAGGTCATGAAAAATTTATTAGAAATATGCTCACAGGTGTTGGTGGCATGGATATCGTTATGCTAGTTATTGCAGCTGACGAAGGTGTAATGCCTCAGACAAAGGAACATCTTGATATTTTATCTTTACTTAAAATAAAAAAAGGAATTATTGTAATTACAAAATCATCTTTGGTGGATGAAGAATGGTTAGGATTAGTAAAAGAAGATATTAGAGATAAAGTTAAAGGAACATTTTTAGAAAATGTAGAGATCGTAGCTGTAGACTCTATTAAAGGTATCGGAATTGATGAATTAATCTTTAAAATTGATAAATTAACCGATGAGGCAGAAAGTAGAGATGTTAATGCGCCTTTCAGAATGCCCATTGATAGAATATTTACTATTACAGGTTTCGGTACTGTAGTTACAGGAACTTTAATGGAGGGTAAAATATCTGTTGAGGATACATTAGAAATATTACCAGATAAGATAAAGGTTCGTATAAGGAATATACAGGTTCATGGACAATCTGTTGAAACTGCTTATGCAGGTCAGAGAGTAGCTATTAACTTAGCTAATGTAAAAAGGGAAGAAATTGAAAAAGGTCAAATTTTAGCTCAAATTAATTCAATGGAACCGACTATGATGATAGATGCTAAGTTAAAATTATTAAAGGATTTACAAAGGCCTATTAAAAATCGGGATCGTGTAAGGATATACCATGGGGCTTCTGAAATTTTTGCTAGGGTTAGCTTACTTAACCAAGAAGAAGCAAATGCAGGTGAAAACATTTATGTTCAATTTAGGTTAGAGGAGCCAACTACTGTCAAAAAGGACGATAATTTAGTTATAAGATATTACTCGCCTATGGAAACATTAGGTGGTGCTGTAGTTATTGATGCTAATCCCAAAAAACATAAGAGATTTAATGAGAACGTATTAAAAGATTTAGCTGTGAGAGAAGAAGGAAGCCTTGAGGAAATTATAGAAAAGCAGATCCATATGCATAGCAATGAATTTCCAGATTTATGTATAATAGCTAAACTGGCATCTCAGCAGGTAGATGATGTAAAGGCTATAGTCGCTAATTTATCCACTGAAAATAAAATTGTTTTATTAGGAAATGATAATGTTATTCATACAAAATACTATGAAAAAATCAAGGAAGAATTAGTGAATATGCTTAAATCATATCATAAGGATCATCCTCTTAAACAGGGCATGCTAAAAGAAGAAGTTAGAAGTAAGTTATTCCCTAAAAATAAAAACAAAATAATAGATGCTTTAATAGATATTTTTGTAAATAATAAGGTTATAAAAACAGAGGGGAAATTTATGTTCCTCTACGATTTTAATATCGTGTTTACACCGCTACATGAATCTATTAAAGAAAAACTTGAGAATATATACACTAAGAATCCTTATTCACCGCCACGTTTAGAGGATATTATTGAAAATATAGGTTTTAAAAGGGCTGATGTGGAGCAAGTTTTTAATGCAATACTAGGAACTACTTTGATTAAATTAAACCAAGAAATTATAATTCATATTGGTGCATATGATTCTGCAAAAATAAAGCTAACAGATTATATTAATAAAAATGGAAGTATTACTCTTTCAGAGTTTAGAGATGTATTAAATACCAGTAGGAAGTATGCTATGGCATTATTAGAGTATTTTGATAGCGTGAAATTTACAAAACGAATAGAAGAAAAAAGAATCTTATATTAATTTAAATATCCAATGGTATTTAGTTAATAGGAAATGAGGGTAGAACAATGGGATATAAAATTTTAATTGTGGATGATGAACCTCTTTTGGTAAAAGGATTAAAATATAGCCTAGAGCAAGATGGCTATGAAATTCATACTGCGTTCGATGGAGAGGAAGCTTTAGACAAAGCAAAAATGTTAAAGGTAGATTTAATACTACTGGACTTAATGCTTCCTAAAATAGATGGATTACAAGTATGCCAACAAATACGATTAAACTCTCAAACTCCTATTATTATGCTTACTGCTAAGGGAGAAGACATGAGTAAAATATTAGGTTTAGAATATGGAGCTGATGATTATCTAACTAAGCCATTTAATATTTTAGAGTTAAAAGCTAGAATTAAAGCTGTTTTAAGAAGATATCAAAATATTGATCAACCAATAGAAGAGAGAGTCATTAAAATTGACGATTTTAAAATTAATACATTAGGTAGAAAAGTAAGTCTTAAAGGCGAAGAAGTTAATTTAACTGCTAAGGAATTCGATTTACTACTACTACTAGCATCAAATCCAGGGAAAATTTATAGCAGAGAAGAGTTGCTTGAGATCATTTGGGGATATGAATATTTTGGAGATTTACGAACTGTAGATGTGCATATTAGAAGATTAAGAGAGAAAATAGAGGATAATTCTAGTAACCCCGAATATATATTGACAAAGTGGGGAGTGGGGTACTATTTTAGGAACAAATAATAACTTTGATGGGATTAGGTGGAAACTAATATCCACATATTTATTATTAGTAATTTGTGCCTTATTTATAATAAAT
>JAEWHG010000159.1 GCA_023387935.1 Bacillota bacterium
ATTCCTTGGTATCATTACAGTGAAAGGATACCTTCAGTAAAATAATGAGAATCCTAAATCATGTACCTAGAATGATTCATAAAAAAATATTTAAATAAGAGGGTTAAATAGAATTTATGGGAAAAAATAATGTATAGTTCAATTCAGTTTAACAAAAATAAGACCCCCACTCATCAACGCAATTAAGACTCAAGATGGGTCTCGGGAACCTGGTTGTAGTCACAATAAAAGTAGAGGATGTATGCAGATGGATATATACCCAGATTTAATTAATAGTATATTAGATAAAGATGAAGAAACATTACATAAGCTTATGAATTCTACCTATTCAGTAGATATTGCCATAGCTTTAAAAGGATATAATGATGATACAATAATGCAATTTTATAAATTAGTAGAAAGCAAATATATGGCTAAAATTCTTGCAAAAGCGGACGAGAGTCTACAATTAAGAATATTAAGACTCCTTGACTATAAGCAAATCATAAATTTATTTACATATATATCTAATGACGATATAGCTGATATATTAGGAGTTCTCCCTATTGGAATGAGAAAAGAATTGTTAAACATGATGAAAGAAGGAGATATAAGTACTTTGGAAGAACTATTAGGATATGCACCTGATAGTGCTGGTGGGATTATGACCACAGAGTATATCGCCTTATCTGGAGAACTAACAACGAAAGAAGCTTTAGAAAAAGTTAGGAACATTGGACCTAAAACAGAAGTAATAGAAACAATATTTGTACTAGGGGAAAAAAAGGAATTAATAGGGACTGTAGACCTGAGGAATATATTAATAGCGCAAGACACCAAACAGTTAAAGAGTCTAATGCGAAAGCTTATTGTATCTGTTTATCCAGATACAGATCAAGAAGAGGTGGCAAGGTTAGTTTCAAAATACGATTTGAAAGCAATTCCTGTAGTGAATAGAAACAAAGCATTGCTAGGGATCGTTACCGTAGATGATATTATCGATGTTATTATTGAAGAGCATATGGCAGATATTTTACATCTGGGTGGAGTTAGCGAGGAAGAGCGCACAAACAGTACTTTAAAAACATCAGTAAAAAAGCGATTACCTTGGTTACTTATAAATTTAATTACAGCCTTTTTAGCCGCATTTACAATAGGATTATTTGAAGACGTAATAATGCAAGTAGCAGTATTAGCAGTTGTTATGCCTATTGTGACAGGTATGGGAGGAAATGCAGGGACACAAACTCTATCCGTAGTTATTAGAGGCATATCCTTAGGAGAAGTAGATTTAAAAAGAGATTGGAAACTTGTTATTAAGGAAGTTTTTCTAGGTATAATTAATGGCGCTATTACTGGACTTGTTACGTGCATCATAGTATATATGGTATATGGTAATTTTTATCTCGGGTTAATTGTATTTATCTCAATGATTGGAAATTTAGTGATTGCTGGTTTCTTTGGTTTTCTAATACCATTAGTATTAAAGCGGGTAGGAGCAGATCCAGCGCTAGCTTCAACTATTTTTCTAACAACAGCTACAGATGTTCTTGGCTTCTTTTTATTTTTGGGGTTATCAAAAGTTTTTTTACATCTATTAATATAGCAAAAAAGTGCGACAAGGAGGACATATGAAATACAATAAGATTATAGAAGGTATCTTTGTAAAAAGACCCAATCGGTTTATTGCTAAGGTTCTGATCAATGGACAAGAAGAGATAGTACACGTTAAGAATACTGGAAGATGCAGAGAATTACTTATACCAGGTGTTAAAGTAATATTAGAAGATTGCTCGAACAATTCAAATAGAAAAACAAAGTATTCACTGGTAGCTGTATGGAAAGAAGATATATTAGTAAACATGGATTCTCAGATTCCTAATGCAGTAGTTTTTGAGGCACTTAAAGAAAAAAAGGTTAAAGAATTTGAAGATTTAATGCATCTAAAGAGAGAAGTTACCTTTGGGAAATCTAGATACGATATGTACTTCGAAACCGAAAGCCACAAGGGATTTATAGAGGTAAAGGGAGTTACATTAGAGAATGATAGTATATCCATGTTTCCAGATGCTCCTACGGAAAGAGGAACTAAGCATGTTTTAGAAATGATAGAAGCTGTTAAAGAAGGTTATAGGGGAGTAATATTTTTTCTAATACAAATGAAAGGCCCTAAGGTGTTTAAATTAAATTGGAAAATGGACAAGGCTTTTGCAGAGGCTGTTAAGCTTGCTAGTGAAAATGGCGTAGAAGTGCTAGCTTATGATTCTATTGTAAGAGAAGATAGTATATATTTAGATAAACAAATTGAAGTGGATTTAAATTTTTAAATAATAGTTTATGTTGTTTGAATTAAGTTAGTTTTGAATGCAGAATTAGAGTAAATAAAGCGCTAAATGTAAGAGAAGACATTTAGTGCTTTGCTATTTTGTAAGAAATTCGTAAGAATTATAATAGTAGATTTTTAAAAAGTGTATGATACTATTATTACAAGAGATATCTCAGAAGGGTTTAGGGGTGAAAAACTTTGTATAACATACTTGTTGTAGACGATGAAAAAGAAATAACAGATGCTATTGAGGTTTATTTAAAAAACCAAAATTATAATGTATTTAAGGCTTACGATGGTATAGAAGCCTTGGAAATATTTGAACGGGAAGAAATTCATTTAGTTTTGATCGATATTATGATGCCAAGGCTAGATGGTACAAAAACTACTATAAAGATCAGAGAAAAAAGCACAGTGCCAATTATTTTTCTATCGGCAAAATCAGAGGATATGGATAAAATACTTGGATTGAATGTAGGGGCAGATGATTATATAACAAAGCCATTTAATCCTATGGAGCTATTGGCAAGAGTCAATTCTAGTCTTAGAAGGTACACCAGCTATTCAAATAATAATATGGTATCAAAAGAAAGCTCTATAAAAATAGGCGGTATAGAGCTTAAGGATGATAGCAAAGAACTCGTTGTAGATGGTGAAGTAGTTAAGATTACGCCTTTAGAGTATAGAATTTTATATCTATTAATGAGTAATCCAAATAGAGTATTTTCGATAGAAGAAATATATGAAAAGGTATGGAAGGAACCAGCGTATAATCCGGATACGGTAACAGTTCATATTAGAAGAATTCGGGAAAAAATTGAAATCAATCCTGGAGAACCAAAATATTTAAAGGTGGTGTGGGGCGTTGGATATAAATTTGAACAATCAAAACGATCATAAGGAAAATATTGATGAAAAAAAAGATAAAAGAAGCTTTTTAGCTTCATCGCTAGTAACCCTGCTGATGATATTTATATTTGCTACGGCTTCAGTTGCAAGCTACTTGCCTATAAGAAACAGTTATTTTCCCACAGAGGATAATGTAAAAACTTATTTAGAAAGTAGCGATTTTGTATATGAATTATCCAATTTAACAAGGAGTCTTCAGAAATCTATAGATGTAACTGATGGTTGGTACGACAATAGATATTTAAATGTACAAAGTGTTCAATATAAAGTGAATGGAACAGTGAATCAGGACTTAGATTCAGAGTTAAGTAGCACAGAAGTAGAAATAACAGAAACCGAAATGAAAACTGCAGAAGAATCTAATGATGCAGCTAAAGAAGAAGTTGGCGAAGAATCTAAAGAGCAAACGAGTGAAGAAGCTGTAGAGAATAAACAACCGGATAAAGCCATAGGACAACAAAAATCTTTAAGCAATATGGATGATATTTCGGAGGAACAGCTTGAAAAGGAAATAAAAGATAGTTTGTTTTATATGAAGGCTACATTTGATGAAAATGGAAACCCGGAGATAGAAACATCCTTAGGAAGTAAGTTTAAGAAAGAGGCATTTATTAGCAATTTATCTCACGAAAATATGGAAGGCTATGCCAACTTAGATGTAACATACATTGTTTCACAGGACTTTGAAAGCTACACTGATGTATTTACTATGAGCATGAAAAATACCTATGCATTCCCGAATTATGCAATGCTGATTTCAGCAATAGGAGCAGTAAGTATTTTAATTTTAATCATAGTTGCATTTATGGTTCCTTATTCTCTGCAAAGTAAAATACCTATAATCAGAGTATTTAATAAAATGTTTTTAGAATTAAAGTTTTTTATTTGGTTTGGATTTGCATTATTATGTGCTTTTGTAGGAGCTATGCTCAATAACTATAATTATTATGGATACGATCTTGCCAACTTTATATACGATGTAGACCCTATTTTTTACCTAGTTGGTATAATTCTAACATCTATATTCTATCTTCTTATTTATTTAAGCACAGTATATTTAAAATATATTTACCATACAGGATTTAAAAAAGGTTTCATAGACAATAGCTTCTTTGGAAAAATATTTTTAAATTGCTTAAGAGGAATTTTAAATTGCCTAAGAGGAGCAAAGAATACATTCAAAAAATTACTACAGATCGATTTAAGACAAGATAATTATAGAAGATTAGTAGGATTAGGGGTAATGAATTTTCTTGTAATCGTAATTTTAGGATCAGGAGGATTTGTAGGATTTATTTTAGCGGCTATATATAGTATCATTGCATTAAAATATATATTAAAGTTAATTGATAAGGCTAAGGAATTAAATGATGCAAGTAGCCAGGTAGCTAAAGGTAACTTTAATATTAATTTGGATGAAGATATGGGAATACTAAGTCCTATGGCTGAAAATCTGAATAATATTAGTAAGGGCTTCCGATTGGCCGTAGACAAGGAAATAAAAAGCCAGAGGATGAAGTCGGAGCTTATTTCAAATGTATCTCATGACCTTAAAACACCACTGACATCTATTATTACCTATGTAGACTTATTGAAAAACGAAGATATTGATCCAGAAACTCAAAAAGAATATATTGGTATACTGGATAGAAAATCACAGAGGTTAAAGGTGCTGATAGAAGATTTATTTGAAGCAAGTAGAGCTTCCAGTGGCAATGTGGATATGCAGTTAGAAAATGTAGATATCGTTGCCCTATTTAGACAAACCTTAGGAGAACTAGAAGAAAAAATAGAGGCTAGTACACTTCAATTCAAAATAAATGCGCCAGAGAGTAAGGTAATATGCAATCTAGATGGTAGAAGAACCTATAGGATATTTGAAAATATTATGACCAATATACTAAAATATGCAATGGAAAATTCAAGAGTATATATCGATATTCTAGAAGATGACAACAAGGTAAGCTTTACCTTTAAAAATATTTCTGCCTATGAAATGAACTTTAATCCATCTGAAATTACAGAGCGTTTTACAAGAGGGGATGAATCTAGAAATACAGAGGGGTCTGGACTTGGACTTTCTATAGCGAAAAGCTTTGTAGAGCTTCAAGGAGGAAATCTTGAAATCGTTATCGATGGAGATTTATTTAAATTAATCGTTACATTTCCAAAGGTAGCATAAGGATGCAATTCAATATAGGAGTTTAGCTGCAGCAATTGATATAGAAAAGCACCTTCGGTTATGGCTTCAATAGATATAGATTTAAAAAACAGACTGAGAGATCTAGAGGACAAAGGAATATCCTAAGTCCATAGGTCTCTTTCTTTTATATTAAAGGGTGAATCCCTTATGGTATAATGTTATTAACTACAAAATTCGACATAAGAAGAGGGATGAATTTGAAATATAAATTTAAAAAACAAATTTTATGGAAACTAATTATAATTTTCTTAATATTTTTCACACTCATAATTTTCGATAAAAACTTTGGCGTTAATATTAGACTTTCTAACGATCTTACTGAAAAGGAACAAGAGTGGTTGAAACAGCAAGGAACCTTAATCTATGGAGCAGATAGAAATGCACCGCCACTTAGGTTTCAAGATGAGGCGGATAGCCAGTATAAGGGAGTCTTAATAGATTATTTTAATGCGATGTCTGTGGAAATTGGTACAAAGATAGAGCTACACCCTATGGTATGGGAAGATGCTTTAGAAAGCTTAGCACAGGGTGAAACAGATATTTGTGATATGTTTCCTAGTAAGGAGAGAGAAAAATATTATTTATTTTCAAAGCCCATATATAATTTACGGTCGGTACTAGCAGTCAAGGGAGATAATGAAGATATTAGGGGGTTAGGTGATCTTGATGGCAAGGTTATAGCATTGCAAAAAGGGGATTATGCCAGTGAATTTATAGAAGAAAACTACCCTAATATAATACAGTATTATGTTGCAGACCTTGATGAAGCTCTTTCGCTACTTGCAGAAGCTAAGGTAGATGCAACATTAGGTGACGAGCCTGTAATGTTTCATCATTTACAGAAGCAATTATTACAAAATAAAATAAAAATTATAGATAAACCTGTTTATGAGAAGCAGGTAGTACTAGCTGTGCCTAAGTCTAAACCACAGCTAATTCCAATACTGAATAAAGGAATAGATGCTCTGCACAAAAAAGAAACTATGGAAAAAATACAGCAAAAATGGTTCGGCATATCGACACCAATAGTAGAAACATTAAATATAGAAAAGTTAAAGGGTTATTTTCTTATGGTAGGCATTACATTTACTTCAGTATTTATTTTGATGGTAGCATGGAGCACATCTTTAAAGAAACAAGTAAATATTAGAACGAAGGAGCTAGAGGATAGTAGAAATGATTTGCAAATAGTTTTTGATGGAATGACCGAGTACATGA
>JAEWHG010000177.1 GCA_023387935.1 Bacillota bacterium
TTTGTTCGTTTCTACTCACAATAAAAAGCAAGGCTTACCCCTTTATATATTAAGGAAATAAAGCCTTGCTTCAAAATAGAATATTTTTAATTAATGCCCAAAATTATTACCTTCCTCAAACAAATTTCTACGATACGTAATGTATAAATGCTTTAATAAGGTTATTTTTTCATTCATTTCTAATTGTAAATTAGATACTAAATCATAATCCTTTGACTCTATACCTTCTCTCATTCGAGTAAATAGAGACTTCTTGTCTAATGTATCCTTCATTAAATAATGTCTTAAATTGTTCACTTTTTCCCAATTAACAACATCAATATCTGCTCCTGTTTCTTCTTTATGAATCTTTATACAGCTTCTTACTAAATCTATATTATCTGGAATAATTCGACCTATAAGCTCTGTTACCCATTGTGAAATAGTTCCCTTACGATAAGAATTAATAATAGCAGAACTGAATACTTCGCCAGAGCATAGTATTTCTGATTTATGAGGCTCTAAATCAAAACTTTTAATATTTTCCCATACCGTTCCAGGAGGCATGCCAAACATACGATTTCTCTCTTCTTCTGTATAATCTTCAAATACGTCTTCTTCACTTCTATATACCCTATCCTTTTCCAGATAAAACTTTTCTTCTCCTTGTCCTTTAGAAAATTCCTTTTCTAATTCCTTTGATGTCATTCCCGATTTTACTATTTCAACAATTCCATCAAGCATAGTTTGATAAATAGCTGCGATTGCTAAATATGTGTTAGTTGATGGGTTCGATGCTCTAACTTCAAATCTTGTTGCCTTTGGATTATTCATGTCCCTAATTAAACCAATTAAAACAGTTCGGTTTCTAGATGGCATATCTACACTATGACCTATTGCACTAACGATACACACTGGCGCTTCAAATCCTGGTTTTAAACGATTAAATGCGTCATTTGTAGAAGTTATAAATGGATTTACAACTTCATAATTTCTAAGTATTCCGTAAAGTCCACCCCAACCTAAAATGCTCATATAATCAGTGGTTTTGTTTTTAGGTGTGAACACATTAATATATCTACCACTGTTTAGCTTTATTCCAACGCCTACGTGTATATGCTTTCCACTACCTGCCACACCTTCAATAGGCTTTGCCATAAACGTTACCTCTAACTCATATTGTTTGAAGGTTTCCTCTATAACTTCCCTAATAAAAAGTTCGTTATCTGCAGCTTGGATAGATGTAGAATACCTCCAAACTATTTCTAGCTGCTCCATTACATGGTTTAGCTTACCATTTACTCCAATCTTAGCGCTAACTCCGCCAACTTCCTTATGCCCTATTTCAGGCTCCATACCATACTTCTCAAGTAAAAGTATACTTTCCTCTAATGCAGTACGCACATTTCCTTTTGTGCGCTTCCAGTATTGCTCCTTTAACATTTGGGATGTCGATAGTTTTTCTTCATCTGCATAATCTTCAGGAGTCTTTACCCAAAATTCTAGCTCTGTAGCTGATGTTAATACGACCTCATCTATAGTCTCATCTGGTAAAATACCTAGATCTTCTTTAAGATGAGGATGGTTGTCAAATAAATGCTTAATTTGCGATTCAAAATGTGCCACAGCCCTATTTAATATAGATCTTGAATCGACTTTTTTAGAATTATGTACTAAAAATGCAGGTATTCTTAATGTTCCAATTGGTAGTCCAGAAGAAAGGCAAATGTGCTCATAATTATAATCAACAAACCAATTAACAGAAGTATCCGGGACTAAATCTACCTTTGCATTATTTAATGTAGCAATACCATGTAAAGCAACGCTAGACCCATCTGTTTGAACTCCCACCTTGAAAAATCTTTCAATCTCATTAATAAATAGAGAAATAGGAATTTTTTCGTCCGTGTCATTTCCTCCTAGGTCCACACCAATTAAAGAAACGAATTGAATTGAAGGGTGTGCCTTTAACAATTCTGTAAGTGTTTCTTTATTATGTGTCCATGGCGGAAGACAATATAGCATGGGCTCATCTAAAAGCTTCTTAAGTGATTCTTTCATACTTACGCCTCCGATTAAAATATTTATTTCGATCATTTGTTCTTAAAAATTTTAATATATATTATATATTAATTATAATAACTTGTAAATAAATATTTATACAAATAGAATAAAGAATACGCCTATTTTTCAATAGACGTATAAAAATAACATTGCTAATTCTAAGTTATATTAACTAGTTTCTAAAATAGCCTCTACAAATTGATCTACTAAATAAGAATCAAATTGTGATCCTCTATGCTTTTTTAATTCTTCAATAGCATCACTTTTATTTAATGGATCTTTATAAGCTCTTTTTGTAGTCATAGCATCATACGAGTCTGCTATAGTAACAATTTTAACAAGGGTGGGTATTTCCTCACCCACAAGTCCATCTGGATAACCTCTACCATCAATCCTCTCGTGATGATTTCGTATTATGCTTAAGCACTCCTCTAAGAATTTTAGGCTTTCAATAAAGGACGCACCTTTCTCAGGATGCTTTTTGATTATATTGTATTCCTCATCATTTAATGTACTTGCTTTTAATAATAAATGATCTGGAATGCCTAATTTCCCTATATCATGGAGTATACTCCCATGCATTAGAATCTCTAACTCTCTATCTGATAAATTTATTTTCCTTCCTAGCATTAAACAATATTCCATAACCCTTTCACTATGTCCCTTCGTATATGTATCCTTCAACTCAATGGCCTTAACCAAAGCCTTTATTGTATCAAAATATGATGTTAGTAATTTATCATTAGTTACATTAATTTCTTCAAAACTAGCAGCTAACTCCTCGTTTAGTGCCTGCAATTCCTCATCTCTAAAACAAATTGCCTCTATTGTCTTATTAAACTGTATTGCTATATCACTGATTTCATCGAAATTATTTAAAGGTACCTGTAGAACATAATCTCCATCCTCTGCCTTTTTCATTGCTTCAATTAACAAATTTATAGGATTCAGTGTCTTTTTAATAACTATAAATATTAAAAATGAAAATATGATCAGTATAAAAGAAAATATTTTTAAATTTTTATTAAATAACTTTGTCACTGGAGCATGCAAGTCACTCTCGTTAACTGAGATCACTGCAAAGAGTTCAGTTTCTTCTAATTCTTTATAAAAAGCATATCTTTTAGCATTATTTTCATCATGATATTCTATAAAGCCGTTTTTGCTAGAAAAACCGTCAATATCTAAATATTTAAAGAAATTGAGAAATGTCATTTTGCCATAATCGGAATGCAAGATTACATCGCCATACTCATCAATTAAAAAGCCAACCCCATGTCCATCAATATTTAATGACTCTACAAGTTCCCCTAGATTTGCCATAGGAATTGTACCTATTACGACTCCTACAACCTCATAATTATAATAAGTCGGAATTCCAATAACTATTTGATAAATGCCAGTTGATTTTGAATATACAGGGTCAGAAACCACAGTTTTACCTAAAAAAGCCTCTTCTAAATATTCTCTATCCGAAAGATCTCCTAAAGTATCACTTCCAGTAATATTATAGGTTCTATCTTTAAAAACTAAACCGATTTTATCGAATACGCTATCCTCTAAATTATCGTAGAAATAAGTTGAATGCTCTTTCCAATTCAAGTTAGGATTATCTAACTTCTGAGTAATACGCCACAATTGCTTTTTTCCATTTTTAATCCTATATTCCATATCTTGAGCATGATTTTCAATATTTGCAAGTGATATTTTATATTGATAATCCATCGTAAAATTTAAAGCTGCCTTTTGAGTTCCAAACCATAAAGAAATAAACGAGGCTATTAATAGAGAAATGCTAATTAAAGACAATTTATATTTTAACTTCATTATGTTTCTCCTATGCATCATAATTTTATATTTAATTCTTTATAAAGTCATAACCATACTGTCAGCTTTCTTAGATTAAAAATACTATACGAACTTTATCCAGCACATTTCTAATATGGATATATCATCACTTAAGCTCAATTGATCTCTAACTAATTTATTAAGTCCCATAGTGAAATGGCCATTAAAAAGTGCTTCTTCCGTCTTAACGTAATCAATAATACCATCGTATCCGATTGAATTTCCCTCTGCATCCTTTACTTCCGTAAGTCCATCTGTATACATTATTAAATGATCTCCAGAATCTAAATATACTGTTTTTTCCTCATAATCTTCACCAAACTCGAAGCCTATCGGTGTGCCATATGCATCTAACTCTATTGTTTCTCCATTGTCCTTAACTAACAAAGGAACAGGATGTCCACCTCTTACATATTTCATTACCCCTGTTTTTACATTTAAAACCATATAAAACATTGTAAAATAGTGCTCATATTTCCCAAATGGAAACCTCTTATTTAAATACTTAATAACTTCTACAGGAGGTACTATCTCATAATATGGGGGAGTACTTATTTTTCTTTTCAAAGGAGATCCTTTATCCACATCTAAAATTAAACTTTCAGATAATGTAACAGCTAGCATGGATGCGGCAACCCCATGTCCCATAACATCAATCATATATATACCCACATGATCCTCATCCAGCATAAATACATCGAATATATCTCCACCTACTCTTCCAGATGGCTGATATAACCAATTAAACGAGCAATTAGGTATATTCCCTAAGGATTTAGGTATAAGTGCTTCCTGTATCTTTGAAGCTAAGCTTAAATTTCTTTCTAATTCATTTTTCTGTTTTTCAATCATATCTATATTTTCTGCTAACGCTTTTTTACACAACTTTAGTTGTTTTTGTATATTTACTAACTTAGTTTTATTTCTGATTCTTAAAACTAAATCTTCGTTTTCAAATGGAAAATTAATATAGTCATCTATTCCCAAAGAAATAAATGTTTGCTTATCCTCTACAGTACTCGCATGAAATATTGCAACAATTGGTATTTCCTTAGTTCGTTCATCTGCACCTATAATTCTACAAGTATCTAGTTCAGCTTTACTATTTTTAAAGCAATTTATTAGAATAACATGGGGCATTTCTTTCAATATATCATCTAGGCAATTACCGTCAATTACACTTTGGACTACCTCATAACCATAGCTTCTAAGTAATTCTTTTATATCTCTGTTTAAATCTCCATCGAAATTAAGTATCAGTATTTTATAAGTAGTCATTTTTCGCCCCCCACTTCTTTATTTAACAAATTAACAATCATTACTAATTCTGAAACACTAGTTATTTTCTTGCTTTTCCCTTAATCTTTTTAATAATAATTTTCTTTTATTTTCCATGCATATTAGTATTTACTTCTACACATTTTGATAAATTCCTACTTCGTTTTATAAATTTCACAATTTTATTTTTAACTTGAGACTTATATCCTATTGTTTTCAAAAATAAAATTTGTTCGTTTAGACTCACAAACTTTATGTCGCACTCAATTCTAAACTTTGCTTAGAATTTCAAGTGCTCAAAATAAAAACATGACCCTGTATTAATAGGATCATGTTTTCGCTTTAAAACCTTAATTTTATTAAATTATTTTGCTTCTAATGCGTTTTTAACAGCTTCCATTGTTCCGTTGCTTGAACCTGTTGCACCAGAAACTGCTTCTACTTCTGTAGATTGAGCATCAATGATTTTTTGAGATACTTCTTCGATTGCTACGTCACCAAGACCTTCTGTCTCTGCTTGTTCTAAAACATCTATAGTTGTAATTTTACCATCTTTAACTTCTACACTTACTTTTATATCTCCCTTATAGCCTGCTCCTACACCTTCATATGTACCATCTGTAAAGCCTGCTTTATCTTCTGCTGGTGCAGAACATCCTACAACTGCTGCCATTGCTAATGCAGCTACTAATCCTAATGCTAATCTTTTTTTCATTTTTTAAAATCCTCCTTGATATAAGAATCAATAATTTTTTAATTAATAATCATTACTTGTTAATTACCAATTTAAAATTAACAAGTATATCATACTAACTAATTTTACATCTTTATAAAAATAAAAGCAAGGTTGCTATAGACTTAATATTGACAAATATATCAAAAAATACACCTCAGTCTTTAAATGAAGTGTATTTTTATCTTTATTCTATTTATTATCTTTATTTTGCTTGGCCTAATGCGTTTTTAATAGCAGTAATTGCACCTTTACTTGAAACTGTTGCACCTGATATTGTATCTAAATCCCCTGTATTTTTAGATACAGCTTGTGCAGCAATCTCTTTAACAGCTACATCACCAATACCTTCTGTTTCATCCATTTTATTAATAGCAACGTCAGAGATTTTCCCTCCAGCAATAGTAACCTTGATTTCTATATCACCGTAGAAGCCTTCACCTTTTCCTACGTAGCTTCCATCTTTATAACCACTAGCCGCTGGCGCTGGCTCTTCTTTCTTAGGCTCTTCTTTTTTAGGTTCTTCTTTCTTTGGCTCTTCTTTTTTAGGCTCTTCTTTTTTAGGTTCTTCTTTTTTAGGTTCTTCTTTTTTAGGTTCTTCTTTCTTAGGCTCTTCTTTCACTTCTTCTTTAGGTTCTTCTTTTACTTCTTCTTTAGGCTCTTCTTTTACTTCATCTTTCTTTGGTTCTTCTTTCTTAGGCTCTTCTTTTGCTACCACCTTAGCTTCTTTTAATCCTAATGCCACTTCTACAGCTTCAATAGTTCCCTCACTTGAAATTGTAGCACCAGAAACTGCTTCTACTTCAGTAGACTGTGCTTCAATGATCTTACCAATAACTTCTTCAGCACCTTTATCACCAATACCAGCAGTATCTTCCATTTCAAGTAAATCTATAGTTGCTATTTTACCATTTTCAACCTTAACACTTACTTTAATAGCTCCCTTAAATCCTTCTCCGACGCCTTCATACACACCATCTGTAAATTTCCCTGCAGCTTCTTCTGCTGGTGGCTTAGAGCATCCTGCAAATACACCCATAGTTAATACAAACACTAATGCTAACGCTAAATTTTTCTTCATAATAAAAAATCCTCCTTTAAAATTTATTATTGATAATAAAATCACAATGCTACTTATTGTAAGGCTGAGGTTTTCCTCAGCCTTATAATATTAGTTTATTTCTTTAAATCTTTTTATTATTTTTGTAATTGATCTAATGCTTTTTGTCCTAAATCTACAACACCTTTTCTCCAGTTAGTAGCACCTGTTATAGCATCTATACCTTCAACAGATTTATTTTCCATTATGAAGTCCATCATCTGTTGACGTATATCTAACTGATTTCTTCCTTGAAGAACGTCTGCTGTTTTGCCAGCCCAGTTAGAAAGATATGTAGGGTTATGAGGTTTAGCTAAGTCTGCCCCTGTTTGGTATTCAACATAGTCTAAATCTACAATTTCTCCATCTTTTTCAAGAGCTAATAATTGTACATAGTATGCACTCTTAGCTGTTGGTGCACCGTGGAATACATAAATAGTAGAGTCTTCTGTTACTTCAATATCTGCCATTCTAGCTTGGTTAAGAGCACCAACTGTCAATAGTTTTAAGTCAGATGCCCAACCTGTAGCACCTGTTGATACATCCACCATGTTTGGATCTTGAGTTTTTATTAACTGTGCTTCTCTTTCAGCAATAATAGCTACTGGATCTACATCTGGAGTTCTATTTTTCCAGTTAGTTACGTATCCTCCACCATCTAATCTTTTATTTTCCCCTTTGTCATTATAGGCTGTATATTCTACAGATACAATTTTTCCATCTTTAACTTCCATATCTACTTGTGGTGTCCAGTTTCCATAACCAGTTGTTCCAACCACAACGTATTTACCATCTCTGTACTCAAAGTTTACTGCTTTACTTACATTTGCAGCCTTAGCTTGAGCCATCGCTTTTTTAGTTAAATCTACAAATTTGTTATATGCACTTGTAGCACCAGTTGCTACATCTACATCGTATGGATTCTGCTTAGCAACTAAATCGTTCTGTAATGTGTCAATTTTGTCTGCAAGTATTACTTCAGGATATTTTGCTTGCCAACTTGCATTGTATTTTTCATCAGTTTTCTTTCCATTTCCTTCAGCATTATACTCATCATATACTACAGATACAATTTTACCATCTTTAACTTCTATATTTACTTGCGGTGTCCACCCATTAGGAGCTGTTATACCAACTGCAACATACGCGCCATCTTTCATTGGAGCTGCATCATCAAACATATATAAGCTATTGCTTAATGTATCTTCATAATAGAATCTACCTATAGCTTTTGCGAAATCAGCAGCTGGAATGTATGCTTTATTTTCTTCATCAACAACTACAGTTGTTCCAAGTTTTTCATTATTTCTAAAAAGATTCATTGTCTCGCCTTTTTCAGCTTGAGCAAGTGACATATTTGCATTATCTAATATGTAAGCACTGTGTGTAGAACCATCATATTGTACACTTAAACCAAATTTTTCACTTACTTCTTTAACAGGAACATGTATATGTCCACCTATAATTTTTGTTTTACTTTCTAACGTAAGCTTTTTGTCATTATTAAAAACAACGCCACTTTTAACTCCAGGACCTTCTAATACTAAATCTGCTGCATTTACATGTGCTGGTATTGCTAAAGGTAACGGTAATAAAGCTGCTCGTGATAATGCATAAGCTTTTTTCATTCAAAATCGCCTCTCTAAATGGTTCTGTTTGTTATTACATAATAGCTGTTAATTTAAAATTATTGTTTAATAATAAAATTGTTAAATTAATAACTTGTAACTTTAACCTTATTTTACATCTTTTCCAATACCAATGCAACTATATTTTGGAATTTTTACTTATTTTTTCTTTAGACTTATATTTTTCAAGTTTTGTAGAACTGTTTAATTTAAACAAATATATTTCTACTTCATCTAATTTCATAGAATTCCAGAGAAAAATGTAGGAAATTTTAGTTTTTTTAGTATTTTCCATATATATTTATAAATATTGCTACTATTTTCCTTTAAAATACATTCAGAGATAATTAAATAACAAAATTGCATCTTTTATAGAATTCTACT
>JAEWHG010000044.1 GCA_023387935.1 Bacillota bacterium
CACATACACGTTTTGACCATTCTTCGAAAATATTATAAAATTCTTCTAAAGAATATGCGCAACATTCATATTGATTAAATAGTTCTCCTGGACACATGTGACAATTATACACATATTTTTCATCTTCTACTTCAATTGTTCCACTAAATGCTTCTCTTTGAACTTTTATTCTTTTAACAACTAAGTTCAGTTCAAAAAAGAATCTGTTGTTGTAAAAATATTCCGTCCTAAACATGCTTCCATTATCAACATCTTTATTTTCATAAATAAAATCTTCGCCATATAGGACTGTATTTTGTTCTAAGATATTAATTAGTTTTGTTTTAAATGATTCTCTCATCATTACAATCATACCTTTCTATTCAAATTTATTGTATTCTGTCATATAGCTACTCGTATTAGCGATGTTGACTGTATGATTCTAACAGTCAATGTTACCAATATAAAGTTATGTAGATGTCAGATAGATAATCAATCGTCCTTAGTTCTAATACTATCCTCTGACTTCATAATTTGACCTATAGACTAATTTAATTATCTATCCAGTACAAACATTCTACATATACATCTAAAAACCTTCTACAACCTATCTAATGGGCTTTGAATATTGCTTATATATTTCTTACTCACATGAGTATAAATCATTGTGGTTTCTGTACTGCTATGACCTAATAACTTTTGAATGTATCTAATATCTGTTCCACTTTCTAATAAGTGTGTAGCAAATGAATGTCTTAGACTATGGATACTAACATTCTTTTTAATTTCTGCTTTATCACATGCTTGTTTAAATACTTTCTGTTAGATGGTGATTCTTTTCTACTCCTTCAAACAAGAATTCTTTTGGTGTATATCTACGATAATAATCTCTTAGGACAATCAATGCTTTTCTGATAAAAGAGTATATCTATCCTTTTTACCTTTAGCATCTCTAACATGGATTAGCATTCTAATTGAATCAATATCTTCTATCTTTAATCTAACTACTTCACTTACTCTTAATCCTGCTGAATATACTAAACTTAATAAGGCTTTATGCTTACTGTTCTCTACTACATTTAATATTTTAGTTACTTCTTCTTGGCTTAATATATCAGGTAACTTCTTTTCTTTCTTTACCCTAAATATATTAATATTAATATTAATATATTTTCTTCTAAGAACATTATTCTCCATGAATTTAATTGCACTTATGGATGTATTAACATATGATGCTGAGCATTTCTTTTGCTCTAGGAGATATAATATATATTCATTAATATCTTCACTAGAAATCATACTTAAATCCTTTCCATGATAATCTAAAAGCTTTCTTACATGACTTACATATGATTCAATTGCATTAGGACTATAGCCTTTTAACTTTAATACCTTTTCTAACTCTAAACAAACTGATTGATGATTCATTAGTTAAACCTCCTTTGATTTTAGACACAAAAAGAAACCCTAACCATAACTATTAGCAATATCTAATATATTTAGATACTTTAATCCTATATGATATTTAATAGAGATATGTTTAGGGGGAAGAATGTAAAACATTCTTCCCCCCTAGATCTTAGAATTGTTTTCTTTACCTTATGATTCTACTTATATAATTTCCATTTATATTTATTACTTTAAAGCTACAATTAAAATGACAGCAATCTGATAGCTTTTCAATAGGGTTATTACATAACCCTATTAATATAGAAGAAGCTCGTCAAAATATGTTTTTCTTCTATGGTTTGACAATCGGAAATTCTGTGTTACATAAAATAAATAATATTATGTATTAAACTTATTTTGATTGTGTATTGTTATTTAAATCCATAACATATCTTAAATCGGTTAGTTGTTTATTCATAATTTCAAAGATGTATTCATCTTTGCTACATTGAAAACCATTTTTCTCATAAAAGTATCTTGCATTTCTATTTTCTTTTAGTACCCATAAATAGCAATTTTGATATCCATCTTTTTTCATATCAGCTAATACAACATCTAATAACTTTTGCCCATAACTCTTTCTAAAGTATTCTGGATGAATATATATAGAAACAATCTCACCCCATTTAGGTAAATTCTCATCTCTTGAATTACCATAAGCAATACATCCGACTGGAATACTATTCTCATAAATTAACTTTGACTTTAATATATTATTCCCTATCCAATTTGTAAAAGAAGGCACCCAAAAATCATTTTTTAGTTCATCTAAGTATCCTTGAGGAATAATATCTTGATATGCGACTTTCCAACTTGAAGCATAGATATTACTGATAACTTCTACATCTTGTACTGTTGCATCTTTTATCTCTATTTTCATCATTTAATCACTCCTGTTATATTTAAAATTATAAGTAATCTTAATAATATCTAATAATCATACACCTTAAACATAAACAATTCTCATTAATTTCACATAACATTATATAGCACCACTATTATTTGAATTCAACCACAAGACTATTATTTTATATATTCCATAACCTATTACAAACCCTATGGAGTTTAATAATAAATCATCGATATCGAAACTTCCTCTTCTTGATAATAGTTGGATTAGTTCTAATACAAATATACCAATTATGAAAGTGATATATGACCGGACTATTCTTCTTTGAAGTACAATAGGCACTAAAATTCCAAACGGTACAAATACTCCAATATTCCCAATTAGATTGATTACCCACATATTTGTATTAAAATGATCGAAGTTAAGAAAAATTCTTATTGTGGAAAAAGGAATTAGATTATATCTAAATTCTGAGTATGTATACCGACCGAATCCAAAAAACATCCAGAAACTTAATAAAAGTGTATAACACACTAGTAAGAAGAATCCGAATTTTTGTATCTTACTCTTCATTGATTTTCCTCCTGAAAATGTTTTTGAAAGTTTCGCACTAACATCTACGTATTTCGAATACTTTCTAGACCTTTAAAATAGCAAAAGCAAAATATTTGTATGTTATAAATATTATTCAAATTTTCTTAAATCATCTATATTATACATCGGTTTATATAAGGATTTTGTCGAATTATATAATTTCAAAATTAAAAAACATCAATATAAACTAAAGTCCCGTCTTCAACATAGTGTAAAGACAGGACCTTATAAATTCACAAATTTTTAATCATCCGTTATTTCTTACTTCGCTCTAATATATTAAACTCCCTAATATTTTAAAAATCTATATCTTCTAGCATTGATCTATATTCTGAAACGATTAATTTATCCAGCTCCTGACTTAATTCTACTATTTCATCGCTAATTAAGGACTTCGTATAGATCACTGCTGAATTAAGTTCTTCTTTTAAATTTTCTAATTTCTCTTGATCTGACACTTAAAAACCCCCCTGATAATTTCCCATTTCATATGATATTTCCCTCTAGTTCATAAGTTTAAGAGATTTCCTATGGCTAGTCTAGGACTTATGTCTTATCATAAATTATCAAAATATAGGTTTTTATTTTACTTATTGCTTAAACTGAGAGTAATTTATCATAAATTTTTTTTCCTATTGCTTATAAAAAAAGCTTCTATTGAAGCATTTTTAGGAAGCTTTTTTGAAACTCATTTACAGAAAGTTCTTTTTTATTTAAAACATTAAAGAAGAACTTTCCTATTCGTTATAATAAAAGAGCCCCTAAGGGCTCTTTCTATTTATAATTATCGTTTTGAGTAAAATTCAATTACTAGCTGTTCATTTACCTCTACAGGTATTTCTACTCTATTTGGTATTCTTAATAGTTTACCAGTAAAATCGTCTGCATTTATTTCTACATAATCAACTACAGAATGTATATTTTGAAGATTTTCTATATATTTTTCTATTTTTTGTGATTTTTCACGTAAAGAAACAATATCTCCTACATTCATATTAAATGAAGGTCTATCTACTTTATTTCCATTAACCAAAACATGTCCATGGTTTACCATCTGTCTTGCTTCTCTAATAGAACTTGCAAATCCCATTCTGTATACCATGTTGTCTAATCTGCATTCTAGGTTTTGAATTAAAACCTCACCTGATAATCCTGAAGATTTCATAGCTTTATCTACATATCTTATAAATTGTTTTTCTAATACACCGTAGTATGCTCTTAGTTTTTGTTTTTCTAATAATTGCATACCATAGTTAGATAACTTTCTTTCTGCTCTACCTGCTGTTTTACCTGCTCTTTTCATTGCTTTTGGGTGACCATAAATGTTTACTCCTAAGCTTCTACTTAGTTTAAATCTGGGTCCCATCATCTTTGCCAAATCATTTCCTCCTTGAATATATACCTAAATTTGCCGCGGTAAATACACAATTCGTATGAATAAATTATAACATAAAGCCAAAATATTGTAAATGATAATCATTATTGATTTGTTTGTTTTTTGTTTTTACTTTTTATAATTATTATTAATCAAAAACAAATAAATCATCTAAATAGCAGATGATTTATTTGTTCAATATATTATTCAGCTTTTAATTTAAT
>JAEWHG010000216.1 GCA_023387935.1 Bacillota bacterium
CATCTATAGAGTCCATATGTACTATTGTCTTGTAGAGTGTATCTTGTACGATATCTTCTGCATCTTCTTTTTTAGCACCGATCTTTATTAGGTATTTAAAAATAATTTTTATTTCATTAATTAGTAAATTCTCTAAATCCTCATCTTTCATAATTCACCACCTGATTTTACATATTGTAAATACGTATTTTTTTACTATAATCCCTTTTTGTTTGAAAGCTTTCATGTATATAACCAATCCATAACTAAAATGTATACACTTAGTTTTAAATTTTTTAAAACTAAAAAACGAGACTTTTTCTTTTGTTCAAGATGTGGTATTCTATATAACGTCAAAATCTGTAGGTTTTTTAAAGGGGTGATTATTCTTGAAAACAGATAAAGTAACTGAAAAAGTAATCGGTGGAAAGAAAATTTATATTGTAGAAAATCATCATGAAGTTATAATTCCATGGTCAGAATATGCTTCTAATAATGAAACTGCACCCGTATTATTAACTTTCGACCATCATATGGATACTCGTAGTGCATTTTACAGGTATTCCCGTAAGATTGCTGACTTAGAGTGGAGATCTGTAAGAGATCAATTGATAGCAGATGTGAATATAAATGAATCGAGTACAATTATATCATCATTAGAAAGACTTCGTAATAATGAGCATATAGATTTTGCATTACAAACAGGGATGATATCAGACGCAGTAGTATTTAGCCTAATGAATTCAGGTATTTGTACAGATTATGCCAATAGTAAAATCTACTATATCGATCCTTGCTGTACTAGTACATGTAAAAAAAGCTCTCATGACGATGAGTGCCAAATTAATGTATATGATAAGGTAATAGAGGGAGAGGAACTATTATTCAAATTAAATAAGATCAATAAATTTATGCCTGGCTTTTTTGTATCCAATAAAATAAACAAGAAATTTATTTTAGATATTGATTTAGATTGTTTCCATACTAAAAAAGCCATCAATGCTACAGATATGTCTGTTTTTAACTATTTAGTAAATAATGCAGAGATAATTACTATAGCAACGGAAGGATATTATGTTGAGTTAGAAAAAAAGGATAGTGAGATCAATGAGCATTATCTTTTAGAAAAGCTATTAGCGCATATAGAAAATGCTATAGAAATAACAGAAGGTAATAAAAGATTTCAATAGAATATCAAAATTCTACCTTGTTGTATTCACAATAAAACATATAAAGCTACACCTGATTGGCATAGCTTTATATGTTTTCTATAAAATTTTATTTCCTATAATTCATTTTTCTTATCAATAAGACCACGTACTTTATTGATCACTAATCCATCTTTCCTATTTCCTTTTTCCACAAAGAACATCGATATCGCTCCTAAGCCAACATGAGTTCCTACAGAAACTCCCATCTGCATAATATATATATCCCCTACAAAATCAGTTTCATTTTGAATTTTTACTTTTAGATTTTCAGCAACTTTTATATCTGATGTATATCCCATTATAATAAAATCTGTAATATCTGTGTCATTCCTGTTAATAAATTCTTGAACATAGTGGTTTAGTACTCTTTTCTGGCCTCTTTCCTTTGCAACGATTGCGCCTTTTCCTTTCCTCATGGTCATTATTGGTTTTAAATGTAAAATTTTACCAATAAGTGCACTTGTACTTGTAAGTCTACCACTTTTTATTAAATGGTCTAAATCGTCAACGGAAAGAAAGTGCTTTACATTTGCTTTATAAGTTTCATTAAATTCTACTATTTCCTCAAATGAAGCTCCACGTTCTCTCATCATTGCACTTTTAAGGATTAACCAACCACTTCCATGGCTCATGCATTTAGAGTCCACAATGTGTATCTTAATAGTAGAGTCAGGATTTTGTTCATTGAAATAATCCTTTGCAATTACAGCTGATTGATAAGATCCACTCGTTCCACTGGACATACATATACATAATATTTCTTTGTATCCATCCTTAACTGCATTATTCATTATATCTAAAAATTCTGTTGGACTTGGCATTCCTGTTGTTGGATACTCGGATAATCCTTCCATAATTCCATAAAAATCATCGGGTTGAATATCTATCCTATCTTTGTATATCTTTCCCTCTATATTTATTGTCAAGGGTGCCAAGCTTATATCATATTTTTCAAGTATTTCATTTGACAAGTCACATGTTGAGTCAGCCATAATTTTTATCATACATACCCTCCAAAAATCATATCTACTATTTATAATCAATATTTTATTATAATAAATTATTTATGTCTACATATTGATATGTATTTCTACATTTTTCCCTATAAATCCTTTGAAATTGACATTTATTTTGCTTCATATCAATTCAATCTCAACTCTACATATATTCTTAAAAATCACAGGATATTATTATATTAATTCTTATATTACTTTCAAAATAATGGAATTAACTCCTGCTTCTATAATTGTTTATTATATACAAACTACAAGTTAATTCACGAATGAGTTTGTGTATGTTCCACATTTGTCGAATTTATAGATATTTAATACTTAACATTTATTGTTTATCTATGTATAATTATCATATTAAGGAAAATATATCTATAGGATTGGAGGATCTTAAATGACAAGCATCGGCTTCATCTTAATTATTTTTTCTGCAATTTGTCATGCAACATGGAACTATAACACAAAAAAAGTTAAAAGCGATTCAACCTTCATCTGGTTATTTTCAGCTATTTCTTCTATTATTTATTTACCATTTGCTCTGGCCTCATTATTTATTTATGAAGTTGATTTCAAGTTTTACTCTATTTTCTTCATTGTGGGAAGCTCCATATTGCATTCTGTTTATTTTATATTGTTAAACAAAGGCTATAGTGTTGGAAATCTCTCCATAATATACCCTTTGGCTCGTGGTACAGGCCCACTATTTTCAACTATAATCGCCATTATCATATTAAAAGAAAGTGCGTCTTTAGTCGCAATAATTGGTATTTTCCTGATCATAGTAGGAATTATTTCAATTACAGGGAATCCTGCTTTAATTCTAAATTCAAACAAATCTAAAGATAAATCTCTCACTTATGCTTTTCTATGCGGTATGACCATTGCCTCTTATACTATTTTTGATAAAATAGCAGTTAGTACACTCTTATTACCACCAATTCTTCTAGATTGGTTATCAAATTTAGGCCGTGTTGCACTTCTTACACCTTATGCTTTAGGTAGGAAGGATCAGTTAAAAGAATTAATACTTAATCATAAAAAGGAAGCTTTTACAGTAGCAATATTATCTCCACTGTCTTATATTTTAGTTTTAACAGCTATGGTTTCTATTCCAGTTTACTACGTTGCCCCTATAAGAGAACTTAGCATATTAATTGGTACATTTCTTGGTGTTAAATTTCTTTCAGAAGACCTGACTAAAGTAAAGCTGATTGGTATATGTCTAATGACAATAGGTATAATTACGCTTTCTCTTGCGTAAATAATACAATATTAATTGCCTTAATAACTGCTCTACGCCTCATCGTTAAAAGCTTTTTAAAAAAACTGTATAGAGAGTAATTAAAACAAATAAAGCTACGCCAATTTAGCGTAGCTTTATTTGTTTTATATAGAAATTTCAATTGGTTACTTTTCTTTCGAAGCTATAATCGTAGTGTAATCTTTCTCCATCAGCAATTTGACCTTCATAATCAGATAAAATTGCTCTTGATTCTTTAAGTAATACAAAGATCGCAATTAAGTTAGGAATAACCATAATACCATTAAACATATCTGCTAAGCTCCATACGAAATCAACCTGCTGATATGAACCTAGAACAATGAATATCAATACAGCTATTTGATAAGATTTTATTGAATTTTTGTTTTTGAATAAAAATCTAATATTATTCTCACCAAAATAATACCATCCGATAACTGTTGTAAATGCGAAGAATGTTAAACAGATTGCTAAGAATTTTTCCCCTAAAGGTCCAAAGGCAATTCTAAATGCCTCTTGTGTTATTCCAACTCCCACTGCTCCTGATTTATCTGCACCTGTAGCTAAAATAACTATAGCTGTTGCTGTACAAACTAATACTGTATCAATGAATACAGCTACCATTGCTGATAAGCCTTGCTCAGCTGGATGTTTAACATCTGCTACCGCATGGGAGTTAGGAGTAGAACCCATTCCAGCCTCATTTGAAAAAAGGCCCCTAGCTACTCCAAAACGAATAGCTTGCTTTATACTGACCCCAACTGCACCACCTAAAACAGCTTCTGAAGTAAAAGCTCCAACAAAAATTGATTCCATTACTGGAAGTAAATTTTCCCTAAATATTACGATTACAGATATTGCACCAAGTATATATACCGCAGCCATTACTGGAACTACCATTTCTGCAAAAGAGGCAATTCTCTTGATTCCACCAATAAATATTAATGCTGCAAATATTGCTATAATTGCCCCTACCATTATTTGAGGAATATTAAACGCAGTACTAACCGCACTTGCTATAGAGTTAGATTGTACCATATTTCCTATGAATCCTAAGGCTATTATAATAGCAACTGCAAAGAATGAGGCTAGTCCTTTTGATTTCATTCCATTTTTTATATAATATGCAGGTCCACCAACTAGTTGTCCATCCTCTGATCTTTCCCTATATTTTAAGGCAAGAGTCGCTTCAGCAAATATAGTTGACATACCGAAGAAAGCTGATATCCACATCCAAAAAATAGCACCTGGTCCTCCTAAAGTAATGGCCGTTGCTACTCCTGCAACATTCCCAGTACCAATTTGTGCAGCTATTGATGTAGCTAAAGCTTGGAAGGAGGACATGCTACCTTCTTCATTCTTCTCTTTTTTAAATATCCCACCAAATACCTGCTTTACAGCTGTTCCAAATCTTGTTATTTGAGGAAACCCTAATCTTATAGAACAATAAACCCCAATACCAACAAGTCCAACTATGAGCACATAATCCCATAAAATACTGTTGACGCTACTTACAATGCTTTCTAACATATCCATATTTTATGACCCCCTTTTATGATTGTTATTTTTATAACAATTCGATATTATTGTAACAATATTTCTTTGTTTTGTCTAGCTTGAAAATACGACATTTAAATGTTTTTTTCTTTCATAAAAATTTTTTCAGATTATTTTATAGGTCTACGATTCAAAACTTTGTTATTTTTTTATCTTTATGTTATTTATTTATGGTATGGTTCTCCCCTAATAATTCTAAAGCCTCTATATATCTGCTCCATGAGTATTAACTTCATAAGCTGATGCGGGAATGTCATTGGAGAAAAGCATAGTTTATAATCTGATCTTTTTAGAACTTCATCTGATAAACCTAATGATCCACCTATTATAAAAGCAATATTGCTATTTCCAGTTAATCCCAAATTTTGCATCTTGCCTGCCAGTTCTTCCGAAGACAACATCTTTCCCTTAAGGTCTAATGCTATAACATAAGTTCCTTCTTTTACTTGTTTTAATATGCCTTCTCCTTCTTTATTCTTAACAATTTGTTCCTCTGCCTCACTAAGATTTTCTGGTGCTTTTTCATCAGGCACCTCTATCATATTTAGTTTTGCATATCTTGTTAGCCTTTTACTATATTCATCTATTCCTAGCTTTAAATATTTTTCTTTTAGTTTACCAACACTTATTATTGTAATGTTCATGTATATCCCTCCTTCGCATAGTTGTTTTACAATTAAATATGCTGAAAATAAAAAAAGACTAAATCAAAATGATAGAGTCTCTAGAGAATAAAGAAAATAAAAAAATTGATTATAGCTCAAACTATTATTGAATAGTTCAAATTATAAAATTATTTTAACTTCCTAAATCACCCTGTCCTTTTACCTGAGAGTTTCACCAATAATTTGGCTTTCCCCTTCGGTGCTCATTTGAGTCTCTCCAGAGGGCTGTCCAGCAACGGTTGTACATTACTTCCATTACCTTCACCCAGCATATTAAATTGTATACAATATGCTACCATAATAAAATATAAAAATCAATATTTAACTTAAACTTTTTTATCTTCCAATTAACAGCAAAAATATACCGTTCAAAATTTACTTATCATGAAATCTACTTTAAATTATTATGTTTCACGTGAAATTTATCTTTTCATATACAAATCAATTCATGATCTAATATAAAAGACAAAACACTCAAGTATTAGTTTGCTAAAATATTCCCAATTAATACCTATTTAAAATCATATCAATAGCTAAACCATTCCTGCTTTCCTAAATATAAAAAAAGCTTCTCGTGAAGCATTATTAGGAAGCTTTTTTTGAAACTCATTTACGGAAAGTTCTTTTCTATTGAAAACATTAAAGGAGAACTTTCCTATTCGTTATAAAAAAAGTCGAGATTCCCTCGACTATACGACTAAATATTTTGGTATCTTACTGCACAAATCGCAGTCTTTAGGTGCCATCCAATCTGTGAATGATATCTTTTCTAATTCATAAATATCAGGCGGTTGCTCATATATCTCAACAAAATCCTCTATGGCCTCTTCTAAAT
>JAEWHG010000222.1 GCA_023387935.1 Bacillota bacterium
GCCTATTACAGGATTTAATGGATTGCTATCTATATCCAATACTGGAGCAAAATTCATATTATATCCAAATGCTTTTACAGTCTGTCCCAATAGTCTTCCAGCTTCAAAAGCTACATTAGCATCTCCAATTTTCCCTATATCTCTTGCTGTAGGAAGTTTTTTTACTCCATTAGGATTTCTACTAACAGCTCCACCTTCTTCGTCTACTGAAATAAATAATGGAATCTTATTAGATGAATTAATATTTTTTAAAGAGTTTGTTAAGGATAAGAGTTGACTACTATTTTGTACATTCTTCCCATATAATATTACGCCACCTACAAAATATGAATTTATAAGTTCTTTTATATTATTATTTATTTCATATCCTTCCATACCAACTAAAACTAATTGACCAATTTTTTCATCCAATGTCATTTCATTTATTTTCAACATTAATTGATCTACAGTCTCTTCATTTTTAGGATCTGAACATTCTATAATTTTATCTTCTACCTTGCCATCTGCACCTACATAATTATTCTGATTTGACTCACATCCTATACTGAATAAAGTCATAATCATAATCATGCTAAATAAAAGCTTTTTTATCTTCATTTGTTTTCCTCCATCTTATTGTCCTGCGCTGCACCTTTTCTAATCATTATATATTATTATATCAGAATATTTCCCAATATTTACAACGCAACAAAAAACACCATGATACTTATCTAAATTATCCTTACGATTAATTTAGATAAGTATCATGGTGTTCAAATATTAATCTACAGCTTAGAAACTTCAAAAAAAGTTTCTAAAGCTAAAATAATCTCATTTTCTTCGCCCTTCATTTCAGCTATACCTTCATCAACTAAATGATTAATACTATCCTTAGTACTTTCCTCGAACAACACAACATTATTTAATATGCTTGCGACCTTAATCCCTCTCAAATTACCTAAAGTAAATAATGTTGCGGTCTCCATATCAGAACCTAATACCTGCTTTTTACTCCAATATTTCGATAGTTCCTCAGAATTATCTACATAAAGAGAATCATGGCTTCTAACTATTCCACTATAGAATTTATAATTAAGCTCTTTTGCCTTATTCACCACTATACTTGTTAATTCTAGATCGCAGGAAGCGGGATAAGCAGATTCTACATACATTTTAGATGAACCATCCTCCCTAACGGCGGATATTGGAATTATAAGATCTCCTATACTAATATTCTTTTGAAGAGCACCACAGCTCCCCACCCTAATGATGTATTTAGCTCCGATAGCATAATGTTCCTCTATTGCTATTGCTGCAGATGCTCCCCCAATGCCTGAGGATGTTGCAGTAATTTTTACTCCCTTATAATATCCAGTTACGGTCTTAAATTCTCTATTATAGCTTATTTCCTTTACATCTTCCAAAAACCCAGCGATCCTGTCCACTCTTTTAGGATCCCCTGGCATAATGACCATAGGTGAAACATCTTCTTTTTTACATCTTATATGAGGTTGTACCATGTTATTCATCTCCCTTAATGCTTTTTAAATATAACTCAGGCAATATTTCTAATAAACTAGGATTAATGAATAGAGATTGTGATATTTTTTCTAAAGTACATCCTCCATCAAACCATAATGCGCTATCGCCCATTAAATCACTAGAATTATCATTTACGATCCAATACCCTAGTAACTCGTCATTTTGATATATGAGCTTAGCGAAACCATCTGATTCCTTAGAATAACCTCTATATACATTTCTAAGACTAATCTTTGAAACCTTATAGGATTCAAACTTTATATCATTTTCACTTTTCCCAATGCCCGATATTTCCTGTAAAGCAAATATAGTTCTAGGAAGAGAATTATAATTTATATTAATTTCTTTTCCTGTACATAGATATTTTGCTAAAGAAATTCCTTGGTTATACGCAACATGGGCCATGCCAAGTAAGCCATTCGCATCTCCAATGGCGTAAATATTTTCTATAGACGTTTTTAGGTTGTTATCTACTTGAATTTTATCATCACAATATACATCTCCTAAGTATCCTAAACCCTCTACCTTATTTAAGCTCCTAACAGAGGTATATAATAAATATTCTGTTTCTATTGTATTTCCATTACTGGTTATAACTTTTATCTTTTGATCCTCTTCTAAAGCATCTATAATATCATCTTCGGAATAAAAATTAACATTCTTAGATTTAAATCTATCTATTAAATTCTGCTTTAAATCCATATCCAAATCCTGTAAAATATCAGATTCGCGGAACACCATGTCTATTTTTACACCGTATGCAGAATATATATCTGCAATTTCCACAGCTTCTACGCCACCGCCTACTATTAGCAATTCTTTAGGTAAATTTTCTAATTCCATAAGTTCCTTATGACTAATGGACCTTTTACAATCCTTAAATCTAACTGGAGATGTTCCAGAAGCAATTACAAAAATATCAGAAGTTAAATTTTCCTGTGCTACCCTAAACGTATTTTTATCTAAAAATTCACCATCCCCAAAATATAAGTCAATTCCTTCAAGTTCATCTTTTATATAGTTTTGAAGGTTTAATACTTTTTCATAACCTTTTTTATATACATCATTTAAATCAATATCTAAGTTTAAACCATACCCACTAGCGATCTCTTTACATTTTAAAACTTCAACCAAATGATCTCTATGAATCTTTACAGGAAGACAACCTGTTGAAATTGCTGTTCCTCCTAATTTTATTTTTTCTACTATAGCAACCCTTTTCCCATATTTATTGTAAGCCCTTGCAAAGGTTATCCCTGCGATTCCTGATCCTATTACTACCGCATCATACTTCACTGCTCTTTCTCCTTTGTAAAGCCTTTTGAGCCACTATTAATAATACAGCTATTGTAGCCATATATGGAATCATTTGTGTAAATTGGGAAGGGATACCGATACTTTGAAGCCTGATACCAAGAGCATCAAAAAATCCAAATAAAAGTGCTGCAAAAAAAGCTTTTATAGGATGGTATGAGCCGAATATAATAACTGAAAGTGCTATAAAGCCTTTATTCGCACTCATATTTTCCGTAAATAAGGTCAAATATCCAAGGGATAGATGAGCACCTGCAAAACCACAAAGTATTCCACAAAGTATAGAGCTAATATATTTCATTTTCTTAGCGCTAATTCCTGCTGTTTCTAAAGATTGAGGACTTTCTCCAGCTGCTCTCAACCAATATCCCATAGGAGTCTTAAATAAAAATATGTAAGCTATTATTACTAATATCCAACTGATATAAACAAATATTGAATGATTATTAAATATTGCATCTAAAAGTGGAATCTTGGCTAAAAATTCTATATTGATATCTGGTAATGGTATAATATCTGGTGATGAAAATGCTCCCTTTACTCCGAATATAGTCCTCAGTAAAAATACTGTAAGTCCTGATCCTAATATGTTAATAGCAACTCCTATAACAAATTCGTCAGATTTTAGTTCTATAACGAATATGCCAAATAAAAGACCTATTAATATTCCTGAAATAACAGCTAGCCCTACACCCATAGCCGAGCTTGCAAAGAAATAACTTCCAACAACGGCAAAGAAAGCACCAAGAAGAATCATTCCTTCCATTCCTATATTTAAAATTCCAGCTTGCATTGTTAAAAGTCCACCTAATGCAGCTAATATAAGTGGTGTAGCGGTTCTTATCATGTTTTGTAATAAAGATAAGTTAAAGATATCTTTCATATATTCTATGCTCCCTTCTTACTGAGTTTTTTTCTTTTAAAAAACTCTTTGAATCCTGATTCACCTGCCATAAATAAAATAATCAGAGCTTGAATCACGGCAACAAGTTCGGATGATATCCCAGTTTCTAATTCCATTACTACAGAACCTGTTTTTAAAGCTGCAAAAAATATAGACATGATTACAATTCCTAGGGGACTATTTTTTACAATCAGTGCGATCAGCATTCCATCAAAAGCATATCCCTTTGAAAGATTTGTTAAAAATCTATAATGAAGTCCATATACCTCAAATGCACCTGCAATACCGCATAGAGCACCGGAGATCAACATAGCAATAATCATATACTTCTTTGTAGCAAGTCCCATATATTTAGAAAATATGCTATTTTCACCAATCATTCTGAAATTGTATCCATAAGAGGTCTTCTTAACTAGATAATATATACATATGGCTATCATTGCTGCATAAATAATGCTTGTATTAAGCTTTGCTACCTGAGTAAGCCTTGTGAATCTATATTGATCTGCAATAAGATTTGAGCCTCCCATACTACCATCCGTTGCCTTAAAAGGGTAATTCACTAAATAACCTGTGAATAACATAGCAATACTATTGAGCATAACGCAAACGATTACTTCGTCTATTTTAAATTTAACCTTAAGTATAGCAGGGATATAACTTAATGCAGCGCCAGCCATAGCAGCACAAACTACTGCTAGAATAACTCCTATGGCAACTGGTAGCCCCTTAAATGTAAATCCTATATATGTAGCTGCAAAGGCTCCTAAATATAATTGTCCTTCTCCACCTATGTTCGCTATACCTGTCATAAAAGCTATCGCTGTAGCGAGACCCGTTAAAATTAAAGGCACTGTTTTTGTTAATGTCGTTGCTATTGCATATTTGCTTCCAAAAGCTCCAGCAATAAGTGCTCCATACCCTTGAATAGGGTTTTTACCATTTAAAATCATAATAATGCCGCCTAATATTAATGCCAATAATACAGATCCTGTTATAGATAAAATATATTCACTGTCTATTTTAAATTTCTTCATTAGGACTTCACCTCTTTTCCCCTGTCTCCTGTCATGTAGTATCCTACATCACTTTTATCTATTTCATTGATATTGAATTCTCCTGTAATTTTTCCTTCATACATCGTTATAATCCTGTCTGATAGTCTAAATATTTCATCTAACTCTGCAGATACTAGAATTATTGCACAGCCTTCGTTACGCTTTTTAATAATTTCTTCATGAATAAACTCTATAGCTCCTATATCAACACCTCTAGTAGGTTGAGATATTAATAGCACTTTAGAGTTGAAAGAAAACTCCCTAGCTATAACCACCTTTTGCATATTACCACCGGATAGGTTCTCAACCTTAGTGTTCTCACTAGACGTTCTTATATCGAATTTAGATATCATTTTCTTTGAAAAATCTCTAACAATATTGAATTTAAGATGTATCCCTTTTTTTGCATAAATTTCATTATGCTGATTACCCATAAGTATATTATCCATAATGGTCGCCTTTGTATTTAATCCAGTATGCATCCTGTCCTCAGCTATATGGGAAACACCTATTTTCCTAATCTCAGCTGTGTTAAAATTCGTTGTATCCATATTTAATATTTCTACAGTGCCACTTTCTATAGGAATCATTCCACTTATAGCTTCTATCAATTCCGTTTGTCCATTTCCTTCTATACCTGCTACACCAAGTATTTCTCCAGCTTTAACTTTAAATGAAACTCCATTGACTGCTATAAATCCTCGTTTATCTCTTGCCTTTAATTCTTCCACATTTATAAATACTTGTTCCTGCTCATTTACTTTGTTTTCTTTATTCAATTTATCAAATAAAACTTCTTTCCCTACCATCATTTCAGATAAAATCTTTTCATTAACGTCACTTGTGTTCCTAATCCCTACCAGCTTACCAGCTCTCATAACAGCGACCCTATTGGATATGTCCAGTACTTCGTTTAATTTATGTGTAATTATTATTACAGTCTTCCCCATCTCCTTTACTAGCCTTCTAATTACAACAAATAGTTCTTCCGTTTCTTGAGGAGTTAATACTGCAGTAGGTTCATCTAATATCAGTACATCTGCACCTCTATATAAGGTTTTTAGTATTTCAACTCTTTGTTGAATACCTACAGACACCATTTCAACAGGAGCCTTAGGATCTACTTTAAGTCCGTATTCTTCACTAATTTTTTTAGTGCTCTCAATGGCTTTTTTCTCGTCAACAAAAAAGTTGTTTTTTCTTTTTTCCATACCTAACACAACATTTTGTGCTATTGTAAAAGATGGAACTAGCATAAAGTGTTGGTGAACCATTCCAACCCCTTTATCTATAGCAGTTTTAGGCGCAAAATTCTGTATTTTATCTCCCTTAATATAAACCTCTCCTGAAGTAGGCTTATAAAGTCCATACATTATTTTCATTAAGGTTGATTTTCCTGCTCCATTTTCCCCTACTATAGCGAATACTTCACCTCTATTGATTTCTAGAGATATATTGTCATTTGCTAGAACTCCCGGAAATTGTTTCGTAATATTTTTGAGTTGTATTACAGTCTCTGCCATATGCGCCCTCCTTATTGATCGAAGTATGCAAAACGAAGAAGCCTACAGACTTCTTCGTTTGAAATTTTATTATCTAGATTCTGTTACTTTTATTTCTCCACTAATTATTTTTTCTGTTATTTCTTTTAATTGAGCCTTCATGTCATCCGTAACAAATTGTTTCATATCATCTGTACCGTAACCAATCCCTATACCGTTTTCTTTCATTCCGTAGGTTAATATTTCTCCACCTTTTACAGAACCATTTCCTATATTCTCAATTGTTTCATAAACAGATAATCCAACATTTTTTATCATGCTATACATAATAACATCTGGGTTAATATATCTTTGGTCTGAGTCAACGCCTATAGCATACTTACCTAAATCTTTTCCAGCTTCGAAAACACCCTCTCCAGTTTTTCCAGCAGCATGGAATATGATATCTGCGCCTTTGTTGTAAATAGCAATAGCTGATTCTTTTCCTTTTGTAGGATCTTCAAAATCTCCAGCAAAAATAGTTTCTACCTTAATATCAGGATTTATAAACTTTGCTCCTTCTTCGTATCCTACTTGGAAGTTTCTAATAACAGGAATATCTACTCCACCAACCATACCAATATGTCCTGTTTCACTTAACATAGCTGCTAAAGCTCCAGCCAAGAAAGAACCTTCATTTTCCTTATATTGTATAGATACAATATTATCTACTCCAGTAATAGCATTATCTAAATATATATATGTTTTTGTAGGAAATTGTGGTGCTATTTCTTGAATAACATCAAAAAATTCAAATCCTACAACAACTATAATATCAGCATAGTTTGAAGCTTGCACTAATTGGTCAGAAAACAAAGCAGGGTCATTTTTACATTCTAATACTTTACCTTCCACACCTAAATCTTTTTTTGCTAACTCTAAACCTTCATTACTTGAATCATAGAAAGATCTGTCTCCTAATCCACCTGCAACTACTAAACCTACCTTTACCTTTGATTCTTCAGCTACATTACCTTCATTAGCAGTGCCCTCATTGTTATTACCCTCATTGCTAGCTGGCGCGCTTGAACATCCTACAAATACAAGCATAGCTACCATAAGTAGGCATATTACTTTAAATATCTTATTTTTCATTTAAACCATCCTCCCTTAATATATTAATTTTAAAAACAGCAATTTAGGTTAAAGCATCTTCTCAAGTTCTATTTCCTTCTTAATTCCTTCAATATCCAATATTTGAATCGTGTTCTCTCCATTAACTATTAATTTCTTTTCAGCAAGCTCTTTTAGTATTCGATTAATGCTCCGTTGTGTAACTACAAATTGTTCACTTAAATACTTTTTGCTAATTTTAACTTCATATTTACAGTCCCTTACACATGAATCCAATAAATAGACACATACTCTATATTTCAGCGAATAAAGCGTATCATTGATAGCTTTTTCAGATAAATAATAAAAATTATCACAGAGAGATCGTAAAATGTATAAATTAATATCCTTATCCTCTTCTATCCACTTTAAGAAGAAATTTCTTTCAAGTCTCATTACAGTAGTATCCTCTATAGCTTCTATTTGACATACATAGGGCTTTAAATCAAATATTTCTAATTCTCCAAAATAATCGCCTTCTCTATATACGCTTTGGGAGTAACTTTTTCCTTTTTCTGAAGTATGATAGATATTAGTTTTCCCATTTAATATCACATAAAAATACGGATATATGTCACCCTGATAGCATATAACCTCATTTTTAATGTAATGTAATACCTTCCAATCATCTAATTTTTTATATTTAAATACATACTTCAATATTTCTTTATTTTTGTCATAGTTTGCTTTATTCATTATTAATCTCCTATCTATATTTTGCATTAAAAAATCCTTTTCATTAAGGACATATGTCCTCTAATTAAAAGAATATTGGAGTTAACTTAACTATAATATATAAAGTCGAATTATTATATTATTTTCTATACTCAGCAGATTTTACCTGCTTATTTTTTACATTTTATATTCTTTTTTTCCAAATTTAATATATATCATAGATCTTATTCAATAAAAAGAAATTGCCTAAAAATGAATATTTATAAATTCTAAATAAAAAAACCATGTACGTAGGAAGAATTAAACTTCGCTTATACATGGTTTCGTATGAATATGCTGTTTTATACACTATGAGCCAGTCCCTAATTTAGACATTTTATATTGAAATGGTCGATTTCGACAATATTTATTACCCGGGAAATCTAAAATGCGACAACAAATGATATTTTTATTTAATTTTTTAAATATTAACCTAGTCTTTCTTCTATCAGCTTAGCAAGATTAGTTGCTAATATATTTAGTTCCTCTTGATTTTTTCCTTCAAGCATTACCCTTACCAATGGTTCTGTTCCAGAAGGCCTAATTAACACTCTACCTTCTCCTGCTAGTTTTTCCTCTACACTTGCTATTTCCTTCATAATTACACTATCTTCTTTATAAGCTTCCTTATTTTCTTTCTTTATTTTTGCATTGACTAGTACCTGTGGATAAGAAGTCATAATTTTAGCTAGTTCTGATAGTTTTTTATTTTCATCTTTCATTGTAGCTACTAGCTGAATTCCAGTTAATAGGCCATCACCCGTTGTGTTGTAATCTAAGAAAATTACATGTCCAGATTGTTCCCCACCTAATACGTATCCTTCTTTAACCATTTCTTCTAGTACATATCGGTCCCCAACCTTTGTCTTTTCAACCAAACATCCATGCTCTTTCATGGCAATTTCTAATCCTATGTTACTCATTACTGTACCTACAATAGTATCTTTTTTTAGCTTGTTATGTTTCTTTAAATTAAGACCACATATAGCCATGATATGATCTCCATCGATTATATCACCGTTTTCATCTACTGCAATTAATCTATCAGCATCACCATCAAATGAAAGCCCTACATCTGCACCCGTTTCCTTAACAAGCTGGGAAATTACTTCTGGATCTGTTGACCCACATCCTTTATTAATATTAGTACCATCTGGATGATCATTAATAATAATAACCTCAGCTCCAAGATCCTTTAAAAGCTTTGGTGCAGATTTATAAGCGGCTCCATTGCCAGCGTCAATAGCTATTTTTACGCCTTTAAAATCACAGTTGATCGTTGTCTTTAAGAAATCTGTATATTCTTTTATACTATTTTCATCATAGATAATTATTCCAACATCCTTACCTTCCATTCTAACATCAACGTCACGATCATTTAAAATATATTCTTCTATTTTTTCTTCAACATCGTCAGGTAACTTATACCCTTGATTATTAAAAAATTTAATTCCATTATACTCTGCTGGATTATGAGAAGCTGATATTACTACTCCAAAGTCTGCTCCTAGGTATCTAGTTAAGTATGCTACTGCAGGCGTTGGAACAACACCTAAAGAAACAACATCCACTCCCATTGATAAAAATCCTGCTGTCATTGCAGACTCCAATAAATCTCCTGAGATACGAGTATCTTTTCCAATAGCTACCTTTGCTCTTTTATTATTATCATTACTTAATATGTATGCACCTATACGTCCTAGCTTGTAAGCTAGTTCTGGAGTTAGGTCTCTATTTGCAATTCCTCTTACTCCGTCAGTTCCAAACAATTTCCCCATTAATAAAACTCCCTTCAATCCATATGTTTAGTCAATTTTATCATAATTTATATCTATGTACAATTATTTATATACTCTAGATTATATAAATATATAATACAAAGTATATCCTTTTTTCTATTATATCATGGGTTATTTAAAATAAAATTTGTTCGTTTCCACTTACAAGCTTTATATCACACTCAATTCAAACTTTGTTTTAAATTTTAAGTACTTAAAAGAATAACAACAAACCCTCACCAATAATTAGTGAGGGTTGTATATAGTAAGTTTTAGTTTATCTAACTGCAGCTGCTCCTCTTTCAAGAGCTTCTTTATTTAATGGAACTAATTTTTCTTTACTAGGGCCATATACTTTTTTGAAAGCTTCAAGAACAGACTCAACTTCTACTGCTTTTGAAACTTCTAGATACGCACCAAGCATTACCATGTTAACTACTCTGCTATTTCCCATTTCAGCAGCAATTTCGTTAGCTGGTACATAGAAAGTTCTTACATCTTCTCTAGTTACTTTTTCATCTACTAAAGAGCTATTAACTATAACAACTCCATCTTTAACTACATTGTTTGCAAACTTAAGTGAAGGTAAGTTCATTACAATAGCTGCTGTTGCATCATTTGTAATAATTGGAGATCCAACTGGCTCATCAGATACAACAACAGCACAGTTTGCAGCTCCTCCACGCATTTCTGGTCCATAGGAAGGTAACCAAGAAACTTCTTTATTCTCGATCATCCCTGCGTAGGTTAATAATTGGCCTGCGGACATAACACCTTGACCACCAAATCCTGATAATATTACTCTTTCTGTTGCCATATTATTTCCCCTCCTCTGGTGTACGGAAATTTCCTAGTGGATAATACGGAATTAAGTTTTCTTTCAACCATACCATAGCTTCTGGAGCTGTTAGTCCCCAGTTTGTTGGACATGTAGAAAGTACTTCTACAATACCAAATCCTTTACCTTCTAATTGTACTTCAAAAGCTTTCTTGATCGCTTTTTTAGCTTTTCTAATATTTGGAACATCGTGAACAGATACTCTTTCTACGAATACTGCTCCATCAATTGTAGCTAACATTTCAGCCATTCTGATAGGCTTTCCTGCTAATTCTTCTTGTCTTCCTTGTGGCGCTGTTGTTGCCTTTTGTCCAACTAAAGTTGTTGGAGACATTTGTCCACCAGTCATACCGTAAATAGCATTGTTAACAAAGATCGTTGTAAACTTTTCACCTCTATGTGCAGCATGAACAATTTCAGCTGTACCTATGGAAGCTAAGTCACCGTCTCCTTGGTATGTGAAAACAACATTTTCTGGAAGAATTCTTTTAATACCAGTTGCTACTGCTGGAGCTCTACCGTGAGCCGCTTCACTCATATCGCAATTAAAGTAATCATAAGCAAGTACTGAACAACCTACTGGAGCTACCCCAATAGCTTTTCCTAATACTCCTAGTTCTTCTAATACTTCTCCTACTAATCTATGAATAATACCATGAGTACATCCTGGACAATAGTGAGTTTGTTTTTCTGTTAAACCTTCAGTCTTTTTAAATACTACAGACATTATTGTGCACCCCCTAAGATTTCCTTAGCTTTTGCGATGATTGCAGCTGGTGTAGGAATCATACCACCTGTTCTTCCGTAGAAGTGTACTGGAAGTCTTCCTTCGTTTGCAATCTTTACGTCGTCGATCATTTGACCTGTACTCATTTCTACAGATAATAAAGCTTTTGCAGTTGCTGGAATTTCCTTAAATGCTTTTGTAGGATATGGCCATAAAGTAATTGGTCTAATAAGTCCAGCTTTAATTCCTTCTGCTCTTAATGCTTCAATTGCATTTTTAACAATTCTTGAAGTTGTACCGTATGATACCATTACGATTTCTGCATCATCCATTTTGTACATTTCATACATTGTTTCATTTTCTTCTATTTCTTTATATTTTCTATCTAATTTCCAGTTATGATCTTCTAATGCTTGAGGATCTAAGAATAAAGAGTTCACAATATTTGGTTTTCTCTTACCTTCAGTTCCTGTTGTTGCCCAATCTTTAGCTGGTAATTCTCTTTTTTTAGGCTCGTTAAACTCAACAGGTTCCATCATTTGACCGATCATACCGTCTCCTAGAACGATTACAGGTGTTCTATAATAGTCAGCTACGTTGAAAGCTTCCATTGTTAAATCAACAGCTTCTTGAACTGTAGCAGGAGCGTATACAGGGTGTCTGTAGTCTCCATTTCCTCCACCTCTTGTAGACATAAAGTAGTCTGCTTGAGAAGGTTGAATTCCACCTAGTCCTGGACCACCTCTAGAAATATTTATAATAACAGCTGGTAATTCAGCACCAGCGATATAACTGATTCCTTCTTGCTTTAGAGCAACCCCTACAGAAGATGATGATGTTAATACTCTTGCTCCTGTACCAGCAGCTCCGTATATCATATTAATCGCAGCAACTTCTGATTCAGCTTGAACAAACATTCCGCCAACTTTAGGTAATTCTCTAGACATAAATTCAGGTAATTCACTTTGTGGTGTAATTGGGTAACCGAAGAAATATTTACATCCTGCTTTAATCGCAGCAGCACCTAGAGCTTCGTTTCCCTTCATTAATACTTTAGCCATGGGTATGTCCCTCCTTACAATTTTTATATTAATTAATCTTCTTTTTCTACTGTAATAACAACATCTGGACAAACAGTTGCACAACTTGCACAAGCAATACATTTATCCATCTCTTCTACTGTAGCTGGATTATATCCTTTAGCATTAATTCTTGTTGTATCCATTTTAATTATTTTAACTGGACACACAGTTGTACATAGCGTACATCCTTTACAACGATTTTCATCAAATGTAACTTTACCTTTAATCTTTGCCATGTTTAACCCTCCTTTATAATTATCAATAAACTTGAGGTAATATATATCTAATGCCTTCATCGACCGCTATCTCCAGCAAAAAGAACTTTTTTACATCCAATCTTCACGCATGATCATTTTGATAGGTAATATTTGACCTTCTAGATCTGTCGGAAGATCTTTAGCAACACTTTCAATAGCACTTACATATTTAATTGGTATATTTAATTCTTCTGAAGCCGCTCTACAAAGTTCCTGACCTCTTAAAACATCCTCAACTGTAGTATATCTTAATAAGTGGGTGTTATTAATCAGTCCTGTAACTTTTGCTCTAGAAGTTTTTTCTATTGACTTAATATGGTGAATCAAACCTTCTACAGTTTGAGTTTCAGGTCTATTCCCATTAACTACGCAGAACATATCATATTTTCCATCTACTAAATATTGATGGTATCTGCCTAAAGTTCTTGCACCCATAGAGTCTCCACCAACATCCATTACAAAATCATATGCTTCATTTTGCAATGGTCCTAATATGCCTGCAGATATAGATGGTAAATCGGTACCAGAACCCTCTACATAGCTTGACTCTACTAGTATACCATAACTTTTTAAAAGTTCATGCTTCTCTCTACTTCTAAAATATGGATTCACTACGTCTAAATCAGCTAATGCTACTTTTTTTCCTTGCTCTGCTAAAGCTATAGCGTAGTTTACCGAAAACTCAGTCTTACCACTTCCATAATGTCCTATTATAATTCGGACTCTATTGTCATTTAGCATATTCATCACCTTTATTGGTATTTTTTTGCTTCTTCTTCTCCACGTAATACTCTTAATCCACCTTCAGCTAAAGCGATCATTTCATCTTCACCAGGGTAAATTACAACCTCTGAAATAAATTCAACATCTTCTTTAATCCATGCTGTAAATTCTTTATCATATGCAATTCCACCAGTTAGGATGATAGCATCTACTTTACCTTTTAATACAGCAGCACAAGCACCGATTTCTTTAGCTACTTGGTAAGCCATTGCTTTGTATACAAGTTCAGCTTTTTTATCGCCTTTTTCTATCATAGCAACAACTTCTCTACCATCATTGCTTCCAACATATGCAACAAGTCCACCTTTACCAGTGATTAATTTTTTAATTTCATCAAGAGTATATTCTCCAGAGAAACAAAGTTTAGCTAATTGTCCTGCTGGTAGTCCACCAGATCTTTCAGGTGAGAATGGTCCATCTCCATCTAAAGCATTATTAACTTCGATAACTCTTCCATTTTTATGAGCTCCTACAGAAACTCCACCACCTAGGTGAGCTACAATAACATTTACATCTTCATATGCTTTTCCCATATCCTTTGCATATCTTCTTGCAACAGCTTTTTGGTTTAATGCATGGAATATACTTTTTCTATCTAATTGTGGAATACCAGAAACTCTAGCGATTTCATTTAATTCATCAACAACAACTGGGTCAACTATAAATGCAGGGATGTTTAATTGTCCAGCTATTTCGCTAGCAATTATTCCTCCAAGGTTCGATGCATGTTGTCCCATTACTCCTACTTTTAAGTCCTTAATCATATTTTCATCCACTGAGTATGTTCCACCTTCAATAGGCTTTAAAAGACCGCCTCTACCTACTACAGCATCTAATTTAGTTAAGTTGATTCCTTTTTCATTTAATGTTTCAAGAATAACATTTTTTCTAAATTCATATTGATCAAATATCGTTGCATATTGTCCAATTTCTTCAGATGAATGTCTTAATACCTCTTCAAATACATTTTTCTCGTTATCAAAAATAGCAATTTTTGTTGATGTAGATCCTGGGTTTATCGTTAATATTCTATAAATTTCGCTCATTAATTTTTTCCGCCTCTCTAGCCTAAAAATAAAATTTATTTACTTACGTCCACAATATTTATGGCGCACTCAATTTTTAATTACATTAAAAATTTCAAGTGCTTAAAATAATTTTGCTGCACATAATACGCCAAGTGCAATTGAATATAATTTTGCTTCATCACTATCTGCTCTAGAAGTTAAAACAATAGGTGCTTTAGCTCCTACAATAAGTCCTGCATTCTTAGCTCCCGCAAAGAATACCATAGATTTATATAAAATATTACCAGCTTCAATATCCGGTACTAATAATATTTCTGCTTTTCCTGCAACTGGATGTGTTATACCTTTATGTTTCGCAGCTTCCATAGAAATAGCATTATCTAAAGCAAATGGTCCCCCTACAATACATCCTGTAATTTCACCATTTTTATTCATTTCCTCTAATGCTGCTGCGTCTACAGTATCCTTCATCTTTGGATTAACCTTTTCTACAGCACAAAGAGCTGCAACTTTAGGCTCCTCTATATCTAATGCATGAGCTACTTGTACAGCATTTTCGATAATTTGTTTTTTAGTGTTTAAGTCAGGAGCTAAATTCATAGCTGCATCAGTTACGAAAAATAATCTATCATATTCTTTAACATCAAATACTGCAACGTGACTTAATACATTACCAGTTCTAAGTCCTATTTCAGCATCTAATACAGCTTTTAAAATAACAGAGGTATCAACTAGACCCTTCATTACCATATGAGCCTTTCCAGTAGAAACCAATTCTACTGCTTTTCTAGAAGCTTCAGTTAAATCTTTAATATCAATAATTTCAAATTGAGCTAGGTCAATATTATTTTCATTTGCAATTTCTACAATTTTCTCTTGATCACCTACTAAAATAGCATCAACAATACCAGCTTGTTTCGCTTGATTAACAGCTGACAAAACTTCAAAATCCTGAGCACAGGCAACAGAAATTGTTTTAGGTCCTCTTTGTCTAGCAATTTCCATTACTTCTTGAAAGTTTTTAATCATTCTAGCTTCACCTCTTATTTCTATAGTTTTTATTTTTTTTGAAATAGTTATTACATAGATTAATTCACTAATTTTTGTAATATACACTATAATTATATTTCCACAATATCACTTTATATATTTATACTATTGATGCAATAGTTGTGCCAAATTGATGATTTGTAAATTTTAATTATTATTTCTCTAAATCCAAGTGATCAGAGAGCATATTTTTCTTTTCATAACACAAAAAACTTGCATTATTTTATACAATGCAAGTTTTTGCATGAAATATTTTGCACTAAACAATGCAATTTTTTTCATGGTCTAGTCTTCAATTAAATATTTTTCAATCTTATAATATAAATTTCTTACGGATATTTCTAATTCTTTAGCAGTCGCAGTACGGTTCCCTCTATTTCTATTTAATGCATCAGAAATTACTTCCTTCTCCAGTTGTTCCATTGTTTCCTTTAATCCCCTAATTTCTCTATTAAAATACTTTTTGGAATTACTATTATTCTGTGTATCAGTATCTAAATTATTATAAGAAAGTTTTGGCAGATGCTCCTCTTTAATTATGGTTCCATTAAACTTAATATTTATCATGGAACGTCCAATAATATTTTGTAGTTCCCTTACATTTCCTGGCCAATCATAGCTTTTAAGCTTTTCTAGCGCGGACTTATCTATATCCTCAACGCTTCTACCATATTCTTGATTAAATTTCTTAATTAGATGAAGTATCAAAGGATAAAAATCATTTAATCTCTTTTTTAAAGGAGGAATCTCAATTGGCAATACATTTAGTCTATAATATAAATCTTCTCTAAATTTACCTTCCTCTATAGCCCTCTCTAAAGGGGCATTCGTAGCCGCAATTACGCGTACATCTACATTAACTGGATTGGTTCCACCAACCCTTATTATTTCTTTTTCCTGCAATACTCTTAGTAATTTAACCTGAGTACTTAAGGGAATTTCTCCTATTTCATCTAAAAATATAGTTCCACTATGAGCCTGTTCAAAAAAACCTATTTTACCACCTTTTAGTGCTCCGGTAAAAGCTCCCTCTTCATAACCGAAAAGCTCACTTTCTAAAAGATTTTCATTAATAGCTGCACAGTTTACCCTAACAAATTGATTATATTTTCTATAGGATAGATTATGGATTGCATGTGCAAATAACTCCTTACCGGTACCACTTTCACCCCTTAGAAGCACTGTTGCTGGAGTTAAAGCTGCCTGCTTTGCCTTTTCTATGGCAGTAATCATAAGTTGGTCATTACCTATAATATCATCGAATGTGTATTTTGCCTCTAGATTTCTAATAATTTGCTTTGCCTGCTTAAGCTCACTATTTAACCTTTTAATTTCAGTTAAATCATGAAGTATTCCTACACTACCCTTTAACTCTCCATCTACAATTATTGGTGCAGCACTTGCCACTACTTCTTTCTTTTTAGGTCCTATTTTAAGTCTAGCTCCCTTTACAGGTTTCTTTGTTTTAATAACCTTCATATGTATACTTTCGCCCTCAACAACATCTACCGTCGCAGGCTTACCTATAATATCATCCTCTGAAAGTCCTATTAGCTGGGTGTATGCTGGATTAATTAGAATTCCTATTCCATTTTCATTACATACAGAAATAGCATCTTGACTAGAGTTAAAAATTCCTTCTAATAAGCTTTGCATCTCTTTTAGCTGATAAATTTCATCATTCAAATCTAATATTTCGCTAATATCTCTGAATACGGCAACAGCTCCAGTAACATTTCCGTGTTCATCCTTTACTGGCATCCGACTGGTAATTATAGATATATCAGCAACAATTTGCCTTCTGTTAAGCTCCGATTCACCAGTTTGCAAAATATATGGTAATCTTGTACTTGGAAGGACATCTTCGATATGTCTCCCTAAAGCATCTTTTTCTTTTACCTTTATAATTTTTTCTGCTGCTCTATTAAATAAGGTAACATTTCCATTCATATCCACTGCAATAGTAGCATCATGGGTACTATTTAGAATTACATCTATTTCATTTAGCATAGTTTTACCCTCCTTATTCTTATAAATTCGGATAAAAACCGGATATTTTACTATCCGGTTTATTTGGTAACTAATTTTATATTTATAGTTTTTGGATCTAATTGTATTGATTCTACATCTCTTTCAATAATAAAAGGTAACTGGATTACAGGTTCGATTGTATATTCATTTGAATTAAGGTTAGCTAAATCTACCTCTATTCTAATATCACTTTCTTTAATGGTATCTAATACGGTTCTTAATGCGCTTATTTTTACAGCTAAAGTTTCTGGTATATCCTTTTTATCAACTTTTAGATTTTCATCTAAATTGCTAAATATTATTTGGTCTCTGCTTATTTTAAATATCTCTTCTTCTATCTTTTCTACATAAACATCCATAGTAATTGGAGTTTCATTCTGAACTACAACACCCTCTGGAAGTTCAAGCGTTACTTCTAGATTTTCAGCTTTATTTAAATTTTGGACTTCAATTTTTTTAGTTGTAATTTCCGTAATTCCCTTTAGAATATCTTCACTACCCTTTAATATAACCTCTGATGGATTAATAACTACATTAGTAACCTTATATCCTTCTGCTGCTTCAAATTCGTAATTTGCTTTAATTGGCACTGATTTTAATAAATCAATGTCTAGTGTTATATCTACATATGATGTTTTCACATCTACATTTTTAACTTCTTCTCCCCTACTATTTACAGCCTTCAGTGGTAAGCTTAAAACCAGTGGCTTAGATTCCCCTGAAACATCCAATGTAGCGGCTACACGCTCTACAGAATTAACATAACTTTCTGGACCCTCAATCATTACAACAGTAGGTTTATATTGAGGCTCAGCTGCAATATAATTTTCTTTAGGAGTTCCAGTAATGATAACATTCACATTCCTTTGTTTTTTTATAATTTCTTCTAATTCTACACGAATAAATCTAGGACTAACCTCAACTTCTACATTATTAGGAACAGTTACCTCTAAAGGTACATTATTTGTACCTAGACTATATCCTCTTAAATCTGCCTTTACTTGAATTTGATCTGCTGATACCTTGCTTACCTCATCTCTTCTTCCTGTTAATTTAACTCTTACTTTAAAATCCTGATCCCCAACTATTGCAAGCTCTTGATCTTTAAGTTCTTCTACATTCATAAGATTTACTGGTATACTAGAAAAATTAGCACTGGTTTTTGGATTAATTGTGCTCATCACATATATCCATAAAACAAAGGCAAAAAGAATTGAAATAACTTTCGGTGCTAAATTATTAATACCTGTCTTACTCATCTTTATGCCTCCATTTCATCTTTAAAAATTGCCATTTGCGATTTTCTTCTGCTTTATAGCTTTGTAATAATATTTGAGATAATTTTTCTACATCTAAAAATCTTTTTAATTTTCCATTCTCCGCAATTGAAATTGATCCAGTTTCTTCTGAAACAATCACTACCATAGAGTCGGATCTTTCTGTAATACCAATACCTGCCCTATGTCTTGTTCCTAATGCTTTGCTTATATTTGGATTATCAGTTAAGGGCAGAAGACAACCCGCTGCTAATATTTTATTTTTTCTAATAACCACCGCACCGTCATGCAGAGGTGTATTTGGAATGAATATATTTATAAGCAATCCACTTGAAACTGTTCCACCAATTTGAGTTCCAGTTTCCACAACCTCACTTAAACCTGTTTCTCTTTCAATAACAATAAGAGCTCCAATTTTTTGCCTTGAAAGAGATCCTACAGCTTCTTTCAGTTCTTCAACTGCAGTTTTTATTTCTTCCTCTTCAATATCAACAATAGATTTAGTTAAAAATTTCGTCCTGCCTATATATTCTAAAGCTCTTCTTAATTCAGGTTGGAATACAATAAGTAAAGCAATAAAACCTACGGTCATTGTATTGATTAAAATCCAATTAATAACGTGTAACTGCAACCACGCACTTACTGGTGTAGCAATTAGTAATACTAATATTCCCTTTACTAGTTGCTCTGCTCTTGTTTCTCTTATAAGCATATAGAGCTTATAAAAAACAAAAGCAACTATGGCCATGTCTGCAATATCTCTTATGCCAATATTCATAAATAATTCCAAAGCTTCTTGCACAGAACGCACCCTCTTGTTTTCAATTTTCTATATGTAAATCCTTTAATATATATTTGTATATTTTACCTATAATATTATATTATCCTAATTATTAAAAAAAAGAAATGAAGAATTGCGAAATAGATATATAAAATGAAAAAATTCGCCTGATACTACTACATCTACCTAAGATATTTATACTTTCTTATACAATAAAAAAAGCATCTTAGATGCTTTTCTATGATATATTGCCCTCTAATCAAAATAATTAAATTAATTATTATTTGTCAAATTTTTTTACATAATCTAGCTTTAATTTAACCATTTCATTATACTGCTCCTGAGATATTTCGCCCTTTTCAAATAAACTATCTACTATTTTAATAAAATCCTTACACATATCAAAAATATCCTTCTTTAAACTATTCACTTCGATACTCCCCCACCCTCTAGTATCTCTTTATATACTTAAATGATATAACAAATACCAAAAAATGCAAGTAAAATTATAATTTGGTATTCAAGTACTACAGTAAACATCATAAATTTAGGTCATATTTCCTCTGTTATTCTACTATATGCTTATTAATTTAAATTATGAGCCTTTTGTACATTTTCTATTACATTTTTTATATGCTCTTCATCTACTACTCTTTCAAAACTTCTAAGGCCTGCAACTTTAAATCCGTGTTTTTTTGCTAAACATCTTATTTCATCAACCTTATCTATATGTATTTCTCTTCCTAAACTAAAATTTTCATACTTTCCTTCGAGCGCTAAAATCATCGTTTCAGCCATACAAGCATAGCATAATCCCTCAGGAAATCCAAAATTGAAGTTGAAATTTATTCCCTTAGGTCCTTCTATTACTCCACCTTCAATAATTAATACATCCTTACGTTTTTCTTGCACTAATTTAGAAACGTCTCTTGGCCTGGCAACATCACAGATAATAGCTCCACTTTTAATATCTTGTGGCTCTATAATCTCTCCAACACTGCTAGTTACAGTAATAACTACATCTGCATTATACAAGCCGTCTCTTACATTATCACAGCATTCAATATCTAGATTGCTACCATACTTATCATGAAACTCCCATTTCATATGTAAAAGCTTTTCTATATTTCTTCCCACTAAAATAACTTTTTTTGATTCTCTACAAGATAATTCTGCACAAACTTTTCCTATGGATCCTGTAGCTCCTACAATAGCAATCTCACTTTCTTGTAAATTTTTCCCTAATACTCTACATGCTTCTTTTATTGCATCAAAAGCTGCTGCAACTGTATATGTATTTCCTGTTGTTACTGCAATATTTAAATTTTTAGCAATAGTAATTCCAGCATCTCCTACAACTGATGTATAAGCTCCAAGACCTACTATTTTTGCGCCTATCTTTTCTGCCTTTCTACCAGCTTTAATTATTTTTTTTATAACATAGGATTCTGGCATTTTTATCATCATACTAGAAGTTAATGGGAGTCCTATAAACCATCCTTCCGATTCTTGAAATCCACTTTGTACACCTGTAATCTTTGATGTAATTGAAGATGGCACAAAACTAACTATCTTCTCTATAATACCTTTAGGAAAAATTTTGAGAAAAGCATATTTTCTATAAATATCATCAATTTCTATTGGATGAATTATAAAAGCAAATCTATTCATACTTTTATCTACCTCCATTAAATATAGATTTTATAAAACCTTTAGTATTATTAAATGCCATAGTAGTGATATTCTTATTTTTAGCTAATATTTCTTGCAATGCGTTAACAAATCTATCCAACTGTTCATATGTGACTGTTAATGGAGGTTCGATTCTAATTACATTAGGATTATTTAAAGTATAAGCTGTTATGATATTATAATTCGTAATCAATTCACTAGCTACAATTCCACCAATATATTCATTTACTAGCTCTTTTGTATTTTTGTCAATTAATCCATTGATTAAAGGTATTTTCATTGTTTCAAATTCTAGACCTACCATTAAACCTCTTCCTCTTACTTCCTTTAAAATAGGATATTTATTCTTTAGCTCAAACAATCTATCAATTAAATATTTTCCTTTTGCTAAAGTTTCATTTTCTAGATCATTTTCTGCTATAAATTGTATAGTAGAAATACCTGCTGCACATGCCCATGTATTTCCCCCAAATGTTGAGGTGTGAAGTAGACATTTATCTATTGTTCCATAACCTCTCTTCCACACTTCTTCGTTTGCAATATATGCTCCAATTGGAATAATCCCACCACTTAAAGACTTAGCAATACACATAATATCTGGAGTTACTCCTTCAGCCTCACAAGCAAACCAATATCCAGTTCTACCAAATCCAGTTTGTATTTCATCTGCGATTAATAGCACTCCGTATTGTGAGCAAAGCTCTTTTGCTCTTTTTAAATAACCAATCGGTGGTACTATGATTCCTCCCTCACCCTGTATTGGCTCAACAATAAAAGCTGCTATATTATCATGCTTCTCTAATATAACTCTAAGTTCATTAATATCTCCATAGGTAACTTCAAATGTTAATGGAACCATCGGTTCAAAATATTTTTTATATTTATTTCTTCCCGTAACAGACAATGCACCCATAGATTTACCATGAAAAGCACCCTTACAATAAATAATGCCTGATTTTTCTGTGGAAATTTTAGCTAGCTTTAACGCTCCCTCTACAGCTTCTGCTCCGCTATTACAAAAAAAAGTATATTTTAAATCTCCAGGGGTTATTTCAGCTAAATTTTTAGCTAAAATACTAGTTAAACTATTCATTCCTATTTGTAGTAAATTTGGCATGTGGCTTATTCTATTTAATGCTTCAATTACGGCATCATTGTTATGTCCAATATTTAAAGCCCCATATGCACCTAGGAAATCTAGATATTCTTTTCCATCTTTATCCCAAATTATCATATCCTTTGCTTTAATAAAAGTTTTATTAAACCCTAAGGTCTTTAAAAGTGTAGTTAGTTGTGGATTTATATATTTTTTATAATTTTCCTCGATATCCTTTTGTTCTAAATTTAGGGCATCTTCAAAAAAAGTAATTTCTTTTTTATTGATTTTCTGATTCATAATGGACTCCTTCAATAATATATTTTTATATTAAGTGATTTTTTCCAACTTATGGTTGTAATATTCCATTAATATTAAAATTTATATTTTTATATCAAAAAAACAAGAGATTGTATATCTCTTGTTAGTATTTTGGGCATAAGAATTAAGATTTGAACCCAGGGAACATAAAAATCATTCGCCTGATTTTGAGTCGGGTGCATTCAGCCGAATTAAGCTGCTCCTCTATAAATTTATTTTTTAAAATTTAAAAAAGCTGATATCCAGATTTTCCTTATTAAAAGGTCAATTCTTTCCTTCAGCTTCATCTAAATATACTATTTTGGTGACCCCTAGGGGAATCGAACCCCTGTT
>JAEWHG010000003.1 GCA_023387935.1 Bacillota bacterium
CTACTACAACGATCATAAAAAGGACATCCATTTGGTGGTATATATAAATCTGGAGGTGTTCCATCAATAGAGTGAAGTGGATCTTCTTTTTTCATATTTAAACGCGGTACGGAAGCCAATAGTTTTCTTGTATACGGATGATTCGGAGCTTTAAATATTTCATCTACGCTACCTTCCTCTAAAATTTGGCCTGCATACATAATTACTACCCGATCACTCATATCTGCTACGACACCAAGGTCATGAGTAATCAGTATAATTGACATACCTAGTCTATCCTGTATCTTTTTCATTAAGTCTAATATCTGTGCCTGTACTGTTACATCAAGGGCAGTCGTTGGCTCATCTGCTATAAGTAATTTAGGCGAACAAACCATAGCCAAAGCAATCATAACCCGCTGCCTCATACCGCCAGAAAATTCATGTGGATACTGATTAATCCTTTGCTCAGGATGAGGCACTGCTACAAGATTTAGCATTTCGATCGCTTTTTTTCGTCCCTCTTCCTTTCTCAAATGTTGATGCTTTACTAGACCCTCTATAATCTGGTCCCCAATTTTCATAGTAGGATTAAGAGACGTCATAGGATCTTGAAAAATCATAGATATTTGATTACCTCGAATAGCCTGCATCTCTTTCTCTGATTTATTTAAGATATTTTCCCCATTAAAAAGTATTTCTCCACCTTTGAAAAAAGCAGGCGGCATTGGTAATAACTGCATAATAGAATTAGCAGTTACGGATTTTCCACAACCAGATTCTCCAACAATTGCAACCGTTTCCTTCTTATTTACATGAAAACTAATATTGCGAACGGCTTCTACTTCTCCAAAAAAAGTTTTAAACGATACCTCCAAATTTCTAACATCTAATATTCTGTTCATTTTTACGCCCCCCTATTTCCTTAGCCTTGGATCTAAGGCATCTCTAAGTCCGTCTCCTAATACGTTAAAAGCAAACATAATAAGGGAAATGAATATAGCCGGAATTAAAATCTGATAGGAATTCCCTACAGCAAGGCCCGCTAATCCATCATTAGCTAAAGTCCCAAGACTTGATTTAGGCGCCTGAAGTCCTAAACTTAAAAAACTTAGAGTTGCTTCTGCAAATATAGCTCTAGGAATAGTCAGCGTAACATTTACTAAAATAGGTCCTAAAGTATTTGGTATAATATGCTTCTTTAGTATCCAATTTTTAGATGCTCCCAAAGATTCCGCGGCTAAAGCATATTCTGATTCTTTAAGTTGTAGCACTTGACCACGAACAAGTATTGCCATAGGCACCCAACTAGTTAATGTCATCGCTAAAATTAGGACAAACATACTGCTACCTGATCCTGCCTTAGAAAATACAACGGACAATAGAATTACTACAAGTAAATACGGTATGCTGTATATAACTTCTGCAATACGCATCATAATAGAGTCTACTTTTCTTGTTGCCATACCTGAAATCCCACCGTATAAAACCCCAAGAACAAAATCTATAAAGGCTGCCGCTATCCCTATAAATAGAGAATATCTTGCACCATACCAAACTCTCGTAAAAAGATCTCTACCTAGCTCATCTGTACCAAACCAGTGAGTCGAATTTGGATGCACATTTATCAAATTATAATTTTGCTCGTAGTATTTAAATCCATTTAGTTTTGTTCCTACAGTAGCCATAACTATAAAAATTGCTATTAAAGTTAAACCTGTCATTGCAAGCTTATTTTGCTTTAATCTTCGCCATACATCGGGCCAATACTTAATACTAGGACGACGAATTTTATCCATATTTTTATCTTCATGAGATGCAGGACTAAATAATCCTTGATTCAAATTAATGGATTCTTTCATTATCGTCCCTCCTTAGTAAGCTTAATACGTGGATCTATGAGCATATAACCAATATCTACTATTAATAACATAACAATTAATATAATTGAGTAAAAAATAGTCGTCCCCATAATCAATGTATAATCCCTATTGTTAATTGAGTTAACAAAGAACATGCCAAGCCCTGGAATACCAAATATTTTTTCAATTACAAAGCTACCAACCAATAGATTAGAAACTGTTGTTCCCAGTATAGATATAATAGGTAAAATTGCATTGCGTACAGCATGTCTAAGGATGACAGTAGACTTTGCTATTCCCTTAGATTTTGCTGTTTTAATATAATCCTGTCCCAAAACCTCTAACATGCTAGAGCGCATAAGCCTTGCAATATAAGCTAAGGGCATAAGAGATAATGCTAAGGACGGGAGTACAGTGTGCCGATAAGTTCCCCATCCGCCAATCGGTATCCAAGAAATATTTCTAGCTAAGAACTGAATAAATACGGTACCCATTATAAAGCTAGGAACAGATATCCCTACAATTGCAACAATCATAGAGAAATAGTCCGGCCATTTATTCTGATTTAAAGCGGCTAGAGCACCTAGAGCAGGTCCAAATACTAATGCAGCAAGCAAAGCCTGTGCTCCTATATAGGCAGAAACAGGAAATCCTCTGTTAATCATATCGTTTACAGTTTCAACTCTTGATTTCATAGAGTCTCCAAAATCTCCTCTAATAATTTTACCTAAGTATATGGTGTATTGCTCCATATATGGTTTATCAAGACCATATTTTTTCTGTAGATTCTCATAAACTACTTTAGGCATTTTTCCTTCCTTCCTAAATGGATTCCCTGGCACAGAATGCATTAAAACAAAAGTTATCGTAATGATTGCCCATAATGTAACAATAGACATAATCAATCTCTTAAAAAGGTATTTTTTCATGCTACCTCTCCTCTACCTTTAATTAAAGAAGGTCGATAGCTAAAATTTAATAGCTCCTCGACCTTCTTTTTAGAAGCTTGAATTAACTATTTGTTCATATCTGCATATATGAAATAAGGATATCTATTGAGCGGCTTAAATATTCCTGTTACATATGTTTTCTGTGCATATGGTTGAGTATAGAAGTAGATTGGTGCTACTGGCATATGATCCATTAAAATTTGTTCTGCTTCACGCATAGCTTCCATACGAACCTTTTGATCTGTAGTTGCCTTTGCTGTAGCTACTAATTCATCATATCTAGCATTGCTAAACTTAGCATCGTTGAAGCTACTTGTAGTTACCCATAGATCTATAAACGTCATTGGGTCTATATAATCTCCAACCCATCCAGCACGAGATATATGGAAATCTCCTGCTTTTTCTCTATCTAATTTGACTTGGAAGTCTACGTTTTCTAGTTGTATTTCAATACCTAAATTAGTTCTCCACATTTCTTGAGCTGTTTGAGCAATCTTTTTATGTCCTTCAGAAGTATTGTAAAGAAGAACAAATTGGCTGAAATCAGAAGCTTTGTATCCTGTTTCCGCTAATCCTTCTTCAAATAACTTCTTACCTTCTTCTACATTGTACTGAACTAGCTCTCCACTAGAATCTCTAAAATCCTTCTTGTTTTCATCTAGCATACCGAAAGGTACAACACCTTCAGCAGCAATCTGACCACCTTGAGCAATCTTATCAACGATTGTCTGTCTATCTAAAGTCATAACTAAGCCTTTTCTTATCTTAGCATTATCAAAAGGCTTTACCTTTGTATTAAAGTTGTAGTAATAAGTTGCAACATCTCCGCCAATTACAAGTTCAGAATTATTAGCTGCTTTTAGTTGTGCTACAACTGCTTGCGGTAAAGGAGTTAAGAAGTCAAATTCTCCACCCTCATATTTCTGCCAAGCAGTATTTTCGTCTGCTAATATAGAGAACTCTACACCGTCTAATTTAACATTTGCTGCATTATAGTAGTTTTCATTCTTCATTATTACAATTTTAGCGTTATGCTCCCATTCAGTTAATTTAAAAGCTCCATTAGATACATATGTGGAAGGTGATTTTGCCCAATCAGGATTAGCTTCAACTGCTTTTTTATTAACTGGATAGTAAGTATAAAAAGAAGTAAGTTCTAAGAAATATGCTGTAGGTGTTTCTAAAACAACTTCCAATGTTTTATCATCAAGAGCCTTTACGCCTACATCATCCAAGGAGCCAGCACCTGTATTATACGCTTCTCCACCTTTTAGGTAATAGAATTGATATGCATATTCTGCAGCTAATTCTGGGTTTAATGCTCGTTTCCATGCAAACTCAAAATCGTGAGCAGTTACAGGGTCCCCATTAGACCATTTAATATCATCACGAAGTGTAAATGTATACGTAACCTCGTCATCAGCTAATTTATATTCTTTAGCCATTCCGGGCTCCATTCCACCATTTTGGCTATGCTTAAATAATCCTTCAAATACATGATCCAATACCCAAGAGTCATGTGTTCCTTGTGCTAAAGCTGGATCTAATGTTCCAGGCTCACTCATGTTGTTCGTTCTTAAAATCTTTTGAGTAGCAGGCTCAGCTGTGTTTTCAGCTGGAGTTTGACCAGTATCTTGTGGTGGCTCGGTCTTTGGTACACAGCCAGTAAATAGTAACCCTGCAATAAGTAAGCCACTTACCAAACTAAAAAATCTTTTACTCATAATATACTTTCCCCCCTTTTTAATATTACAAAATTCTAAATATGATTTTAAATCTTAACCCATATTATGAATTTTTTAATACAAATATTCCGCATGAATGGACAATCTCATATACATATATTTTTTCCTGATCTTATAAATTGACATTTATTTAATATCAAATATTATAATTAGAAATTAAGAAGTAGAATATATTTAATCTAAGGATAAAAAATATGTCTATATGTTTTAAAAAAACTGTTGCTTATTTGAAAGTAACGTAATATACTAAATACATAAAAACATATTGTTTTACTAGGAAATGAATGGAGGAGTTCATATGTCAAAGATTTATAAAAGCTTAACAGAGCTTATTGGAAAAACCCCACTACTAGAACTTTCAAACTACAACAAAAACCATGATTTAAACGGAAAAATCATTGCGAAGCTAGAGTATTTTAACCCAGCAGGTAGTGTAAAAGATCGAATTGCATATGCTATGGTTATTGATGCTGAGGAAAAAGGATTATTAAAAGCTGGATCTGTTATTATTGAACCTACAAGCGGAAATACAGGAATAGGCCTTGCTTCTGTTGCAGCTGCAAGAGGCTACAGAATAATTCTTACAATGCCTGAAACAATGAGTGTAGAAAGACGTAGTCTATTAAAAGCATACGGTGCTGAAATCGTTCTTACAGAAGGTGCAATGGGTATGAAGGGTGCAATTGCCAAAGCAGAAGAGCTTGCAGCTGAAATAGAAAATTCATTTATTCCAGGTCAATTTAATAATCCAGCTAATCCTGCAATGCATTTAAAAACAACAGGTCCAGAAATTTGGGAGGATACTGAGGGTAAGATTGATATATTTGTTTCCGGTATTGGTACAGGAGGAACAATCACAGGAGTTGGCGAGTACTTAAAATCCAAAAATCCTGACGTTAAAATTATAGCAGTTGAACCAGTTGATTCACCAGTCCTTTCAGAAGGCAAGGCAGGCCCACATAAAATCCAAGGTATTGGAGCAGGCTTTGTTCCCGATACTCTTAATACAAAAATTTACGATGAAATACTTACAGTTACTAATGATGATGCCTTTGCAACTGGAAAAGAAATTGCTAAAGCAGAAGGACTTCTTGTAGGAATATCCTCTGGTGCTGCTATATTCGCAGCAAAAGAGCTTGCAAAGCGTCCTGAAAATGTAGGTAAAAATATTGTTGTAATTCTTCCTGATACAGGAGAACGTTATTTGTCTACTGCATTGTTTGAGGATTAATAATGGACTATAAAAATAAGAAGAGCATTATAAAAAGTGCTCTTCTTATTTTTATTTATTTTTTATATTTCTTTATTACAAATTTCTGATATAAAGCACAGTGTTTGGTTTATAATATATAATAAGAACCTGACCCGTTAATGCAATCAAAGATTGCATACGGGTGCCCCAGAACCTTGTTGTATTCACAATAGCAAGCAAAATAAATATATGTTGGTGATTATATGACTACTTACAATGATAGAGCTCTGCATGAGCTAGAAGTTTGGAAGAAAAAAATGAGAAAAAAACCCTCTATAATGAATTTGGCTTCAAAAAGTGTTCAAAATAAATTTAATAATGTACTCCCAGATGCATATGATGAAATACTTACATACGGTATTAAAAATTTAACTAAAGCAGTATTATTTGGATCTAAATATATAACGAAGCCTCCTATTAAAAATCTTTCCCTAATCGATAGAGAAAGGCTTATTAAAGAAAAAACCAAGTCCTATAAAACTACTGCAATGATTGAAGGAGCGGCCACAGGTGCTGGAGGAATAGTTTTAGGCCTTACTGATTTGCCACTACTGCTAAGCATAAAAATTAAATTTCTTTATGACATTGCCAGTATATATGGTTTTGATGTTAATGATTATAGAGAGAGACTTTATATACTTAATATTTTTCAGCTCGCTTTTTCAAGTAAAAATCATGTTAACAAAATCTTTAAAAAAATGGAAAATTGGGATGAATATAATGCATATCTTCCTAATGATATGAATGATTTTGATTGGAAAAGTTTCCAGCAAGAATACAGAGATTATATTGATTTAGCAAAGCTTATGCAGATGGTACCTTTCATCGGTGCTGTAGTTGGACCATATGTTAATAATAAGTTGATGAAAAAATTAAGTGAAACTGCGATTCAATCCTATAGAATGAGAATTTTATAAAAATTTAAAATAATACAAGAAAAGTATTGACACCATGATTTTATGGTGTTATTATTATAAAAATCATATTTATACACAGTACGCAATATACTGTATACACCTTACAAGATTACTATAACGAAATATAAAAGACGATGATGAAGAAAAAGCTATCATATAACCAAGTACAGAGAGCTGGAATTGCTGAGATCCAGTATTGGCTTGATAGGTAATAAATCCCTTCTGAGTTGAATAGCTGAACTAAGTACCTGTAAGCTATTACGGCATCCTCCGTTACTAGGACAGGGTTTGATTGAACCCGATTAGATAACTTTCGAAGGATTGTTATAAATTAGAGTGGTACCGTGCTATATGCACCTCTATTATGTATAAAAATACATAATAGAGGTTTTTTTATTATTTTAGGGGGTGGTTGACAATAAATGTTAAGTGACCTGATTGAACAATGCGACTGTGTAAATATGATTACTAAAAAATTTATTATATTTTAAGGAGCGATAAAAATGAAAAGAAAATTAGCTTTATTTATGTCTGCTTTAGTAGCTTCTAGCTTTTTAGCAGGATGTTCTCCACAATCCACTTCGTCAGATAATTCTGAAACAATAAAAGTTGGTCTAAATTACGAACTTTCTGGCCCCGTTTCAACATATGGCCAAAGTTTAACGGCAGGTATTGAGTTTGCCATGGAAGAAATTAATACAAATGGCGGAGTACTTGGAAAGCAAATTGAGATTGTTAAGGTTGATAACAAATCTGATACTGCTGAAGCTGCTAACGTTTCCACTAGACTTGCAACTAGAGATAAAGTTGTTGCAATACTAGGAGCTGCAACTTCAGGAAATACTAAAGCAGCACTTCCACCAGCTGTACAAAATAAAGTTCCTCTAATATCTGCATCTGCTACAGCAGATGATGTTACTGTTGATAGTAAAGGAAATGTAAGAGAATATGTATTTAAAACTTGCTTTAGCGATTCATTCCAAGGTGTAACAATGGCAAATTTTGCGGCCCAGGATTTAACCCTTAAAAATGCAGCGATCCTTCTAGATAATACAAATGACTATAGTAAGGGCCTTGCTAAAAGCTTTAATGAAACCTTTAGCTCACTTGGTGGAACTATAGTTGCTGAAGAAGCATATGTAGCGAAAGATACAGATTTTAAGGCGGTTTTAACAAAAATTAAGGCTACAAACCCAGAAGTACTATATGTTCCAGGATACTATGAAGAAGTGGGATTAATAGTAAAGCAAGCTAGAGAATTAGGACTTACCGTTCCTGTACTTGGTGGAGACGGTTTTGATTCACCAAAACTTGCAGAAATTGCAGGTTCAGAAGCTCTAGAGAATGTTTTTTACACCAATCACTACTCACCTTCAGATGATACACCTGAGGTTGTTAATTTCCAAAAATCATTTAAAGCAAAATACAATAACGATGCAGATGCTTTCAATGCTTTAGGATATGACCTTGCATACTTCCTTGCAGATGCTGTAGAAAGAGCAGGAGAAGCTGATCCTGAGAAAGTTAAAGATGCTTTAGCATCAACTGTAGACTTTAAAGGTATAACAGGAACTCTTTCAATTGATGAATTCCACAATCCAGTAAAATCTGTAACAATTCTTAAAGTAGTAGAAGGAGTCCCTACATTCCTTAAAAAATTAGAGCCTTAAGATATAGAAAATGCCAAAAAATCAGCGGGAGTTAAAACTCCCTCTGATTTAATGTTCTCTTAAAATATTAGAGGGGTGACAATAATGGAACAATTAATTCAACAATTAGTAAATGGGATATCCCTTGGCAGCATTTATGCATTGATCGCCCTTGGATATACAATGGTTTACGGAATAATTAATTTAATCAATTTTGCCCACGGAGAAATTTATATGGTTGGTGCTTATGTCGGTTTTGCTCTGACAACATTTCTTGGTTTAAGTTTTTTCCCAGCACTTATACTCTCTATGGCTGTAACAAGTATTCTTGGTATGATTATTGAAAAAGTGGCCTATAAGCCACTTAGAAATTCATCTAAAATAACTGCTTTAATAACTGCAATAAGCGTATCTTTATTTTTGCAATATGGAATGATGTATTTTGTTAAGGCGGAAACTAGAACCTTTCCAACTCTTTTACCAAAAACACAGATTAAAATTCTTAACACTGGCGCTGTTTTAGACATTACTAATGTTTATATACTAGTTATTACAATATCTTTAATGATTCTTCTTCAGTATATTGTACATAAAACAAAAACTGGAAAAGCTATGAGGGCTGTATCCCTAGATTCGGATGCTGCACAATTAATGGGTATCGATGTAAATAAAACAATCTCCGCTACATTTGCAATAGGATCTGCTCTTGCAGGAGCAGCAGGGGTGCTAGTTGGCGTATACTATAACTCAATAAATCCTCTTATGGGTTCAGGCCCTGGACTTAAGGCCTTTATCGCAGCAGTAATAGGCGGAATAGGAATCATACCAGGCGCTGTATTTGGAGGCTTTTTCTTAGGAATAACAGAAACTATTGTAAGTGCATTTGGCGGCTCTCTTTATAAAGATGCGGTGGCATTTGCAATACTAATAGTCGTGCTTTTAGTAAGACCTACTGGCTTACTAGGCAAAAATGTAAAAGAAAAAGTTTAAAATAGGAGGTGTAGAAAATGAATTTTTTAAATAAGAAAGCTATGCTCAATCTATTCGTAATCGTTGGGGCTTATATAATAGTTGAGCTTCTAATAAGAACTGGATTTATAGATTCATATATCATGCTTAACATTGTACTGATAGGAATTAATATCATACTAGCAATTGGACTAAATCTTATTACAGGATTTACAGGACAGCTCTCCCTCGGTCATGCTGCCTTTATGTCTGTTGGTGCTTATGCTTCCGGTATACTTACAACAAAGTTTGGTATGCCATTTATCGTAGGTATTTTAGGTGCTGCAATATTAGCAGCAGTTGCAGGTATCATCATCGGGATTCCAACTTTAAGGCTTAAAGGAGATTATCTCGCTATTGCAACCCTTGGTTTTGGCGAAATTGTTAGAATTATTGGACTTAATACAGACTATATAGGCGGTGCTATCGGGCTTAATGACATTCCTCAATATACAAATTGGACTTGGCTGTATATATGCATTGTGGCAACCGTTCTAATCATTAGCAACTTTATTCAATCTTATAACGGAAGAGCATGTATATCCATAAGAGAAGATGAAATCGCTTCTGAAGCTATGGGAGTAAATACAACTTACTATAAGGTTCTTGTATTTACAATTGGTGCCTTCTTTGCTGGAATAGCTGGCGCTTTATATGCTAATTACTTCTACTTCATAAAGCCTGACTCTTTTGGGTTTATGAAGTCAATAGATATCCTTGTAATCGTTGTTTTAGGTGGATTAGGAAGTATTCCTGGTTCAATAATCGGAGCTATTCTTCTCTCTGTAATATCCGTATTCCTTCAAGGGATACCAGAGCTTCGCATGGTTGTTTATGCCGTTATTCTATTCCTAATAATGCTTTATAGACCTCAAGGTCTTATGGGCAAAAGTGAACTTAAATTATTTAAGAAAAGAGGTGTTTCAAATGAGCCTGCTTCAAGTAAGCAATCTGCATAAATCTTTCAGTGGCGTAAAGGCTATTTCAGATATAAATCTATCAATTAATACTGGTGAAATAGTTGGCGTAATCGGTCCAAATGGTGCTGGCAAAACAACCTTCTTTAACCTATTAACAGGAATTTATACTCCTAGCTCAGGAGAAATAACCTATAATTTAGATAAAAAAATAACCTCAAAGGATTTCAAACCTTACAAAATGCCGAAATATGGTATAGCTAGAACCTTTCAAAATATTAGGCTTTTTAAAAACATGACCGTATTTGATAACGTACTTATTGGCTATCATAATAATTTATCCTATGGCGTACTCCCTGCATTATTTCGTTTTCCCTCCTTCTATAAAAACGAAGATCAAGCAAGAAAGGAAGCGCTCGAGCTTCTAAAGGTTTTTAATCTATATGAAAAAAAAGATGACCTTGCTAGTAATCTTCCTTACGGAGAACAAAGAAAATTAGAAATTGCAAGAGCTCTTGCCACTAAACCAAAGCTTCTCCTATTAGATGAGCCTGCAGCTGGAATGAATCCACAAGAAACGAATGAGCTTACAAAGCTTATCACTTGGATTAGAGAGCAGTTTGATTTAACAATAATTCTTATTGAACATGATATGTCCTTAGTAATGTCTATATGTGATGAGATTTTCGTATTTGATTATGGAAATTTAATTGCAAGTGGTGTGCCGAGTGAGGTTCAAAACAATCCACGAGTTATAAAAGCTTATCTAGGAGGTGAGTAAATGCTAGAACTACAGAATTTAAATGTTTATTATGGAGCTATTCATGCTTTAAAAGATATTAACCTTAAAATTAATGAGGGAGAAATTGTTACACTTATTGGTGCAAATGGCGCTGGAAAAACAACCACCCTTCGTTCTATATCCGGTATTGAAAAACCTAAATCTGGCAAAATAATTTATAATGGTCAAGAATTGAATGCACAGTCTGCTTCAAGCATTGTAAAATTAGGAATCTCTCACGTTCCGGAAGGAAGGCGAGTTTTTTCAACAATGAGTGTTTTAGAAAACCTTGAAATAGGAGCCTATACAAGAACTGATAAGGCAGAAATAAAAAAAGATATGGATCATATTTTTTCCCTATTTCCAAGACTGCTAGAGAGAAAAACACAATTTGCAGGTACACTGTCTGGTGGAGAACAGCAGATGCTAGCCATTGGACGCGCTCTACTTTCTAGACCTAAGCTACTACTCCTTGACGAACCATCCATGGGACTTGCTCCTATCATTGTTAAAGAGATTTTTTCAATAGTAAAGAACATAAATAATGATGGTACTACGGTTCTATTAATTGAACAAAATGCTAATATGGCACTTCAATGTGCTGATAGAGCGTATATAATTCAGAATGGGCAAATTGATATAGAAGGTAAAGCGAAGGATCTTCTTAATGATGATACAGTAAAGAAAGCTTATCTTGGTGGATAATAGCAATTTTAGACTCAAAGGTTATACTCCTTTGAGCCTTTTCTTTTCTAAACGCATTAGGACAAATTTTCTTTATCTCTACAAACTACTACCTCAATTTAAAGTATTAATGCAATAGTTCAATATTATATGGTATAATATAATACAAATTTAAAAAATAAAGGAAAGCTTAAAAGCATCGGAGATGCTTTTTTTGTGTGGAATGGAAGGTGGAAAAATGAGACAAGAAAGTTTAAACACTAAGAAATCGAATCAATCAATCTTTTATAGTACCTTATTAAAGTTAGCAGTACCCATTGTTATACAAAATCTTATTACATCCTCTATCAATATGGTAGACACTGTAATGATAGGGAAAATTGGAGAAGTTGAAATTGCAGCCGTAGGTATAGCGAATCAATACTTCTTCTTATTCAACCTTCTAATAATTGGTTTAACAAGTGGTGCTGGAGTATTTATATCTCAATATTGGGGTAAAAAAGATAAAGAAAATATCCGAAGAATCCTAGGCTTCAGTCTAATAACCAGCGTAATATTTTCTGTTCTTTTTACAATACTAGCATTACTAATGCCAGAAAAAATAATGGTATTATTTAATAAGGACCCTTATGTAATTCAACTTGGAGTAGATTATTTAAAAATAGTTTCTATAAGCTATATTTTTACTGCAATCTCCTTAGTATTCGGTGTATCCTCCCGCTGTGTTGAAGATACTGTTGCACCTATGTTCGTTAGTATACTAGCTCTATTTACAAATGCTACCTTAAATTATATCTTTATCTTTGGCCATTTAGGATTTCCTGCCATGGGCGTAAAGGGAGCTGCTATTGCTACCTTAATTGCTAGAATAGTTGAAGCCCTGGTTCTAGTATTATATATTTATTACAAAAAAGGTGTTTTAGCAGCTAAATGGAAACAAATGGTGGATATAAATAAAAACTTTGTTCAAAAAACTATGCACACTGTTATTCCTGTAGTTATAAACGATATGTTCTGGGCAGTAGCCTCTATTATTTACTCAATTTCTTATGGCAACTTGGGAACACAGGCTATGGCTGCTGTGCAGATTACAACAACGATCCAAAATGTTTTTATGGTTCTTTCATTTGGTCTTGCCAATGGTTCTGCTGTAATGATAGGTAATAAGGTTGGAGCTGGAAATATAGATGAGGCTCAGGAATATACAAAAAGATTTGTAAAGCTTTCTGTTCTCGTAGGACTGTTTATAGGAGGTTTACTTGCAATTAGTGCTACTACTGTACTTTCCTTCTTTAATGTTTCTAAAGAAGTATACACTAGTGCGTTAAGAATCTTATATATCACTTCTCTTATAATGGCTATAAAAGTTCTTGGAGTAGTTATTATAGTTGGAATTTTAAGGGGCGGTGGGGATGCAACCCATGCGCTTAAGGTAGAAGCCTTAACTATGTGGTTAGTAGGAGTTCCTCTAGCGTTATTAGGATCATTTGTATTTAAATTCCCTGTAGAAGTAGTAGTATTAATGGTTGGCCTAGAAGAAGTTGCAAAGGTTGCTTTTTCAATTAAAAGATTACGAAATAGTGATTGGATACGTCAGGTTACTATGTAAATACTATATAAGTTTTATACGGTTCAATTTCAAAAGGTCTAGCTCTTCCATAATGAAATGGATGATCTAGACCTTTTTATTTTGAATATTATTCAATAGTCTTTCCTAACTCTAATATCCTACCCAATTGCCGTATGCTTCAAATCCCCCAGTTTCTTTAGCTCTTCTAACATTTTCAATAAATGTCTTCCTATCCTCATCATCTAGAAAGATATCTCTTTTATCTATTCCTCTTAACATAACATGATAGATTCCCGTATTACTTCTTTTTCTTGCTTCTCTTGCCATAATATCACCCTACTTAAGCATAACGCATTAATTACTTTGAGACAACTGAAACGTCCCCTTGTCTTTATATAAATTTTATACTATTATATTTTAAAAGGTCTGGTTATTCTGTAATATTAGAAAAACCAGGCCTCTTCATTTCCATTTAATAATTAAAAAAGTACAGAACTTTCATTGTATGTGTTTTTTTTAATATAAGAAGTAGTCATGTACGCAAGAACCCTATAAATAAATTTTGTGTCAGCTATCCATTTCTTTAAAATGACTATCAATCAAAATTGACTTTAGCTTTGAAAAATCCTCTTTGGTCTGTATAATATAGATATTTATTATCATAGCTCCATGCATAGGATTGTGCTAATACAGCACGTAATTTCTTTTCCTTTACTCTATTTCTCTTAACATCAACTTTTACTGCATAATAGTCATGTGGCTTCAGTAGCATTCTAAAAGGATTAAGTGTTTTAGGAGATCTTACTTCTGTAAGTACAAACTCATTACCTGACACCCACTTTATACTTTCTTCTATAATTGAGCCCTTCGATTTATAAATATCTTCCCAAATCTTATTTTTTACATCATATCTAACAATTTTACGTCTAATAGTTCCCCCATCAGTATAAGTATCAGAATAATATATATATTTCCCATCTGGAGTCCACTGTAATGGTCGATTATTAAATTCGCCAATACTTTCTATTTTTCTATTTTCTATATCCCATAAATATATATCATTATCCGGGTACTCCTCATCTATGCCTATTAAGTAAATAATCACCATTTCATCATTTGGCGACCATTCTATGACTCGCTCACCTTCAACTGGAATATCTATTATGGTTTTACTCTTCATATCTATTAAAATATTTAGTCTAGAATATAGAGCTCTAAGCTGTAAATATTGTTTTGTATTTGACCATGTAACATCAAGTTTCAAATTTTCTGCATTATCAATATATCCTTCTTCTACCAAATTAGTTTCAAATATTGTTTGTCCAGACACACTGTCCGCGATCTTGATGGAATCATCCTTGTAATTAACAACATCATATTCTGGCTTTTTATTTGTAATTTCCTCGTATTCTTTAAAGTCCATCGTAACTTCATTTTTCGTATCAAATACAAATTCTGTCATAACATCTCCTACCATACCATATCCATAAATATATCTATACTCATCTGTAAGTATATTACTGTCAACGATTAATTGATTTTCTGACGAAAGGGAATCTTTTACAAATCGATCAGGATCTAAATCGCTATCTTTATATTTTAAAACCATTTTTTTTTCACTGGCATATTTCCAAGCTATATTATACATAAGAAAAATAGCTATTATTAAAAAAATTAATAGAGATCCTTTTTTGTTCACGTTGATACCTCCTTTTTGTTCTACCATACCCCTTCTTAAGGGCATGGTAGAATCAATTGTTTACCAGCTCGTAGGCTTATCTAATAGTAAATTATATACTTGCTCTATTATAGCAGGGTCTTTTGTAATCTCCATATGATTTTTATCCCAAAGTCCATCAAAAGAGTTGTTTTTTGCTCGCTTATTGTGCATATTTATTACTTCTATAGAGCCGGTATCCATTTTATGTGTTGTTAAGCCAAGAAATTGCCCTCCTAGTTGTGATTCGATAGAAACAATAAGATCTCCTTGTAAAGCTGGAATATTTACTCCAATAGCATGCTTGTCTACATCTTCTAGTTTTCCACTTTCATATGCTTCATTCCATCCATCTCTAATGTTAGATAAAGAATCTGTATACCCAGCTAAATCCCTCGTTCCTCCTAGTTTATGATAGTCTGATTGCGATCCCATACTTGCTAGTGAAATTGCAGTTTGGAATTTCTTACCTTCAACTAGAACATCTATACTCTTAAATGGTTTAAGAAAATCTGGACTTTCATTATAGTCTTCTACTACTCTCATATAATCTTCATAAGCTGCATCGGCAATCTTAATAGCAGCTTTAGCTACAGCATTAGCTTCATATGGCGTATCAATGGAAATAAATTTCTCCACCTTATCTGGATTTCTATAGGTATATCCTGCACTTACCAATCCACCTTTACTATGTCCTACTAAGTTCACTTTTTGATCTTTGTATGAAACTTTATCAACGAATTTCCCTAACTCCGAAATTTGCTCTTCGTGTGTTCCAGTAGGATTGGAGAACTCTGTTCTGAACATAACATGGTAACCCTCTTTAATCAAAAGCTGAACCGCTTCTTTAGTGTTTTTTTCACTAATTTTAAGAGTGGAGTGTTTCGCTACTTTATTCATAAAATCATCACTGTACTTTACGCTCACTCCTTTAGATTCTCTTAGAGTTATAAGTCCACCATCTATGAACATACTATCTTTTCTAGCTAACTCTATTACCATATCATTAAATGCATCCCTATCCGAATTAACACCATGCTGGAATAATGTTATTGATCCTAATTTATTAAGCCGACGGAATAGAGAACCACCACCTGCATTATTAGATGCAATTAAGAATCCCTCACCACGGAACAAATTATTACTTATATTCTCGCTATCCGCAATCTGCTCTGGACTACCTATTGTATAGCTTGAATCTGCTCCTATACCTAATACAGCACTGCCATAATTTATACTGGCATTTATTCTGTCTAGTAC
>JAEWHG010000011.1 GCA_023387935.1 Bacillota bacterium
TATACTCAAATCCAGGCTCCCGAAAATGTACATGAAGGTCTATTAACCCTGGAGTTACCCAATAACCAATAGCATTTATTACTTTATCTGCATGGTCCAATATTTCTTCCTCAATTTTTGTTACTACCCCATCTATAATTAGTACATCTTGTATTTTATCTAAATTAGTTGCAGGATTAATAATTCTTCCGCCTTTGATTAGTATTTTCATGCGCAATTCCCTTTCTTAGTTAATTTTGCTTACAAGATAAAATTTGTTCGTTTACACTCACAAACTTTATGTCGCACTCAATTCTAAGCTTTGCTTAGAATTTCAAGTGCTCAAAAAAAAGACAACAAGAAGGCCTTACCATCTTATTGTCCCTAGTAAATTAAATATTAAATTAAATATTAAACTATTTAATAAATAGTACTTCATCTAAATTCCTCCCTTGCTGGTCTCACAGGACCAAATTAAAGGTACTAATTTTAAAAGTGCATATTGTTTTTATTGTATTTTAATGAAGTTTATCATAGTTGGACTGGGTTGTCAATCAATCTTCTCTTTATACAAAATCCCCAATATATTCTCAATATTAGGGATATAAGTACTCACATATTATCATGTAATAATTGAATTATTCGCCGTAAGTCCACTACTGAAATCTGTCCTGGTGCTGATGGTTTTTTAGCTACAGCAAATGTTATATCAGAACCGAATAGTTCCCCAGTCAATCTACTAATAACTCCTTTTCCGCCCATAGACATTGTGATCATAGGTTGATCAGCAAATTTCTCTTTCATTATGCGAGTTGCATCTAATAGTGTTATTACATCTTCAGCAGAAATAGGCATTACTGCTATTTTAGAAATATCTCCACCTAATTCAATTGATTTACGAAGCCGTAATATAATTTCCTCTTTTGAAGGTGTTCTATGAAAATCATGGTTAGAAATAATTACTGACACATTATTTTTATGAGCCAAATCAATTATTTTTTTTATTTCTTCTTCATCTTTAAATAATTCAATATCAACAATGTCAATCATTTTTGTTTCAATAATTAATTTATTTAGTTGAAAATAAAATTCCTCACTTATTTCAGTTTTCCCGCCTTCTTTAAAAGTGCGGAATGTAAATATAATAGGCTTGTGTGCTAAATACTGTCTAATATATTTCAGAGCTTCTGTTACTTTATCTATATATTTAGCATCCTTAAAGAAGTCTACCCTCCATTCTACAATATCTGTATCAATGGTCTTTATATATTCAGCTTCTTCAATCAGCTCATCTAAAGTTTGTCCTGCCATAGGAACACAAATTTTAGGTAAGCCTTCGCCTATTGTAACTCCTTTAACAGTAACTACTTTTTTCATATATATATCCTCATATTTCGTTTGAAAATATTAAGCTAGAGCAGACTCAGCCTCTGTTACGAGCTCTTTTATTAACTCTTTTACAGTTACAATTTTGTTTATTCTATGAGCATTGCTTCCTGCAAATATTAGTCCTTCATCTAATTCTCCCTTTACAGCCTTTATAAGAGCTGTTGATATGCAATAAGGCGTTTCTTTAGGGTTACATGGCTGTAAGCAATTGTAGCATTTTGTAACAGGTACTCTTCCTTTTTCTACTTGTTCTATTAGTTTATTTCTAATGGCTCTACCTGGCATACCTACAGGACTTTGTACTAGCTGAACATCTCCTTCTTTAGAGTGTACATATGCTTCTTTAAAATTAATATTAGCATCACATTCTTCAGTAGCTACAAATCTGGTTCCCATCTGTACTCCAGATGCTCCAATACTTATAAATTCAGCAATATCCTTTCCACTAAAAATTCCACCTGCTGCTACTACTGGAATTTTTCTTCCATATTTTTCTTCAAAAGGTTTCATTGCCTCTATAACTTCGATTACTCTATCCTTTAAGCTGGGTTTAGTTGCAGCAGTTAGTTCCTCTAATGAAAAACCTAAGTGTCCCCCTGCATCAGGCCCTTCTACTACTATAAGGTCTGGTATATAGGAAAACCTTCTATCCCATAGCTTAGTTATTAGAGTTGCAGCTTTCCCAGAAGAAACAATTGGCGCTATTTTGGTTTTAGTTCCTTTAATGATCTCTGGCAAATCCTTCGGCAAGCCTGCTCCAGAAACGATTAAGTCTATTTTTTCTTCTACAGCAGCTATCGCCATTTCTTTATAATTATTAATAGCAGTTAGTAAATTAACACCTAATATACCCTTTGGACTAATTTCTCTTGCTTTTTGAATTTCTTTTCTCAAAGCTCTTACATTAGCTTCTCCATTATTCGTTTCAAAGTCTGGCTCCCTATATCCAATCTGTACGCCGGATATCATTCCAATGCCACCCTCATTCGCAACAGCTGAAGCTAATTTTGAAAGTGATACGCCAACACCCATTGCACCTTGAACTATTGGAACTGAAGCTACTAAGTCTCCTAGTTTTAAAGTGGGTAATTTCATTCCATCTACTCCTATCCATTAATTAATTTGATTAGATAATACTTCCTTCAAAGCTTCTACAACATACGAAATATCATCTTCACTTACCCAGTAATGGGTCACAAATCGTAATAATCCATTCTCTGGTGAATTTATTTTTATGCCTTTACTATATAATATATCCGCCAGGTTTTCCATATTATTATCATTGTTTTTAATGTTGAAGTAGACCATATTAATATGAATATCATCAAAATTAACTTCAATTCCAGGTATCGTACTTAATTTTTCTCCTAATAAAATAGCATTCTTATGATCCGTTTCTAATCTCTTGGTCATTTCCTTAAGTGCAATCAGTCCCGCTGCTCCTAAAACTCCTGCTTGTCTCAAACCGCCACCCATTAGTTTTCTACCTTTTCTTGCCTTATCTATAAAGCCTTTTTCTCCTGCTAAAATAGACCCTACAGGGGCACAAAGACCTTTAGAGAGACATAGCATTACGGAATCGCAGTTTTTAGTTACATCTTTAACATCGACTCCTAAATAGGTAGCCGCATTAAATACCCTAGCTCCGTCTAAGTGTACAGGAATATTATTCTCTTTACCTACTTTGTAAATTGTTTCCATATTTTCTAGCGGAATTACTCTTCCATTTGAATGAGCATTTTCAATACAGATTAAACTAGTTTCTGGATAATGAATATCATCTTCCCTGATTTTACTCTTTATTTCCTCTGGATTTAACATTCCTTTATCACTTTGCAAAGTTCGAAGCTGAACTCCTGCAATAACAGCAGCGCCTCCTACTTCATGGGCTACAATATGACAGTCGTCCCCTAAAATAACCTCACTGCCTCTTTTGCAGTGCGTAAATAATGCCAGTTGATTACCAAATGTACCACTTGGTACAAATAAAGCAGCTTCCTTCCCAACTAGGTCTGCTGCATATTCTTCTAATTCTGCAATCGTTGGATCATCTCCATAAACATCATCTCCAACTACTGCCTTAAACATTTCTTCTCGCATCTTATCCGTTGGCATGGTTACAGTATCACTTCTTAAATCAATAAATTTCATTGAAGTCGCCCCCTTACTTCTTTTTAACTATTTATTTCCTCTTCTAGAGTTACTCTTATTGGTACTTTTACCATATCTAGAATTATTTCTATCTTTGCTAAAGCCCGAACTACCTTCTTTTCTATCGTTACTATAACTTTTCTTTCCTTCTCGTCTATCATTATCATTTTTATTAAATCCCTTAAAATCCTTCTTGCCCTTATCCGAAGTTTTACCTCTACCTTTACCAAATTTCTTGTCTGAAGTCTTCTCTCTATTACCCCTAAGTTCCTTTTTCTTAGCTTCTCTCTCGAAAGTGGCCTCTATAGACTCTGCTCTACCTTCTGGCTTAAATATGGTTTTTTCAATTTTTTGATTCGTGCCTTTTTCGATCATATTTAAAAAATCTCTATCTTTTGGTGCTACAAAAGTAACAGCTATTCCCTTTTCTCCAGCACGACCTGTTCTACCTATACGATGGATATAGCTTTCTACATCGTTTGGTATATCGTAGTTAAAAATATGAGTTATACCCTCGACATCAATACCTCTTGCTGCAACATCTGTAGCTACTAAAATCTGTAATTTAGCATCTCTAAAGGCTTTCATAACCTTTTCTCTCTTAGATTGAGTCATATCCCCATGTAGCTCATCTGATAAAAGTCCTTTTTCTATTAAATCATTGTTTAATGCTTTAGCTCTACGTTTTGTACGGCAAAAAACGATCGCTAAAAAAGGATTCTCTTTTTTTATCATTTCAATTAGAGCTGCCTGTTTGTGTCTATCCGTAGTTTCTACTACAATCTGCTTAATCTCTTCTAAAGTTACTTTATTCGTTTGAATACGTATTTCAACTGGACCTTTCATATACCTATTCGTTAAGGCACGAATTCCCTTTGGAATAGTAGCTGAGAAAAACATCAATTGCCTTGTAGGAGGCGTTTTCTTAATGATATACTCTACCTCTTCTAGGAATCCCATAGTTAGCATTTGATCCGCTTCGTCTAAAACTAATTTATTTACACCCTTTAAATGGATTGTCCCTCTTCTTAAATGATCTAATAATCGACCAGGTGTAGCAACTACAATGTGCATACCACCTTTTAATTTATGTATTTGTCTTTCTACATCCTGACCACCATAAATAGCAATAACATTTGCACCTACTCCAGCCGCAACCTTTTTAGCTTCTGTTGTAATTTGTAGCGCTAGCTCTCTTGTAGGCGCAAGTATTAATGCTTGTACGTCTTTTTGATTTGGATTAATCTTTTCTAATATTGGAAGGATAAAAGCAAATGTTTTTCCTGTACCAGTCTGTGCCTGTGCAATTATATCCTTTCCTTGTAAAGCAACAGGTATAGCTTGCTCTTGTATCGGTGTAGGTTCAACTATTCCCTCTGTTGTTAATGGTTTTAGTATATCTTCTCTTATTCCCAATTTTGAAAACTCTAATTTCATCATTTAATCTCCTTTTATAAATCTAATTTTATATTAATATAGGACATATACTAACTTAATTATAGAATAATCAATTTAATCCTAAAATATGCCGTTAAATACATACACTATTACTATAATAATAAATTAAGCCATTGAATTAATCAATGACTTAATTATTTATACCTTTAAATTAAAACTCTGCTGATTTAGGTGTTCTAGGGAAAGAAATAACGTCTCTGATATTTGACATTCCTGTTAAATACATAATAGCTCTTTCGAAACCTAGCCCATATCCTGCATGTCTTGTGCTACCATATTTTCTAAGTTCTAAATACCACCAGTATTCTTCTTTATCAAGACCCATGGCATCCATTCTCTCTTCAAGTAGTGCTAAATTGTCTTCTCTTTGGCTTCCACCGATGATTTCACCAATACCTGGTACTAGTAAATCCATAGCCGCAACAGTTTTACCATCTTCATTTAACTTCATATAGAAGGCTTTAATATCTTTTGGATAATCTGTTACAAAAACTGGTTTCTTAAATACCTGTTCTGTTAAGTATCTTTCATGCTCTGTTTGAAGGTCACAGCCCCACTCTACAGGATATTCAAAGTTTTCACCTGATTTTTTAAGAAGCTCAATTGCTTCTGTATAAGTAACCCTACCAAAGTCTGAAGTTGCTACATTATTTAATCTATCTAATAAACCTTTATCGACAAAGCTATTGAAAAACTCCATCTCCTCTGGTGCATTTTCTACTACATAGTTAATAATGTATTTTAACATTTCCTCTGCTAACTCCATGTTGTCCTGTAAATCTGCAAATGCAATTTCAGGCTCTATCATCCAAAATTCAGAAGCATGTCTAGCAGTATGAGAGTTTTCTGCTCTAAATGTTGGACCGAAAGTATATATATTTCTAAATGCTAGTGCATAGGCTTCTCCTTGTAACTGTCCACTCACTGTTAAGCTCGTTTCTTTCCCAAAAAAATCCTTTGTAAAATCAATTTCACCCTGTTCATCTGTTGAAGGATTTTTAAGGTCTAATGTTGTGATTCTGAACATTTCACCAGCACCCTCTGCATCGCTTCCAGTAATAATAGGGGTATGTGTATAAACAAAGCCTTTTTCTTGGAAAAACTTGTGAATCGCAAATGCAGCTAGAGAACGAACTCTAAATACTGCTGAGAAAGTATTACTTCTAGGTCTTAAGTGTGCAATCTCCCTTAAATATTCGAAGGAATGTCTTTTCTTTTGTAGGGGATAATCGCTATCAGATGTACCTTCTACAACAATGCTTGTAGCTTTAATTTCAAAAGGTTGCTTTGCACCAGGTGTTAGCTCTAATTTCCCTTCTACTCTGATCGATGTACTAATAGGAAGCTTTGCTACTTCAGCAAAGTTTTCTAAGCTTTCTTCAAATACAACTTGTAAGTTCTTTAAAAAGCTACCATCGTTTACTTCAATAAATCCAAATGCCTTTGATGCTCTTAATGTTCTAATCCAGCCTTCAATTACCACTGTTTGATCTGCATATTTGTCTGTGTTTCTGTAAATGTCTTTAATAAGTACAGATTTCATAGTTTTTCCTCCTATTTTAAATTATATTTCATTACGTTTGACCTACCATATTTATTAGCTAAATACTTGTTTAAAAATATAGTATCTCTTTGTCTTAATATATTACGCAGTTTCGCAACTCAAATTTATTTGCTCCCTATAGTCGCATAAATTTGGTGCTCATTGCGTTTGATCTGCCCGAATCTTTTCAAATTATTCTTCTTCGAAAATTAAGTCCTGATTTTCGTTAGTATGTCGCAGTCTCATTGCACAATTTTATTCTCCCTTTGAGCACTTGAAGAATTTATTTTAAATTCTGAGTGCGACAGGAGTCTATGCGTAGCATGACGACTTTTTGGTCGATAAAATTGGCATTCGTTGCGTTTGAC
>JAEWHG010000113.1 GCA_023387935.1 Bacillota bacterium
AAAAAAATGGGGAAAATAACAACAATAAGATTGCAGTTTATATCTATTTGTGATAAAATCCTTTTTATGGGTATTTTTTTAAACGATCGAAATGAGTTCATTATGGAATATACCACACTACACTTAAAATAGGAAGAAGTTGAAATAAGATGAAAAGAAATGATATTAGAAATGTTGCAATTATTGCACACGTTGACCATGGAAAGACTACTTTAGTAGATCAAATGTTAAGACAGAGCGGTACTTTTCGTAATAATGAGGTAGTAGAAGAAAGAGTAATGGATTCCAATTCTATAGAGAGAGAACGTGGAATTACTATTCTTTCTAAAAACACTGCTATTAATTATAAAGATGTTAAAATTAATATTATAGATACGCCTGGACATGCTGACTTTGGTGGAGAAGTAGAGCGTATTATGAACATGGTGGATGGTGTACTTTTACTTGTAGACGCATCAGAAGGTCCTATGCCACAAACTAGATTTGTACTTCAAAAAGCTTTAAAAACAGGTTTAAGACCAATCGTTGTAATAAATAAAATCGATAAACCATCAGCTAGAATTACTGAAGTTATTGATGAAGTTTTAGATTTATTTATAGAGCTTGAAGCGGATGATGATCAGTTAGAGTTCCCTGTAGTATATGCTTCTGGTAAGTCTGGGTTTGCAAAAGCAAATGTTGATGATGAATCAGAAAATATGAATCCTTTATTTGATAGTATTTTAGAAAACATTCCAGCTCCTGAAGGTGATGAAAATGATGGTCTTCAACTTTTAATAACATCTATTGATTATGATAAATATATTGGTAGAATAGGAATCGGTAAAGTAACTAGAGGAACTATTAATAAAGGACAAAGTGCAGTTTTAGTAAGAGAAGATGAGAAACAGGTTAATGTTAGAATTAGTAATTTATACACTTATGAAGGTTTGAATCGTGTAGAATGTAATACAGCTACTATAGGAGAAATTATAGCTATCACTGGTATTGCTGATATAAATATAGGTGAGACAATATGCTCTCCAGATAAAGTAGAAGCTTTATATTCAGTTAAAATTGATGATCCTACAATATCCATGAACATCATGGTAAATGATAGTCCTTTTGCAGGTAGAGAAGGAGATTTTGTAACGAGTAGACATTTGAAGGATAGACTTGAGAGAGAGTTACTATCAAATGTTGCTATGAAAATGGAAGAAATTTCTGCTGATTGCTTCAAGGTTCTTGGTAGAGGAGAACTTCATATCTCTATTTTAATTGAAACTATGCGTAGAGAGGGTTATGAGTTTGCTGTTTCAAGACCAGAAGTAATTATGAAGAAAACAGAAGACGGACTACAAGAACCTATGGAAATCCTATTTGTTGAGGTTCCAGAAGAATCATCAAGTGCTGTTATTGAAAAAGTTAGTATCAGAAAAGGTGAAATGCTAAATATGGAGCCAACTGGTACTGGTATAATGAAGCTTCAATTTAGAATTCCTGCTAGAGGTTTAATTGGATATAGATCTGAGTTTTTAACGGATACAAAAGGGTATGGAATTTTCCACCATTTATTTGATGGCTATGATAACTATAAAGGTGAAATTCGCGCTAGAAGTAGAGGATCTCTTGTGGCTTTTGAAAGTGGTACTGCAGCAGGTTACGGTATTAACTCTGCTCAGGAAAGAGGAAAAATGTTTATACATCCGGCTACAGAAGTATATGAAGGTATGATTGTTGGAGAAAGCTCAAGATTAGAAGATATAGCTGTAAACGTATGTAAGAAAAAGCAATTAACGAATATGCGTGCATCAGGTTCTGAAGATTCATTAAGACTTGTACCACCTACTATATTTTCACTAGAACAAGCGTTAGAATTTATTGCTGATGATGAGTTAGTAGAAGTTACACCAAAGAGCATAAGGCTTCGTAAGAAGATTTTAAATAATAATGCAAGACTAAAAGCTCAAAAGAATTAAAGATAGTTCAATTGTAAAAAGTGCCTCTATGGTTAGACGGCACTTTTTATATATCATTATAGTTAATAATAATTTTTAAAATACATAAATAATATAAAGATTCTACAGGTAATAGTTGATTAGAATATAGTAATATAATATGATAAAATGAAAAGAAATAATTATTTATGCAATGTATAGGAAAAACTAAGTATTACTTTTAAAATAATAGAAGTAAAAAGAGAATTTTCAAAGTAACGGGGTGACTTTAATGAATGCAAGAGGGTTAAAGGTTTTAGAGTATACAAAGATAGTTAAAGCACTTGAAGAAAAATGTACTTCTTCTTTAGGGAAAGAAATGGCAGTAGCGTTAAGTCCTAGTTCAGATTTCAATAAAGTTATTGATTGGCAGAAAGAGACTAGTGAAGCCCAAAGTATATTAATTAATAGAGGAAATGTTCCTTTAGGTGGGATTCATAACGTTCTTCAGTATATTAGAAGAACTGAGATTGGATCATACCTAGATCCTGCACAATTATTACTATTAAAGGAAACACTGGCAGTGGCTAGAAGACTGAAGAACTTATTAAAGGAAGACAATAAAGAAATTAAATTTCCTAAAATACAGGGATTAGCACAAAGTCTTACTTCTTTAAAGGAAATTGAAGATAAGATAGAACTATGTATTGTTAGCGATACTGAGATATCAGATAATGCTAGTTCTGAACTAAAACATATTCGAAAACAAATTTCTTCTAAAAATGATGCTATAAGAAGTAAACTAAATAGCATTATAACTTCATCTTCCAATCAAAAATATTTACAGGACCCTATTATTACAATGAGACATGATAGATATGTGGTTCCTGTAAAGCAAGAGCATAGAGGGAATATACCGGGCTTAGTTCATGATCAATCTTCTAGTGGAGCAACTTTATTTGTTGAACCAATGGCTGTTGTAGAGTTGAATAATCAATTAAAGGAGCTAAAAATAAAAGAAGAAGTTGAAATAGAAAGAATATTAATGGAGATTGCTGCAATGATAGCAGAACGATCTGAGGACATAAAATTTAATCAAAGCATTTTAAAGGAACTGGATTTTATTTTTGCCAAAGGGAAGCTTTCGCTTGAAATGAAGGCTGTTGAACCTGAATTAAACACAAATGGAAAAATAGCGATAAAGAACGGGAGACATCCTTCTCTAAAACCTAATGAAGTTGTTCCAAATAGTATTTGGCTTGGCGAAGATTTTCATATACTAGTTATAACCGGTCCAAATACTGGTGGAAAGACTGTAACATTAAAAACCGTAGGACTTTTAACCTTAATGGCGCAAAGTGGGCTCCATGTTCCGGCAGATTATGGTACCAAGTTAGCAATTTTCGATCAGGTTTTTGCGGATATTGGAGATGAGCAAAGTATTGAACAAAGCTTAAGTACATTTTCATCTCATATGACCAATATTGTTAGCATAATGAACAATGTAACGAGTAAGTCATTAGTTTTATTTGATGAGTTAGGTGCAGGTACTGACCCAACAGAGGGAGCTGCTCTTGCAATGGCCATTTTAAATAAGCTAAGGGAAATGGGAACTGCTACAGTTGCAACCACTCATTATAGTGAATTAAAGCAATACGCTTTGTCTAGCGAAGGGGTTGAGAATGCATCAGTTGAATTTGATGTAAATACATTAAGCCCAACTTATAAATTATTAATAGGTGTACCAGGAAAGTCTAATGCTTTTGAAATCTCTAGAAAACTTGGATTATCAGATTTCTTAATCGATAGAGCAAAAGAATTACTAACTGGAGAAGATATTCATTTTGAAGATCTACTACAAAATATTGAAAAAAATAGAAGCACTGCTGAAAAAGAGAAAGAAGAAGCTGCAAGACTTAGAATGGAAACTCAAAAGTTAAGAGAAGAGTATTATGAGAAGAGACAGCAGCTTGAGATTCAAAAAGATAAAATACTTAAGGATGCTAAAAAGGAAGCATATAAAATTGTGAAACAAGCAAAATTTGATGCGGATGAAATCGTAGACAATTTGAAATCCTTAAAGGTAGAATTAGAAGAAAAAGAAATGAATAGAAAAATTGAAGAGGCAAGAAAAAACATTTCTGGAAAAATGGGTAAATTAGCGCAAGATATGGGTGAACAATTAGTACTAAAGACGAATAAGAAGCCACCTAAAAATCTTAAACAGGGAGAAGCAGTTAAAGTTTTAACCTTAGATCAAATTGGCTATGTTATTTCTCCGGAAGATACAAATGGGGATGTTCAAATTCAAGTAGGAATTATGAAGATCAATGTAAATGTTTCTAATTTAGAACGAGCTAATTCAGAAAAGGAAACTAAAAAAACTGGTGCTGGAAAAATAGTCAAAGCTAAATCTGAAAATATAAAAACGGAAATTGACGTAAGAGGACAAAATTTAGAAGAAGCAATGCTAGATGTAGACAAATATCTAGATGATGCCTATATTGCTGGATTAACTCATGTTACTATTATTCATGGTGTAGGTACTGGTGTGTTAAGTGCAGGATTAAAGCAAATGCTAAAAAAGCATAAGCATACTAAAAGCTTTAGAGAAGGTGCTTATGGTGAAGGTGGAGTAGGTGTAACTATTGTACAGCTTAAATAATTCTATTGGAATAAGGTGAAAATATGATACTGATTAGTGGATGCTTAATTGGTGTTAACTGTAGATACGATGGTAAAAATAGTTTTAAAGAAAAGCTAATGAAGTATTTTAATGATAAGAATATTATTCCTGTTTGTCCAGAACAGTTAGGTGGATTATCTACGCCTCGTCCTCCAGCAGAAATTAGGGGTGGAGATGGAAAGGATGTATTGCGTGGACAGGCTAAAGTAGTAAGAATAGATGGGCTAGATGTAACGGATGAGTTTATTAAGGGAGCTAATGAAACCTTAAATATTATGAAAAGTTTAGGCATTACAAAGGCAATTTTAAAGGCTAAAAGTCCTTCCTGTGGCGTAGGTAAAATTTACGACGGAAGTTTTTCAGGTACATTAACTAGTGGGGACGGAGTAACAACAGCTTTATTAAAAGAAAATGGAATAGAAGTATACAGTGATGAAGATATTTTGGGAAAAATTAGTTAAGCTAAAATTAATATAGATTTAGAAATACTATAATGTTAACTAGTGAAAAATTATTTAATAAAAGTATGTAGGGAGGATTTTTAATGGCTGATTTTAAAAAGAAATTAAGCGATGTTTTGGGAAATATTATTCCAGAACTTAGTCAAGAAGAAATTTTAGGAATGATAGAAATACCACCGAACTCTGAAATGGGAGATTTTGCATTTCCTTGCTTTAGATTAGCTAAGGTTCTTAGAAAAGCGCCAAATGCTATAGCGAATGATATTGCTGAAAACTTAAATAAAGAAGATTTTATAGAAAGAATTGAAACTGCTGGAGGTTATTTAAACTTTTTTATAGATAAGAAGTACTTTGTTAAAGCTGTTATTGAGGAGGTTGCCCTTAAAAAAGAAACTTATGGTAGTAGTTTAATGGGGAATGGCAAAAATGTTATTGTTGAGTTTTCTTCTCCAAATATCGCAAAACCATTTCATATTGGCCATATTAGAACAACGGTAATCGGTAATTCACTATATAAAATATATAAGTTTTTAGGATATAATACGACTACAATCAACCATTTAGGAGACTATGGAACACAGTTTGGTAAATTGATTGTTGCTTTTAAAAATTGGGGAGACGAGAAAGAAGTAAAGGCAAGCCCAATACCAACACTACTTAAATTATATGTTAAGTTCCACGAAGAAGCAGAAAACAATCCGGTACTTGAAGATGAAAGTAGAGAGTGGTTTAAAAAGCTAGAAAATGGAGATGAAGAGGCTACAAGACTTTGGGAATGGTTTAGAGAAGTAAGCTTAGAAGAATTCAATAGAGTTTATACGATGCTAGATATTACCTTTGACTCATATGCAGGTGAAAGCTTCTATTCAGATAAAATGCCAAGTGCAGTACAAACAATGGAAGAAAAGGGAATTCTTCAAAAATCTAAAGGGGCAGACATTGTAGATTTAGAAGCATTTGGAATGCCGCCTGCTTTAATAAGAAAAAGCGATGGTTCTACCCTATATATCACTAGAGATATTGCTGCTGCAATTTACAGAAAAGAAACCTACGATTTCTATAAGAACATATATGTAGTTGGTTCTCAGCAGAATCTACATTTCCAACAATGGAAAAAGGTAGTAGAGCTTATGGGCTATGAGTGGGCTGAAGACTGTATACACGTACCATTTGGTATGGTAAGTCTTGAGGAAGGAACGATGTCCACAAGAAAAGGTAGAGTAGTATTTTTAGAAGATGTATTGAAAAAGGCAGTTGAACAAACAAAGGAAATAATAAATGAAAAGAATCCTAATATAGACAATCTTGACGAAGTAGCTGCGCAAGTAGGAATCGGAGCTGTTGTATTCCAAGAGCTATCTAATAGTAGAATAAAAGATTACACATTTACATGGGATAAGGTTTTAAACTTTGAGGGAGAAACTGGTCCATACGTACAATATACACATGCTAGAGCATCTAGTGTGTTGAGAAAAGCAGGGTTTAGTTTAGATAATAGCTTCAATCCAGAATTATTATGCGACGATATAACCTTAGAAGTACTTAAAAAAATTCAGCAATTTCCAGAGGTTATTAAAGATGCTCAAAGAAAAAATGAGCCATCTATCATTACAAGACATATCATTGATGTAGCTCAAGCCTTTAATCGTTTCTACCATGACCATCCTATTTTAGTAGAGGACGAAGAATTAAAGAAAGCTAGATTAACTATAGTTTTTGTAGTTAAACAAGTTCTAAGTATCGGATTAGGTTTATTAGGAATTAAAGCACCAGAAAGAATGTAGCACAAAAGCAGTCACTCAATTAGTGGGATTGGCTGCTTTTTCTTATTATGAATATAACAAGGTTCTGGGGTACCCGTACGCAATCTTTTATTGCGTTAACGGGTCAGGTTCTTATTGTGAGCATTGCGTATATTATTTAAATTGGGTAATATGAATATAGGCGGCTTATAGGAGGGAATGCGTTGGATACAAATAATATAAATAGCAATATACTTACTTATATGGCATATGGAGATGCATTTGGTTTTCTTAATGAAAATAGCAAAGATAATTATAGTTATTTGAAGCCATTTAATTACGCATATGATGAAAATATAAATATAGAGGTAGAAAGAGGACAATGGAGCTACATAACTCAGTTAATGTTGATTAATTGTAAATGTCTTGTGGATAACAAAGAAAAAAGACAGGTTACGGTGGATTATAAACGGATGATAGATGAAATTAAACTATGGAACTATTATAGGTGTGGTAATCCTAAAAATTATATATATAAGCTGAAATTAGGAAAGAAATATTACGAGGATGAATTTTATTGGAATGATAAAAGAGGAGAGGCTTTTTCTAGGATTTTTCCCATAGCATTGGCTAACAAAAATTTTAATACTGCCCAGGAGGAAGTTTATAAAAACATTATTTATATCAATAGACATCCGCAGGTAGTATTATCTGGGCTTTTATTGCTTAGAGCAATAAATTTTTTACTAGGTAATAAGATGTTTGAAAAGAATGAGATCATAGATGAACTTAAAGATTATATCATCCAATTACAATTAAAAGACCTAGAAGAGTGCATTAATTCACAATTACCAAATAACTATAAGATTAAATTTGAACAAGAAAAGATCAATTATTTAATTGATTTAGATAGAGCAAAGAATATTGATAACTATAGTGATCATATTTTGGATAGTAAAAATGTTTTTATTTCATCTCTAATTCATTTTATTAAATTATATGAGGATCAAGGCTCAAATTCTATGTTATTTGAGTTTAAAGAAAAAGAAATACAGGTTATTACATATGGACTGATATCATTGTCTAATAAAAAATATGAACTAGATATAGCAGAAATAAAGGATGTTAATTTTATTAAAAATATGGAGGCGTATTTATTTAAATTAAGAGAATATGAAGTTGGAAAATTAGGATTTTTAAAAAACGATAATAGTATAGATTTATTTAATCTAGATAAAGGCGCAATATTAAAGCATCCTTTATTAAACAATATACGAATTAAAGATAAAAAACAGTATCCTAGTTATGTTGAATTAATAGTGGAAAGTAAAAGCGGAGAATACAAGTTTATAAGGGTAAAAAAATAAGACAGCTTTAAGCTGTCTTTGGTTTATTTTGAGCACTTGAAGTTCTAAGCAAAGCTAAGAAGTGAGTGCGACGTAAAGTTTGTGAGAGCAAGCGAACAAACTTTATTTTTGTAGATATTCAAGGAATTCTTCTTCGTTAGAATTGGCTAATTTACTTAATTGGGTCACGATGCTATCTTTTAATTCAATAAAAGAAGGAATCTTTGTATTTTCTCCAGTATATTCTAAAGCTTTAATAATCATTAGCATATCTCTTTTTGATATTTCTTGAAACGATATTTTGGAAAATTCCTCCATGATATATTCCCCTTTCTGATTCAATGATGTTATGTAATGTAAGCGACTTTAAATTTTGTATTCAAGTTACTTTATTCTACAATAATAGTAAAAAACCTTCAAGATTCTCCAAAAAATTATGCACATAAAATAACCAACTAAAGAACCTAGTTGTTAAAATAAGAACCCTGCCCATCAAGGCAATTAAGGCTCAGGATGGATCCCGGGAATCTCGTTGTATTCACAAAAAAAGAGTCCGTGAGGACTCTTTAAGCAACTTGTATAGTGCTTTTTATAGCATTGTTATTATTTATCGCATTGTAAACTATGAAAAGAGCTACTATTGAAGATACATAAATAGAGCTTTGAACATCATTTAAAAGACTTTCTCCTCTTCGTTGATACTGCATGTGTAGATCGTCAATAAGAGTTTTAATATTATCAGAATGACTATTATTAATATTAAAGTGTTTTTCGGGTATCTCAACTTTATTGTCAAATGTTTTAAACAGTTTATGAAGGTTATTTTCATATTTAACATGATTAATAAAATTATTTTTGTATGTTAGTCTATCGTTATGAGGAACACAGAAGAAGTCAGATATAAAATGAGTTGCTACTCCTATACGAGAGGATATCAGTCTAATAAATTCTTTGTTTGATTGAAAATCACAATTTGATAATTCATTAATCTCGTTACATACGAAGTTAAATGATTGAGGTTTGAAATGATCTAATTTAGCTAAACCAAATGCAATATCAGGTTTTATGCTTCCGTAAATTAGACTGAACTTATTTAAATCTACACCAAGTATTTCTTTGACATTATTGTGTACATGTTCTGAAATAATTTTGTGTGTTTGAGCAAGCAATCTAAAGGACCACCTTTCGTTATTCTAATGGTATCATTATAAAGAAAATATTTATTAAATACAATAGTTTTTTTAATAATATAATCTTTTTTTTACATAAAACGAACTTAGATATTATAAATAAAAACTCAGCTTAGATGGAGTTTTTAAACGCTTAGCTATGGGATAAATATATAAATGAGTGTAAATTTTGTATAAGATATGTAATATATGCTATAATTATAAACAGAAAATATTTACAAAGAAATACAGTCTAGATGGCAGAGTGTGACGGGAGAGAAAATAAAATGAAAGTATTGTTAACAGCGCTGAATGCTAAATACATACACACGAATTTAGCTGTGCGTTATTTAGAAAAAGCCGTAATAGATATACTAAGCAAGGATGATATAAAAGTAAATGAGTTTACAATCAATAATAATGCAGATTATATTATAAGTGAAATTTACAACTATAATCCAGATGTACTGTGCTTTTCGTGCTATATATGGAATATGGATATGATTAATTATATAACTAGGCATATAAAAAAGATTATGCCGGAGGTAATAATAGTTTTAGGCGGTCCAGAGGTTTCCTTCGAGACAGAAGAATTAATGAAAGAAAACGATGCAATAGATATTGTTGTTATTGGGGAAGGAGAAGATACTTTTAAAGAGCTTATTAAAGCTTTAAAAGATAATGAAGATTATTCATTAATAGATGGGTTGGCTTTTAGAGCAAAAGGACAGATCATATACACAGATATTAGAAAAGGCTTGCCATCTATGGATAAGTTACCATTTCCCTATGGGGAAGAAGAGTTAGATTCAGATAAGATCGTTTATTATGAAAGTTCAAGAGGGTGTCCATTTAATTGTCAATACTGCTTGTCTTCATCTGTTACAGGAGTTCGATTTTTGCCTATAGATAGGGTGAAAAATGAACTTAAATATTTTATAGATCAAGGAGTAAGACAAGTAAAATTTGTTGATCGAACATTTAATGCAAAAAAGTCCTATGCAATGGAGATTATGAAGTTTATTTTAAATAACCATACAGGAAAAACAAATTTTCACTTTGAAGTAACGGCAGATCTTTTAGATAAGGATACATTGGACTTTCTAAGCAAAGTGCCTGTAGGATTATTTCAATTTGAAATAGGGGTACAATCTACTAATGAAAAGACCCTTGAAATTATAGATAGACATGTAGACTTTGAAAAATTAAGCAATGTAGTTAAAAGAATTTCGCAAGGTCGAAATATACATCAGCATTTAGATCTAATAGTAGGGCTACCTGAGGAGGATTATTTTTCATTTAGAAAGTCCTTTGATGATGTATTTGCATTGAGACCAGAAAAACTCCAAATTGGATTTCTGAAATTACTTAAAGGGTCAGGTCTTAGAAATAAAGCTATGGATTATGGTTATGTTTATTCAGATTTTCCACCCTACGAGGTAATGGAAACTACATGGCTTTCCTATGGAGAGCTAATTAGATTAAAGGGATTAGAAGAAATGGTTGAGGTATATTGGAATTCGGGTATATTCAATAATAGCATAGAGGTAATTATAAATAACTTCTATTCTAGTAGCTTTAAGTTCTTCGAGGACCTATGGAAGTATTGGAAGAATAATGGCTATCATCATATTTCTCATAGTAAAAATAAACTATATAAAATACTTGCAGAATTCTACAGTTCTAATAGTTTTTATGGATATGAAGCCTTTATGGAAATTTTAAAATTAGATTTTCTAAAGAATACTAAAACATCTTCTATTCCTATCATATTTAATAGATTAGAGATGGATGGCTTTAAAAATAAATGTCATGAATTTTTGCAAAACCCTAGAAATATCGAAGAATACTTACCTTTATATGAAGGAATGCCTGCAAAACAGATTATAAAACAAGTTCATTTAGAACCATTCAGTGTTGATGTAACTGAGATTGAAGATATTCAGTATAAAATAGACCGAATGAAAAATGAAGAGATCGTAGTTTTATTTGATTACCAAATGGAAAGCAAAGCATTAGAAGATTGCAAGTATTATAAGGTAAATTTAAGTGAATAGGAAGGTGATAAAGAAGTGGAAATATTGAGAGATCTTTTTTATACGAATCGTAATATATCAAAGAAAGCACTGATGAGCACTGCGAAAAATTGGCCTATCATTTTTACTGGGCTATTTTACTCTATAGCTACTATTATCTTGTTAATGACAGTTAGATCATTTTGGCTATTGGGAGGTCTAGTGTGGATCATTGCTACTAGTGCATTAATATCAAATTATCTTTACTTAATTAATACCATATTAAATAGAGGGTATTTTAATTTTCAAGATTTTAAGGATGGATTTACACCATACTTGAGGAAGATTTGGTCTGTTTTATTTATTGGATACGTTGCAAGTTTAGTGCTGGATTTAGTGGCGCCAATTCTTGTAAATACTATAGGATATACTGCATTTGGTTTAATAGTAACAGTTTTGACGTATGTTTTTTTTAATGCTATACCAGAAGTTGTATATCAAAAATATTATGGTCCATGGGAGACTGTAACCTATGCAGTTAATTTTATAAAAGAGAACTGGATAGAGTGGTTTATTCCTAATATAGTTTTGTTATTTATTTTCTATATTATTACAGGTAATTCAATTAATGTTTTTAGTATTATATCTAATGTGTTTAATTATTTCTTGTCATTGGGTATAGGAATTACTTCTTTTAAAGGGTTATTCATATATTGCTTAGGACAGATTTGGTTTTCTTATTTTATGATTTATAGAGCTTACTTATTTGAGGAATTAAGTACGAGTACTAGAAGAAAAAGATTATTTATGAGAGAGTTTTAGAAAAGAGGGATACAATGAAATTTTTAATAGATCCATATATTCGAAAAAGAACAGAGGACTTATCATTTTTACAATTAAGTCCAAATGCTATAAAGGTGAAGAATTATACAATGCCTGATGAGGGATTGTTCATTCCTCTATTAACAACTGAGCTTGCAAATAATATAAAAACTAAGGAAGAAGATAAAATAGTAAATGCTAACGCCATAGTAAGAGGTATGATATACTTGCTTGGTTTAGATGCTGATTTTAAATATAAAGATGAGTATATTAAATTTCTATACGCAGTTAATCCAGATATTGAAAATTACATTAATTATGAAGCCATTAAATTTGCTGATGAAGGTAAAATGGTAGAGAGTATTATATTTTTAAAAGCTTTACTAGTATTAAACAATAAAAATATATATTATATGTTTAATTATGGACTTACATTAATTAAATATGCTAGCGAAGACCTTAAAGATAAACTTAAAGTACAAGAAACCTTTAGAAGAGAAGCTACTATATTCCTTGAATCAATTTTAGATATGAATGAAGAATTTGCTTTGGCATACTACCATTTAGGATTTTTATATTTACATAATAAGCAATTTAGCAAGGCAAAAATATATTGGGAAAAATATTTAGAGTATGATACTGATACAGAGCTTATTAATGAAATAAGTCAAATGCTCTTGCAAATAGAGGATCAGGTTAAGTATGAAAGAGGATATGAAGCTGTTTTAGGAGGAAGACCTGAAGAGGGACTACTATTATTGCTAGAGCTAGAAGAACGATTTGAAAAATGGTGGAATCTTCTTTTCTTTATTGGCTTAGCGTATAGACAATTATCACAATATGACGATGCCATATCATATTTCAACAAGGTCCTTCAAATAGAAGAAAATCAAATGGATACATTGGTTGAATTAGGTTTATGCTATGGAGCAATTAGAAACTACAATCAGGCTATAGAATGTTTTGAAATGGTTTTAAATATTGGTGGAGAGAATAATGAAATATTATGCAATCTAGCTATGGTATATATGGAAATAGGAGATTTAGTAAAAGCAAAGAAATATTTAGAGCATTCTTTAGCTTTAAATGCTGATGATGAAATTACTAAAGCATGTAATGAACAATTAAATGTTTTGCTAAAAAATAATCACTAATTTTAGTGGTTATTTTTTTATGCAATACAAATAAAATATTCTGAATATTAAATTAAAGAAGGATTAAATAAATGGTTGTAGAATAATTTTATAAATATCCTTAGGGTGTATTTAAAATTATAAAATAATGAGGTGGTCTCATGATAAAAAAATTAGAACAGTTAGTTAAAAAAGCACAAAACCAGAAAAAAATGAAATTAGTAGTTGCGGCGGCCCAAGACAGAGATGTTCTAAAGGCAGTTAAAGAGGCGCAGGAATTAAATTTAGTAGACGTTATTTTGGTAGGTGACGAGGGTAAAATAAATGAGATAGCTAAAGAACTAGAAATAAGCATAGATTCTTTCAGTATTATTCATAAAGAGGATTTAATGGAAGCTGCTTTAGAAGCAGTTACTTTAGTTTCTACGGGTAAGGCTGATTTTGTTATGAAGGGTATATTAGATACATCGATTTTATTAAAAGCCGTATTAAATAAAGAAGTAGGGCTAAGAACCAATAATCTTTTAAGTCATGTAATGGTATATGAAATGCCAGCTTACCATAAATTGCTTTTACTTACGGATGGAGGAATGATTATAGATCCATCATTTGAAGAGAAAAAGGGAATATTAGATAATGCTATATTAGTATCTAAGGCATTGGGCAACGAAGAAATAAAGGTAGCTTGTATATCTGCTAAAGAAAAAGTAAATGAAAAAATGCCGTCTACTGTAGATGGTGCTAAGTTAAAGGAAATGAGTCAACAAGGAGTATTTGGAGAGGGCGTTTACGTGGAAGGACCTATAGCGTTCGATTTAGCTGTATCTAAGGAAGCGGCTAATATTAAAGGCTTTTCAAGTCCAGTGTCGGGAGAAACAGATATTTTATTAGTACCTACAATCGAGGTTGGTAATGGAATAGGAAAAGCCTTAACTTACATGGCTAATGGGAAATCAGCTGGTATAATTATGGGGGCTAAGGCTCCTGTGGTCTTGACTTCTAGAGCTGACTCTGCTGAAACAAAACTATATTCAATAGCTCTTGGAAGTGTTATAGCAGCAAAATAATAATAATCATAGTTAGACAACGCAGTTTGATTTATAATGTTGTTTTACAATCTAACTGCGTTGTCTAAATAAATAATATATTTTTATTCTTTATTATATGTATAAAATATTATTTTTTTTACAAACTATATTAGTGTATATGAATTAAGGCTGAGTTTATAGGCAGTTTTGTAATTATAAGTTATTAAATAAGAAAGTTTGACTTTGAATTTAACAAAATACATGAAAGTAATTGACACTGATAAAAAATTATGATATATTATCTTAAGTCGCCAGTAGATTCAAGTTAATGTATGAAGTAAGTTAATACTATTGGTGAAGAAAGAATTGAGCTGAAAAGTCAACTGACTTAAAAATATTTTTCAAAAAGATGTTGACATAATATTTTAGATGTGATATATTAAATGAGTCGCCAAAACACAGCGACGAAATTTTAAAAAGGTCTTTGAAAACTAAACAGTATAGATTTAAGCCAGCATAAATTTTAATCCATTTTTAAAAAAAATGGAACCCGCAATTTTAAATTGCAACAAACAATTTTTATTTAAGAGTTTGATCCTGGCTCAGGATGAACGCTGGCGGCGTGCCTAACACATGCAAGTCGAGCGGGGCAAGTATTCAACAC
>JAEWHG010000136.1 GCA_023387935.1 Bacillota bacterium
GTATTATCAGGAACAATATCCGTTATTTTTTTCATGAAAAGTTGTAAGGATAGCCCTGTATGATTTTCTACATATGGAGCATTAGCTTCTTCTTTTATAACCAATTTATTTTTTTGTGTTTCTTTAATAGAATTATTTAATTCATTAAGTGCAATTTTCAGATCACAAAATACAGGTATATCAGCTTTAAATATTTTATTTAGTTCGCTTTTGTCCCAATCTACATGGATAACCTGTTTACCTTCTACTAAATTATTATTATATACTACTGTAGACATTTGTCCTAAGGATGTACCTAATATAAGCATACATTCAAATTTTGTATTGTTTATATATTCTGCGGCCCTATCTGTTGTACACCACCCATAGTTGCCTAAATTAAGTTCAAAGTCGCTACTAATAAGTCCTTTTGCATTAGGCGTTGTAATAATAGGCCATTGCAGTTTTTTACTTAGATCTTTGATTTCTTCTGATAATCCTCTTGCGCCTCTTCCTACCATAATCACGCCACTTTTGCTAGAGCTAATTGTATTAATAGCATTTTGTAAATTAGCCATATCATATTTAGGCATAAGAGCTTGTCTATCAATTGCATCTGGTATAGTTCCTTCAAAAGGCATAGTCTGTATATCAGCCGGCAATGAAATATGAACAGGTCCATGTGGAGGTGTTAGTGCAATTTCGATTGCCTTTTTAACTTCATCCATAACATTTTCTTTTTCAAAAATTGTTTTGCTATATTTAGTTATAGGCATAGTAATATCTGTTGTTATTAACTCTTGTAATGCGTTTTTACCCATAGTTGCTTTATTAACATAGCTACTAAAAACAACTACAGGAAGTTTATTTCTATGAGCGTCAGCTATCCCATTAATTCCGTTATTTACACCAACGCACCCACCAATAAAACAAACTCCTAGATCCCTAGTTAGATCTGCGTATCTACCGGCAGAAAAAGTAGCTGCAGCTTCATTTTTAACAACTACATAGTCAATATCATAGTCATTTAGACCGTCATTAAAAGCGGATATTTGAGCTGTAGGAATACCAAATGAACAAGTTACACCATTTTTATATAAAAATTCTAAAATTGCATCAGCTATTCTCATAATAACAATTCCTTTCTGCGAACTAATTATTAGTTAATAAATCCATATTTTCATTAATTATTTCCTGACATTTATCTATCTGATCTTGAGAAAGGGTATAATCTTTATTTATAAATGCAATATCAACTACACCTACAACTTCATTGTTTTTAATAGTGGGAAATAAATAGATACTCTTGATGTCTAAAACCTTGAATTCAGTTGGTTTAGAAGATAAATTATTAGTATTATCAATAGCACATAAAGATTTAGTTTCAACCATTTCCACTAAAAAGTCATTATCTTTTACAAATGATCGATATTCTTTATGAAAGCTTATCCATTTTTCTAAGGGTAGAAAGTCTGTATCATTTTTGTAAATCGGAATTAATTCTCCATTTTCTATAGATAAATAAGCGATTTCCTCAATTTCAATGAATTCGTTAATCTTTGCAAACATCTTTTTTAATACTTCAACCACATATATCCCCCCCAATTTTAATTATCATATTTTATATAACTCATACTTATATAATTATGACTTCTGCATATAAAATACAGAAGCCATATAAAATGCTAGAATCCTTGGGATTTAAGCCATGTATCCGCTTCTTCTAAAGATTCGAAGGCTACAGGGTTTATTTTAGAATCCTTACCCATTCTATTCATTTGCATTTTTACAATAGCGCTGGCAACAATAATTGCACCTTGCTGCATACCATTTTCTAAGCACCATGCAAGGTGTGCGCTACCATCATCTAGGGTTGTTGTCTTGTAGTTTCTCATATCTGAACACTTAGCCCATTTTTTACCTTTTAATAAAGGACCTACTTTAGCAACATAGTCTTTGTGCATACTGTCCATATCTAAGAATCCATTAAATGTTTCGTAAACAATACCTCTTTGTGTGTCTACTTTTAATTCGTAAGTTCCTTTTGCGTCTTTAATAATCATAAATATCCTCCTATTTTTAATTTTGATATTATATATTTCAGTAAATATATAATATATATAAACACATATATATGTTTATATATATATTATACAATAAAAATGACAATTTCAAGCAAATGTCGACAATTTACGTAATTTTATGACATATTTTTTAAAAACAGGACTTTTATACGACAATATGTAATTAAATTAATAGTCAATATAGTAAAATTAACAAAAGAATATGAAAGAATGCCTACGTTATTAAATAAAACTTTAATTACTGTTGTTTAACATGTTATATTTTGTTATTATAAATAAGGGTGATTTTAATGAAGAAAATAATTACGACTATTATTGTATTAATTTTGGCTATATCTTTGGTAACTGGATGTCAAACAAATAAAACAAAAGAGTATAACAAATATAGTGATAGCTTTTTTGATACATTTGATACATTAGTTCAGGTAGTGGGATATGCAGAAACAGAGGAAGAGTTTAACTCCTATGTTGAAAAAATTGAAGCGAGGTTTCAGTACCTTCATAAGCTTTACGATATATATAATAATTATGAAGGAATTAATAATGTAAAAACTATAAATGATAATGCTGGAGTAAAACCAGTAAAAGTGGAAAAAGAGATAATAGATTTAATAATTTTTGCTAAAGAGTGGCATGGACGAACCAATGGCCAAACCAATATAGCTATGGGACCTGTACTTAAAATATGGCATGAGTATAGGCAGGAAGGCGAATATAATCCTGAAAATGCAGAGTTACCACCGATGGATAAACTTGTGGAGGCAAATCAATATACTGATATAAACAAGGTAATAGTAGATACTGAAAAAAGTACGGTATATCTTGCTGATAAGAGAATGAGTTTAGATGTAGGGGCTATAGCTAAAGGATATGCTACGGAACTCGTTGCCAAGGAAATAATGGCCGAGGGCTTTACTTCTGGAATTATTAGTGCTGGTGGTAATGTTAGAGTTTTAGATAAACCTTTAGACGGTGTTAGAGAAAGATGGGGAATTGGTATACAGAATCCTAATACATCTATAGTTCCTAATGATAACAGTGTTCTTGAAACACTTTTTATTAACAATGCCTCTGTCGTAACAAGTGGAGACTATCAGCGATATTATGTTGTAGATGAAAAACGTATTCATCATCTTATAGATCCTAGAACTCTTATGCCAGGAGAGCACTATCGTGCTGTTACAGTGGTGGCGTCAGATTCTGGTTTGGCAGATGCTTTATCAACTGCTGTGTTTCTAATGCCATATGAAGAAAGCAAAGAACTTGTTAATAGTATGGATGGTGTAGAAGCTTTATGGGTCATGCATGATGGAACTATAGAGGCCACTGATGGTATGAAAGAAATGATGAAAAGTTATGGCGCCACAGGAGCGAAAGAAGAATAGTTTTTTTAAATAATATAACAAAAGATTTCAGACAAATTATGAATATGGATTAAATTCTAATCTATTTCGAAAGTTGTTACTAAAAAATTTAAATGTATTTTTTATATTATTAAAAGCTGATAAAAAAGAGTGTATGACTCTAATTTATCAGCTTTTTTATTTTATCGGTTTTCAATTTTTTCTTGAATTTCTTTAAAAACTTCTCCTAACCATTTGTAGAAATGAATAATACTATCTATTTTTTGAGAATACTGAGATAGGGAGACTTGGAGATCTATATCAGTTACTTCGGCTGAAAGAGTATTTAGTTGCACCAATATTTCATTGAATATTTTTGTATTATGATGAATTATTGAGTGCCAGTGATCAATAAAGGTATTGGAAAAAGTTTTATAGAGGTCTTCTTCAACCATATATAAATCCTTTCTCATTCCTTTTTTCCAGGTTCTCTCAACCATTTTAGCGTCTAATAGACTGCGAACTCCTGTACTCATAGATGTTTTGCTCATTCCCAATGATTGACTCATCTGATCTAAAGTCATGGGATTGTCTTCAAGGAACATAATAGAAAAAAGGCGAGACTCTGAAAATGTGAGTCCATAAAGATTAATTAGTTTTGCTAAAGTAAAAATAGCTTCGTTTTTTATTTCTTCAATTTCATTTATTATTTGTATATCATTTTCAGTCATTAAAGGGATTCCTCCTTATAGTGCATGTTTCAAACTATATTATACCACGTACTACATAGTATAATATAGCTAATAAAATAAAAAAACAAGGAAGAATAATAGAACTAAATTGGAGTAAACTGGAGCATTATTAAGAATAGTTCAATAAATGTTTGTACAGTTTTAACTGTACGTTTAGTTTGTACAATATGAACAGATTTAACATTTGCAATTTCCAGGTAAAATTTAGTATAATGTATGAATACGCTATAAGTTAAGAGAAAGAAGTTACAATAAATAGCACAGACTAAACAAGAGAAGAGGTGGGCAAATGTTAAAAATTGAAGTTAAAGGATTAACCAAGGTTTTTGGTAAAAATCCTAAGCAAGGAATAAAGCTTTTAGAAGAAGGAAGAACAAAAACAGAAATTTTAAAACAAACAGGAATGACCGTAGGTGTAAATCGTGTATCTTTTGAAGTTTATACTGGAGAAATTTTTGTGATCATGGGATTATCCGGAAGTGGAAAGTCTACTCTTGTTCGATTAATCAATCGTTTAATAGAACCAACTGCAGGTAGTGTACTGATAGATGGAGAAGATTTAGCAAAAATGGATAAAGAAAAACTAAGAGAAACTAGAAGAAAAAAATTAAGCATGGTTTTTCAAAAGTTTGGATTATTTCCTCACCGTACTATTTTAGAAAATACTGGATATGGACTAGAAGTACAAGGAATTGATAAAACACAAATAAAAGAGAAATCCCTTAAGTCATTGCAAATGGTTGGGTTATCAGGATACGAAGATCAATACCCTAGCCAATTATCAGGAGGAATGCAGCAGAGAGTAGGCCTTGCAAGAGCTCTAGCGAATGATCCAGATATTTTATTAATGGATGAAGCTTTTTCGGCTCTGGACCCTCTAATTCGTAAAGAAATGCAAGATGAACTTATAGAACTGCAATCATCTATGCAAAAAACAATTATATTTATTACGCATGACTTAGATGAAGCACTTAAAATTGGAGACAGAATTGCGTTAATGAAAGATGGTGTAATTGTCCAGATTGGTACTCCGGAAGAAATTATGACAAATCCTGCTGATGAGTATGTTCGAAAGTTTGTTGAAGATGTGGATCGGTCCAAAGTGTTTTCAGCCCAACATGTTATGAAACGTCCAGAAACCATAGATGTTGAAAAACACGGACCACGAGTTGCTTTGCAACGTATGAGACAATCTGGAATTTCAAGTATATATGTTATTAATAAAAGGAAGGAGTTATTAGGAGTTATAACTGCAGATGCTGCTTCTGAAGCTGTAAAAAATGGGAATAAAAATATATATGATGTGATGGAGACAAATGTTCCTGTTGTTAGTCCGGATTTATCATTAAATGATTTGTTTAATGTAATACATAATTCTCCTGTCCCAGTAGCTGTTGTTGAAAATAAAATACTAAAAGGAATTATTGTTAGAGGTGCAGTGCTAGCAGCTCTTGCTGGAAATGAGGTGAATCGTGATGACACAAATACCCCAAATACCCTTAGTTAAATGGGCTGATATGCTTGTAGCGTGGTTAAGAAAGAATGCTCAATGGTTTTTTAGTCCTATTAAGGATTCGTTAGATGGAATTGTAAATGGTTTAAGTGATTTTTTAATAGCTATTCCTCCGTTAATTTTTGTTATTATTATGGTAAGTTTAACTATATTTATAACAAAGAAAAAATGGAGTCTATCTATATTTGTTTTGTTTGGTTTATTGTTAATACAAAATCTTGGATATTGGGAAGGAACTATGTTGACTCTTTCCTTAATTTTAACATCTAGTTTAATATCAATTATAATCGGTATTCCACTTGGAATTTGGATGTCAAGAAGTAAGGTAGCACAAGATATAATAACGCCTGTATTAGATCTTATGCAGACTATGCCAGCCTTTGTTTATTTAATACCAGCCGTTTCTTTCTTCGGGATAGGAATGGTACCTGGAATTATTGCATCTGTTATATTTGCAATGCCTCCAGTTGTAAGATTAACAAATCTGGGTATTCGTCAGGTTTCTGCAGAACTAATTGAAGCGGCAGATGCCTTTGGATCAACTGCTACACAAAAATTATTTAAAGTTCAACTTCCAATGGCAAAAAATACAATTATGGCAGGAATTAACCAAACAATTATGTTAGCATTATCTATGGTTGTTATCGCTTCTATGATTGGAGCTGAAGGTCTCGGTGTTGAAGTATTTAGAGCTGTTACAAGAAATGAAGCAGGTCAAGGCTTTGCTTCTGGATTATCTATTGTTATATTGGCTATAATATTAGATCGTATAACTCAAGCATTAAATACTAAAAAAAATTACTAAAGCTTAGATATAATTACCAATGGTTTATTAAAATTATGGGTAAATTGAGTACAAAATAAAGGAGGAAAAGAATTAATGGTTAAAAACAAATGGAAAAAACTTAGTATAATCGTAGTGACTCTGTTAGCTTTAACTGTGGTAGGTTGTAGTAGCAATGGTGGACAAGATAATACAGAAAATGAAAATGGCAGTAAAACAGTAGGGCAACAATTAAATTATAAGATTACTGGCATAGATGCTGGTGCTGGAGTAGTACAGGCTGCTGAAAAAGCTGTTAAGGACTATGGGTTAGACTATACAGTACAAACTAGTTCAGGAGCTGCAATGACACAAGCACTTGCAGATGCAATTGAAAATAATGAGCCGATTATAGTTACTGGTTGGTCACCTCACTGGAAATTTGCAAAGTACGAATTAAAATATTTAGAAGATCCAAAAGGTTCTTTTGGCGAAGCAGAGCATATAAATACAATTGCACGTTTAGGATTAAAAGAAGATATGCCGAATGCTTATAAAATTTTAGATAATTTTAAATGGACATCAGAAGATATGGAGATTGTTATGTCTCAGGTTAACGAGGGATCACCTGTAGAGGAAGTTGCAAGGCAGTGGATTAGTGATAATCAAGATAAGGTAAATCAGTGGATAGAAGGTGCAGAAAAAGTAGAGGGTGAAAAAATTAAACTAGCCTACGTTGCATGGGACACTGAAATTGCTTCTACTAATGTAATTGGGTTAGTATTAAAAGATATGGGTTATGATGTTACACTTACACAAGTAGAAGCAGGTCCAATGTGGGCTGCAGTAGCTAGTGGAGATGCAGATGCTATCGTTGCGGCGTGGTTACCAGGAACCCATGAGAAATATATGGCAGACTATGCAGACCAAGTAGAAGATTTGGGACCCAATTTAGAAGGAGCAAAAATAGGTTTAGTAGTTCCTACATATATGGAGATCGATTCTATAGAAGATTTAGTAGAGTAGTAGTAAGAAACAGACCCTTTGTAAAGGTCTGTTTTTTTACTTATATGTATTTATATGTCGAATTATAAGGAAAAAAACCGTTAAAAACATAACAAAAAAGCTTGACTATTATTTAACCATATGCTACAATCGAAAAGTATTAAAAATTACATAAAAGTGAGGGGTAGACACATGAAAAAGACATTTTCGATTGTACTAGTATTGGTTTTGGTGGTTTCTATGTTAGCAGGCTGTACACAAAGCACACCATCTACAGGGGAGA
>JAEWHG010000148.1 GCA_023387935.1 Bacillota bacterium
TGGATATGGACGATATGTGAAAGCAAATCATCCAGAGTATTTTGATGCTGATAACTGGAATGAGCAATTTTCCCAGGCTGTTATGAATATCAAATCCAATGTACGAATTCAAATGGTAGGTACGAGACAATAGTGGGTACCTACTTTGGACTGGGCAAGAAGTCTTTTTCATTTATAATTTCAATTCCATTATCATTAGATGGGTCTATTCTAAAATTAATATTGCCATTGGATGTAAATAAAATATGTGCATTAGAATCTTCTAATGCCTTAATTATTTCATCATCTCCATGATCCGATGTTATAACTGCAATCTTAGGCCGTATTTTTTCAATAAAGCTACCAGATAAATTATTTGCTCTACCATGATGTGCTACCTTATAAAAATCCATATCCCTTATATTATAATTCATTGCTTCTTTTAGTCTTTTATTCTCCGAATCTCCAGCAAACAAAAGCTTTCTTTCTGCATATTCTATATAAGCTATTAGAGAGTAGTTATTACTTTTACTATAAAATAATTTTGATGGAGGAAAAATCTTAATTCTGATATCTCCAAAATTATAAATTTCTGTTTTTGTTGCATTTATAGTATTTATATTATATTCTTGTATCATTTTATTCAGTTCATTCTGTAGTTTCGTATCTTTTTGTAGATTACTTTGTATAATCTGTTTTACTTTAATATTTTTTATAATATCTGCTGCTCCTCCTATATGGTCTTTATCAGGATGGCTTAAAATTAAACAGTCTATTTCCTCTATTCCTTGTGCTTTTAACTCCTCTACAATAATTGACCCATGCTCCTTCTCTCCAGCATCTATTATTATATTTGTTTCCCCATTGGTTATTAAAGTACTATCCGCATCTATAAAGCCAAAAACAGTTATATTCAATGGCTTATCTATGCTAGAGTCCATATTACAACCAGTTAAAAAAACAGATAAGATTATTAATAAAAATATTAATCTATTCATATTTTATCAAACCCTTCTGTAATATTATATACTACTTCGAATTTTATTCATTAGCTTGCTTCCTCAACTGTATGATTTCTAACACGAGTCATTTCTCCCCAATCCGTTTTATTTCTAGTAAATAATGCTGTTATTCTAAAAAATGAGCATAATTGACGATAGCCAAAGGATTCAAGCACACAGAAAAATAATAATTTGAATGCAGTTTTATTGGAGAAACTATTTGGAAACATATATTTCTCTAGTAATACAGATATACTTGAAAGAACTATATTAAATGCCATGTAAATCAGTAGATATATAATAAGAAACTGAGTGTTGATAATTTTTAAATAAAAGGAAATGAGAATTGTAAATATACCCAACAGTTCAATCAATGGCGCAAAGTATTCAAAAATATAAAAATATGGATAAGCAACTGTTCCAACTGTTCCATATTTTGGGTTTAAAAGCATAAATTTATGACTGCTTAAGCTTTGCCCCATACCGATATGCCATCTCCGTCTCTGTCTCCTTAATACCTTTATAGATTCTGGTACTTGTGTCCAACAAACTGCATCTGGCACATATCCTAGTTTATACTTTAGTTTATTTTTACGATAAAAGGCATGCATTTTTACAACCAGCTCCATATCTTCTCCTATAGAACCAGAGGTGTATCCTCCCACATTGATCACAGCTTTTTTGCTATAGAGTCCAAATGCTCCAGAAATAATTAAATTCCCATTAATACCATTGAAAGACACTCTAGATGTTAAAAATACTCGAAGATATTCTATCATTTGAAATATTACCAATAGTTTCTTTGGAGTTTTTACCTCTACGATCTTGCCTTGATCTAATAAGACCGAGTTACTAACCTTTATATTTCCTCCAACTGCAATTGTATCATCTGATACTAAAAATGGTTCAACGATCATTCGCAAAGAATCTCTTTCTAACACTGAATCTGCATCCATACATATAAATAGAGGATACCTACATGCATTAATTCCCATGTTTAAAGCATCAGCCTTACCGGCGTTTTCTTTATTTACAAGTACTATTCTTATGCCTCCGTTATTTACTTCATTTTCATATATATCAATTTCTTCTTTAGAAGGCACCACCTTTCTAATTGGACGTACAACTTTCTTTAGATTGAAGTGTTTAATAATAGTCTCCGAAGTATTATCAGTTGACCCGTCATTTATAATTAGTATTTCATACTCAGGATAATCTAAATTCAATAATGAGCTAATTCCATCTATTATGGTTAGCTCTTCATTATATGCTGGTACTAAAATAGATATTGGAATATAATTATCATCATTACTTAAGCTAACATAAGACATATGCTCTTTTCGGATGAAAAAGTCATCTAAATTCAAGGATGCAAAGAAGGTCAATAGGAAAAATGAAACTGCATAAGCAAACATATAAACAAAAAAGAAAACATTTAAATAATATACTAATTGATGAAGATCCACTTAGCTAGCCTCCAATGCTTTTTCAGTCGTTTTTTCATATTCCTCAAAGTCTATCATTCCTTTTGAAAACATTGCATATAAAAGTATTTCCTTTGCATATGCATCTTTTCCATCATTTATTTCTTGTATGCTTTTCCCTGCATTATCAAAATTCAATATAGAAAATGCGCAATTAAATCGAACAAACCAGTTCTTATCACTTAATCCTTCCATCAGCTTTTTATAAGTTTCTTCTGATTCATATTGGGACAGCACTCTTGCACTGATCGCTTTTATTTCCCCATCATCTTTTTCCATATTTTTAAGTATGCTTTTAGATGCATTAACATCATGGACTTTACCAAAATACTTAGTTGCTGCAATAATACATTCCTTTTTATCACTTTCTACAAAAGACTTCATTACTTCTATTGCATCCTCATTAGAGAACCGATCATTTGTAAAGTGCTCAATAAATATACTTTGAAACTCATCGTTGAAGCTGTGAATCTGCTTTAATAATTCATTATTTAATTCATTGCTGTCACCATTATAATTATCAACGCTATCGATTATTATCTTTTTATTAAAATAGTAATCTGAATCATTAATAATTTTTAATGAATCCAAGAAAAAGGAAAGATTCTTTGAATTGGATGCTACTCGAAGTGCATTCGTTCTTGTATATAGTGATTCGTCATTTAATGCCTCTAGAGAAAAATCGATTACATCCTTTGAGTTCATATGAAATTTTCCGAGTAAGTGTAGTATGTATGACTTACGATAACGATCTCTAACTATTCTATTATCTAGCAAAACCTTATAATCTATCGTTCTATTAATGTAAGCTTCTATTTTCTCATCAAATCCATTATTATTGAAATATCTCGTATAGATATTGTTATATGCTTGCAATCCGTATTTGGTAGACACCAAAGAAATAACCTTTTTTATTTCTTCCTCATCAATAGCATTGATATCCTCCATCTCTAAATGCCTCTCTACTAATTCATTTAATTCTTTATTTGCTTTTGCAACTTTTTTTCTTGTATATTTTCTAATAATAAGTCGATTAATAAAATAAGCAGAATCTATACATAGAATCAAAATAATCAAAATAAATACCAAATAAACTGTAAGAACTGTCATATTTTCGCCCCTTATTGAATTATTTACCCCAAAATTCCTTCAATATCCAATAGGATTCTTTTAATCGTGTATGGTATTCACTGTCCCTAAACTTCGGAAGAGTAAATCTACCTACTTTACTAAGATAAACTTCTGATTCACTTTCATAGTACAAAGCAAAATTAATCTCATTGATCCTACCTACTTGTCCAGAATTTTGTATGTCATAAGAATCAACTATAGCATATCGATCTACTGGATCTACAATGTTAATCAAAGACCATGGTATCCTAATCTCTAAACAATCATTGTTTTTATTGAAATCTACCAAAGAATTATATTCTTTCATATTTGGATTTCCATTACCATAAAGCAACTTTGAAGCGTCTGAATACAGTGGATGTATTTTTTTGTTAATGCTCTTTAATTCAAAATTTCTTCTATTTAATTGAAATATTGAATTGAATACGGGACTATTTACACTAGGTTTATTGCTTTTCTTTTCAATTAAATTAGTGTAATACTTATACAAATATGAAAAAACATCGCTTCTTTCATGTACTTTTATTTCAGATTCATTGTAGGATGTTAAATCAACCAAAAAATCTGCATTGATTGGCAATTTTGTATCCGTGCCCTCAATAATATCTGATCCTATATCCTTTGAAATATCAATACCCAGTATCATATTATCTTCTGTTAATGACCAATTTGATTTTTTTATCATTAAATATAAATAGGCAGTATCACCTTTTGCACTAATAGATAAATCCTTTTCCTCTAATATTACATCCGAATCCGTCCATTCTGAGAAATCCCCATCAATATAAACTATATTTCTGGTTTTACCATATTCGAAAGAAATTAGTCCTGTATTTTCTTCGCTAGCCATTACATTATGAACTTTGCTTGTATTTAGTCCAAAAATATCAATATAATTAAAAGGAGACTTTCTGCTCCAATTATCTTGCCACCCAGATAATACTACGCCACTAAAATTAGCCTGATTACATATTTCTATTAGCTCAACTAATTTTTCTCCCTGTTCCTTTTCACTAAGTCCTCCCCTATGAAATCCTAGTCCAGTATAATCTTGTATTGTCTTTACTCTAGCTGATGACATTCCAAGATTTAATGCAATTGTTGGAATGTCATGAAATTTTTCTAAATCCTTCACATAATCCGAAAAAGTATACCAATTATCAAATATATCTTCATTATCCTCTATTGTAAAATTTTCGTATTGTAAAAAATCAACATAATTTGGAAAGATCTCATATGCTGCAAAAAGTAACCCGGAATCTTTGCTCCTTATATTCTCAATATTAATATTAGAGTATCTAGTAAAGTTTGTTTCATATTCATGTTCTAAGGGATCTGTTAAGGGTGAAGAATAGTACGAAACAACATTTTTTTGATTGTACCTACTTGTTTCATAATCAACTAAATAATCCATTATCTCAGCTACAAAACAGTCCATAGGATTACCACTTTCTACGTTGAAATAACTTCCATTATAAGAATTTATGTTAGAATTATTAGAGTTCGTAAGATGTACAAATTCAGGAGATGTGTTATTTCCAATTATATAACCAAATATAAATGGTGAAATATCCCTAATATAAACTCCTGAATGATATTTACGATTTTCAAATGAAATCCTTCTTCCATGTAAAGCATCCACTGCAATTCTAATATCTTTTTTTATAGAACTATTCAATTTATAATCGAAAGCATCGTATGAACTTTGTATTAAACTTTCATCAATTGGTATTCCTTGTAATATAAACAGTGGATTCGGATTGTTCATATTAAATTTATAAATTTCTTCATAAAAAGCATTCGTCTGTAGATAGGGTACATATAATACATTGACTTTCAAATCTTGAATTTGTTGTAACCAAAGCTGAAATTCTTCTTTATCCAAAGTATCACTTCCTCTAGTGTAGCCTGGAGTAAAAGCCGTTAATTCGATACCTTTGATTTCAAAGTCCTGCCATGATTTAGCTTTAAAAATTTTAAAACCTTTATCTTCTGATTTAAAAAGGGATTTTATATTGTCTTCATAATAAAAATTATCATGCGTAACAACATTTAATCTATTCCTATATATACTTCCTATTATCAATAAGGATGTTATAACAATAACTAAAGCAATTATTGTATATTTCCGTATTCTAAAATCCATAATAATGTGCCCCTTTATTATCAGTTGTTTTCTAGAGATCGTTTTACAAGATCAATGTTTTCATCCATCCACTTTAGCCTATGGTGGATAAATTCACGCATTTCTTCAACATCATTTTCATATGAAATAGTTTTTTTAGCATACCATCTCTCTTCATTGCGAAGGATAGCTGACCCCAAATATTTTAAAGCATCATCTATTATTTTATCTATATTTTCATCACTCCAAACCCCCGAGCGATATTCTTCATAGAGTTCTTTATAACGCTGTGCAAATTGTGGATCTTGAAACAAGCGCTCAAACCATAAAGTATTTACTGTTCTAAATCCTGTAGGCTCATTGACTTCCATATCACTTGTATTTCCTAATGTTTGATCGAAATCCCAAATAGGACCAGCCTTCATCAATCCACCAACATCCTTATAAAAATAAGTACTTACGTCCCCGCCATCAATATTTTTAAATACTTCGTTTATCATAGCAAATTGAACAAAAGAATCTACATCAATATATTTTCTATAGCCCTTTTTTTTATCCATAAAGAAGTTAGAGTGCAAAGTATATTCAAAGGCATTCAAATAATCTATAATTCGCTTCTTATATTCCTCAGTAAGATTGGATGCACTAGGATACACAGGTGTAAAAACTGTTTTAAAACGAATTTTGCCTTCTTTATCTAGAATATAGTCATCTTCCAATCTTCCCCAATTGGTATTTAATATATGATCTTCAGATTTTATCTTATCTCTTGCAACGATAAAACTAATATCCTTAAATCGCTCATCGCCACGCTGTATATCAACCCTAGATTTTCCACGTTCTATTTTCTCTGTCACTAAATATAAACCGATATAGTCCTCTTCATTGATAACGTTATCTTTACCTGTATTTAAAAAAACTTCCGCAAATTCTACTTGTGGCGTATATTCCATTACTTGTCCCATCTTAAATGCTAAGTAATTTCTAAGACCTGTTCGATCAAGATATGCTCCATTAAAAACCCATTTATCATGGGCCCCCATGCCTCCTAAGTCCACATCTTTTTCATTACCATCTTCATCAACAAAGCGAATCGTATATTGTTTTTTAGGATTCGATAGGGAGGACTGCCCACGAACATTTATAGAGATATTACTCTCAATACTAGGTTCTACGACTCCACAAATACATGTATATCCATTTTCATTGGGTAAATATTGCTTTAAAACCGCATCAATTGCTTCACTTTTTTTATTAAAATTATATTTTATACCATTGATTTCTCTTTCATCAAATTCAGTATCAATAGGTATTTCTTTTCCTAGCGTATCTATTATGTATATTGGTATGTTATAGGATGTTGAACATGTACATCCTTCTATCTTATTATTAGGCTCTATGTTTATAGATTCATTTGCTTTAACTTCTGAAAAATTTTCAAATTGGAAATAACTATAAAGAAATATTATAGAAAATATTAATAAAGAAAATATTTTAAGCCCTTTATTTTTGCTTCTTCCAATGATATTATTCATTATCCTAAAGTCTCTCCGCTACGTGATACCATACTCATAAAGGTAACCCCCTTAATATTACGAATATCTTCATATTTTTTTATATCACTTGCTTTTTTTAAGCTAACTTGATAAACAATTTCTATATAGTCTTCCATAATTGTTTCTGAACGCAATTTACAAGCACGATATAATCCAAAAATTGCAGTTCGTACCTCGTCTATACAATTTGGATTGCCACGTACAATAACCAGTATTGTGTCGTTATCTCTCATAAATAACATAGTAATAAAGGCTCCAATTGCAATCACTACTGTGCCAATAGTTACAATGCTATAATTAGATGAACCTACACCTAATCCAATTCCAATTACCCAAAATATATATGCAGTATCCCTTGGGTCTTTAATTGCTGTTCTAAATCGAACAATAGAAAGCGCCCCTACCATACCTAATGATAAGGCTAAGCTGCTTCCTAAAATACTCATCACCATAGTAGTAATCAATGAAAGCATCAATAATGATGAATTAAATTTTTGATTATAAGAGACTCCAGAATATGTTAATCTATAGACCGCACATACAATAAGACCTAAAATCATAGCAATCACCATATTTTGCAGAGTCATCATAGGCGTAATTGTTGCACTACTATCATAAAAAATATTATAAATCATATCCTTCATTCTTTTTCCTCTTTTCTACCCTAAATATTCTTCAAACATAATTCTTGAACTTGAGTATTTGCTATAGGATTCTTGATTTAATTCGAATCCCCTTAGTATATCGCTTATCCATTTGAATATAAAACCATTATACTTTACCTCTAACAAAGCAAAGTAATCATAATTAATAGGTATCAATGCTACATTTTTTTCAAACATTCTAAAGTCAGTCTCACTAGATCGAATATCACTATCTAAGGTAATTCTTATATTATTCATAGGATGAATAAATGCTTTTCGGTTATACTCAATCATGACCACAGGTTTTACTAGATTTATGGTCATAAGATTGTATAGCGTATCTGCCACATCGGACTCATAATTTTTTAACACTTCATAGTTACATCTTAATAGCTCCTTTGCATCTTCTACTGTTACAATTAGTGATTGCTTTCGCTGAGCATTTCCAAACTTTCGTTTTAACTCAAGCTTTACGATGTTTGAATCGTACTCATAGGTTCTTAGTCGAATTTTTTTTCGATTTTCAAGCCCATCCATTTTTTCATAGAAATCTGTGTTTTCTATAGAATCAAAATACACGGATCGAACGGGATATCCATGTTCTTTATTATTTTTATCCTCCAATAGCATGTTCCTCATTAAATGAGATAGTCTAGCATAGTCTATAAAGCTAATTGGATATTTTAGCTCATATCTTGAAACCTCTAAAGATTTAGTATTATTTTTTGACATAGTTCCTCCAAGTTTATATATATTGACCATATCTTGTTTTAATAGATATCTTACATTTTTATAGTCTGCCCTTACTATTAACTCCAAAATTATACCCTTCATTTAAAATTGAATCAATCTAATTCTTTAAATTTCGTTTAAATGTACAAAAAAACAAAAGAACATAGTAGTATAAATCTCCTAAGTTATAAGTATATCATAATTAATTTACATAACGAAACTCCCTTAAATTTGGTTGTTATCCTAAAAAACGGAAATAGCCTGGAACATATAAGCCTCCTACGCACTAAAGAACCTTTGCTAATCATAGAGCATATTATATTTATAAAGCCTATGAAAGGAATGAGCAATGTGAATAATGTCTATAGACCGTATCCATGCCAACACTACCTTAATTCACAAATGTATAACCCCTACCATATGTATAATGATTATAGAATGTACTCAAATTTCTACTGGGGTAC
>JAEWHG010000172.1 GCA_023387935.1 Bacillota bacterium
AATAAAGGAGAAATAGTAACGGTAATTGGCCCTTCTGGCGCAGGAAAAACAACTCTTTTAAGATGCATAAATGGTCTTGAAAAATGTGATAATGGAACGATTGAAATTGATGGGAGCTACTTGTGCAGGAGTGATGGAAAAAGCGCAACTTACTGCAACAAACAAGAAATGGTCAATATAAGGAAAAGTGTAGGTTATGTATTTCAAAACTTTAATCTGTTCCCTCATATGACAGTTCTAGATAATATTACTGAAGCACCTATTCAGGTTAATCATATGAAGAAAGAAGATGCTAAGAAGAAGGCGAAGGAGCTTTTGGCTAAATTAGATTTGGGGGAAAAAGTATCTTCCTATCCTTTCCAATTGTCTGGAGGACAGCAACAGAGAGTTGCTATTGCAAGGGCTTGTGCCTTAGATCCTACTGTAATGTGTTTTGACGAGCCAACATCTGCCTTAGATCCAGAAATGAGAGAAGGAATTTCTGATATTATAGAAGGTTTGGCAGAACAAAATATGGCAATCCTTATAATAACCCATGATATGGCATTTGCAAAACGAGTTTCTCACAGAATGATTTTTATAGAGAATGGGTCCTTAATTGCGGAGGGTAAAAAGGAAAATCAATTTAAGGATTTAGATAATGAAAGAATAATGTCCTATATAAATAGCTGATGCATTGACTAAATCCTTTAATAATGGTACAATCAGCATAATAGAGGGATGGCTAAATTAACCATCCCTCTAAAGCTGATTAGAAGATTTTTGGAGGTGTGATCTTGAGTAGTCAAGAGTTGGAACACATGAAATTGCAGGATTTGAGAGAGAAGGCAAAAGATTTAGGAGTTAAAAACCTATCGAAATATAAAAAAAGTGAGCTAATCGAATTAATAGAGAATTCTCAGAGTCAAAATAATAGAGCAGATGTAGAAGAAAACCCTACCTTTATAAATCCAGAAGAAGAAACAACAGAAATAATTGAATCTGATAAAAAAACTCAGCAAAATCCCCAGGAAAGACGAATAAAAGGCTTACCTAACCACTTAAGTGAAGAAATCCCAGTAGGCGAAGAAGTTAATATTGCAGAAGGAATATTGGAAATTCATACGGATGGCTACGGATTTTTACGAAGAGAGAACTTCTTATCTAGTGATAGTGATATATACATATCTCCTTCTCAAATTAGAAGATTTAATATGAGAACTGGAGACAAAATTACAGGTATTACGAGACCGCCAAAGAGTGGTGAAAAATTTAAAGCGCTCCTCTACGTGAAGGGTATTAATGGTCTTAATCCAGAATCTGCTACAAGAAGACCTAATTTCGAAGATCTTACACCTATTTATCCAAAGGAAAGAATTAATTTAGAAATCAATTCCCAAGGCTTAGCTACAAGATTAATTGACCTGATAGCACCGATCGGTAAGGGGCAAAGAGGTCTAATAGTTGCGCCTCCTAAGGCAGGAAAAACTATTTTATTAAAAACTGTTGCCAATAGTATATCTAAAAATTATCCGGAAATGGAAATTATTGTACTTCTTATCGATGAACGACCCGAGGAAGTAACAGATATGCAGCGTTCAATTAATGCAGAAGTTGCATATTCAACCTTCGATGAGCTACCTAGCCACCATATTAAAGTAGCAGAAATGGTATTAAATAGGGCCCAAAGATTGGTAGAGCATGGTAAGGATGTAGTAGTTCTGTTGGATAGTATTACTAGATTAGCTAGAGCGTATAACCTAACGATTCCTCCGACTGGAAGAACTCTTTCTGGCGGATTAGATCCAGGAGCTTTACATAAACCGAAACGTTTCTTTGGAGCGGCTAGAAATCTTGAAGAAGGCGGAAGTCTTACTATTATTGCTACTGCACTGGTAGAGACAGGAAGCAGAATGGATGATGTTATATTCGAAGAATTTAAGGGTACAGGCAACATGGAACTTCATTTAGATCGTAAATTGTCTGAGAAACGAATATTCCCAGCCGTAGATATTAATAAATCAGGTACTAGAAGGGAAGAACTTCTGCTTAGTCAGTCTGAGCTGGAAACTATTTGGAACATTAGAAGGGCTATGGGAAATAGTTCTGTACAAGATATTACTGAAAAAATCATTAATTCTCTTGTTGAAACAAAGAATAATAGTGATTTTATTGAAATGCTTAAGAAACGCATATAGGTGGTTTAATAATTTCTTGCACCTATAATTTGTTTATGCTATAATGTAGTAGTTAAAAATTGCTTATTAAAAGTTAGCTATATATAGCAACTGTACGAGAAGAGAGGTGAAAGCAATGAAAAAGGATATCCATCCAGTATATCAAGAAGTAGAAGTACATTGTGCTTGTGGAAACAGCTTTACAACTGGTTCAACAAACAAAGAAATTAGAGTAGAAGTTTGTTCACAATGTCACCCATTCTTTACAGGAAAACAAAAGAATGTGGAAAAAGGTGGACGTGTTGAGAAGTTCAAAAAGAAATTCGGTATGTAGTACCAATGATATAAGACATCTGTCAAGGTTAGAATCATTTATTCTAACCTTGACTTTTTAACGTGTAGGAGGCGGTTTGATATGGTAGATTTTATAGAATACTCCAAAAGTGGCAGTATAGAAATTATTGTGGGGCCTATGTATGCGGGGAAAAGCGAAGAGTTAATTAGGAGAGTAAATAGATGTAAAATTGCGAACCTAAAGGTATTGTCCTTTAAGCCTGCGATTGATAACCGTTATTCTGCTCAACATATTACCTCTCATAATGGTAAACAAATGGAATGTATTCCTGTAAGTAGCGCTAGTAAGATTTTGGATTACATAGAGAACCAGGAATTTGATGTGCTTGCCATAGATGAAGTTCAATTTCTAGGAGAAGATATAATAAATATTTGCCAAAATGCTGCTGATATGGGCAAAAGGGTAATTTGCTCGGGTCTTGATATGGATTTTAGGGGAGA
>JAEWHG010000174.1 GCA_023387935.1 Bacillota bacterium
TGTTTATCAGAGCAAATATCAATTTTTGATATAGCTACTGATAGTAAAAGTAATTTCATTGAAAATAATAAGCACGGGAAAATTGATGAGGTAATGGATAAGATACGGGACAAATACGGCTTTGAAAAAATAAATAGGGCTTCATTAATAAAAAAGTAATTAGCATAATCAACCCTCCAATAAGGCTGTTTACAAAAATCATAATTGTTTAGCGATGCGGCTAAATAGTAGCTTATGAATTGTAACTAAACTTATTGGAGGGTTTGCTTTATGGAAAAATACGGATCAATTCTTGCAACTTTTCCGCACTTTCTGCATAATCTCGTACATCTCCACCTACTGTATAATCCGCCCATTCACGACCATTAATAAATCCAACTTCACGATTTCCATCAGTCAACACTGCTCGAACTTCTTCTGCATTATCCACTAGTGCAAGTAAGAGTAAAGCATTTTTTCGGAAGGCATCAGCAATTGAGCTTTCTTCTGTATCATATTTTTCAAGTGTTTCGCTAGATGCGGAATAAATAATTTCTATCTTGTACGGATGATCTCGTGTGTAAAGTTTAAAATGGTCATACTGTACGTCATCTGGAGCAGGAAGTGCGTTAATTAGCTTACTAACTGCAGAATTATCACCTACATATTGGGTGCGATGGTTCCATAAAGACTCCACATCATAAGTTCTCAGGTTATAATTTGCCAACTGAATGCCGCTTGCTGTTGCTTGCGTTGGATAACTTTCTGCCACTTCTCCTATAAACAGAATAACTGAATCATCCACAGAAAAATCATCGATTGTAATTGTTTTCGGTTCATTATTCAAAACTGTTATCAAAGAAGCATTTTCCCAATTCACAATGCATCTATCTCCAATAACACTATTTTCATCTATTCCTTGTACTATCATGGTTCGATTTTCTTTATCTATTTCTAATATAACAGCATTAACTCCTGCATACCCTGTGATATCATCTTTTGGATTTGTCATAAGTCCTACAGCTACACATACCACAACAATCACTGTCACCACAATCGCCCAAAAGGCAGGCTTTTTGTAGTTTAACACATTCTTAATTCTACTCCTTGTATCACCCTCACCAAAGGCTAACGGTATACCACCGAGGGTACGTCTGCCTATTGCTAAAGAAAGCAATGAAGAAGAATAATCCTTTTTCACATGGCTACCTAATTTTTTAATCACGGCTTCATCACAGGACATTTCCATATCCTTACTCATAAGGAAAAACGAAACCCATACAAGGGGATTAAACCAATGAAGACACAACGCCAGAAAGCTGATGATTTTGATGATATGGTCAAGGCGTCTGATATGGGTCTGTTCATGGAGCAAAATATATTTTTTCTCAATATCAGAAAGATTTGCTGGTAGATAGATTTTAGGATTAAATACCCCTAATACAAAAGCAGTTTCTAATTGTTCTGAATGATAAATATTCCCCTCGATGCAAACTGCACCTTTTAAGTTGTTTTTTAGCTTTATCAAAGTCACAACACTATAAACAAGCAGAGCTACAATACCTATTATCCAAATAAAGCTTCCGATAAAGCTCCATATTTGCAGCGGATTGACACTTGCCCATACATCGGGTTTAGGTAATATAGGATTGATAACACGATCTACCATATTCACACCTGTATCAATTTGTGGTATTTGCTGATACAAAATATCTTGCGGTATCGGTGGTTTATTGGTAGGCAATAGGCTTACCACACTTTCGAAGGAAAAAGGACACATAAGCCGAAATAGAACTACGCTCCACAATGCATAGGAGAAAATCTTTGGTGTTTTTTTGAGAAACAACCTTGCAATGAGAACAAATAGAATAACATAACTTGCAGTTAAACTCATATTTAGCACCGCTAAAAATAGGTTATCCATCATATCTATCCCTCCTTATGCTCATCAATTAACTTTTGTAGCTCGGCAATTTCCTTGTGGCTTAATTTATTTCTGCGAGTAAATGCTGCTAAAAACTTTGGAAGCGAGCCACCGAAATTTTCTTTTAGAAGCGCTTTTCCTTGTGCTGTGCCAAAGTCCTCTTTGCTCATAAGTGCTACCACCGTACCATTTTGGTTTTCAAAAATCCCTTTTTCACAAAGACCTTTCAGCATGGTATAAGTGGTAGTGCGTTTCCAACCCAATTTTTCTTCGCAAATTTCTGTTAAAGCACGAGAGCCTATAGGCTGATGTTCCCAAATAATATCAGCAAATAGCTGTTGTTTTTCTCCCAATTTATCCATAAAAGAACCTCCTGTCGTATTGCATCAGACTATATTATATTGTTAGTCTAATTGGATTAGACTTTACTATGTTATTAGTCTACTCTTGGTAGACAGGAATGTCAATATATTTTTAGGATACGAGAGATATATACTAAAAAAGCCGTAGGATACACGAACCGTATCCTACGACATATCTTAAAAATCGAAAACTTCCTTATTAGAGTGTGGTTTAGTAAAAGGCTGCTTTTTTAAAAATTATTATACAGTTGTGCATTTGTCTTGTACTTATTAAATAATGTAACTTTTTCCTTCCTCTGCTATTTCTATATTATGTGGAAAAACTTCTTTGGCTTCTTTAAATAAGTCATCTATATTTATTTCTGGTAAAAGATGAGTTAAAATGATTTTTTCTGCACCTGCCTTCAAAGCAATTTCTGCCGCTTGTTTACCAGATAGATGTGGAACATTTTCTGTCATATCTTTATGTAAAATATTAGCTTCGCATAAAAACAAATGGCTTTCATCTACAAAGTCAATTAATTCATTAAAATATTTAGTATCTCCGGAGTAGACAAATTTTCTGCCATCTTTTTTAAATGACATGGCATAGCACTCTACGGAATGATTAGTTTTCTTGAAATTCACCTTTATATTCTTAATATAAATCTCTGTTTCTTCGTTAATGGTGTTAAGAATAAAAGTGTCGTGGTATTGTATTCTTTCATAGTCTTCTATAGGATTAGCTGGTAAATACACTGGGATAGACTTGTTTAGCTTTCCAAACATTTTTTTAATAAATATACTATAGCGCAGTATCATTAAATCACTCATATGATCTGGGTGAAGATGGCTTATGAAAATAGCATCTAGCTTATCTAAATCATCACAATGATAAAAAAGCTTAGATAACACGCCATTTCCACAATCAATTAGAATTTTCGTATCTTCATCTTCTAATAAGTATCCAGAGCAAGCCCCTCCTGCCTTAGGATAAGGTCCATAGCATCCTAATATAGTTAATTTCAAAGATATACACCTCCAACCTTATTTATTACTTATTGTTTCTTGTCATAGCATTGTATTATAGTATTAACATTTATTTTATAATTTAGCATCTTATTAAATGTTTTCAATAGCGATTGCTCTAATTGGTGATCCATCCGCTTTCTGTGTTTTAAGTGGCATACAAGAAAAAATAAAAGTTTCATTTTCTATAGCATCTAAATTAGCAATATTTTCTATTATAACCATATTTCTTTCAAAAAAAGTATGATGCACTCTAAAGGCTGTAGATTCCATGCTATCAATTGATATGGCATCTATTCCTATTCCTTTTAATTTAAAATTTGAAAGCCACTGAGCAGCATTTTCTGATAGCGCTGGAAATTTATCGAAGTATTCTCCTTTTCCCCAATATTTACTCCATCCTGTTTTTAGAATTATAAAATCTACCTTGCTAATCTTTTCTTCATAAAGCATTAATTTCTCTATATCTATTTCATCTGAATCACTGTCAGTAAAATCCATAATTAACGCCTCTCCTATAAAATGGTCTATAGGATATTGATCTAGAAATAGTCCTCCTTCTACCATATGAGCTGGAGCATCCATATGAGTTCCAGTATGGGAGTAAAATGTAATTTTGGTTTCTGCAAACCCATCCTTTTCTAATGTATTTGCTTCTTGAAAAACAGGTGGCTCTGTCCCTGGAAAAACTGGCATTGACGGATGTATACTGTGGGTTAAATCTATTATTTTCATTTATGTACCTCCTTAATTAATATCAGCTTAAATTCCTAATGATAAGCTGCTCTAGTATTAAAAATTTTAAATATATGTATTTTCTAATTAGGTATTTCTATAAAGCACGATAAATTCCTTCAATTTATTATGTTTAATAAAAATAGACCAATATAAACTTGTATATATTTCAATTTCAATGTTATTATATATAAATAAGGAGTGATCCCATGAAAAATATTAAATTAATAATAGAATATGATGGCAGCAGATATAATGGGTGGCAAAGATTAAAAGATTCTGACCAAACAATTCAAGGAAAATTAGAAAGTGTTATAAGCGAGATGGTAGGTAGCCCTACAGAAATTATAGGCTCTGGAAGAACCGATGCAGGTGCTCACGCCAAGGGCCAAGTGGCTAATTTTCATACTGAGTCCACTATGGATTTAATAGAGATGCATCAATACATCAATCATTATTTGCCACAGGATATTATTGTAAAGGAAGTAAAAGAAGCATCGGAGAGATTTCATAGTAGATATAATGCAAAGGAAAAAAAATATACTTATTATGTTTGGAATCATTGGATTCCATCGGCATTTCATCGAAAATACAGTTATCATTTCGCCGAGGATTTGGATATTGATTTAATGAAAGAGACAGCAAAGAAATTAGTTGGAACCCATGATTTTATTGGTTTTTCTTCGGTTAAAAAAACAAATAAATCTACCACAAGAACAATTGAAGAAATATCTATTGTTAAAGAAGGAAACATGCTTAAATTTAGCTTTGTTGGAGATGGTTTTTTATATAATATGATTCGTATAATAATGGGAACTTTGCTAGAAGTTGGCCTTAAAGAAAGAAAAGTTTCCAGTATTGACGAAATACTAGAAACTAAAGTTAGATCCACTGCTGGCAAAACAATTCCTGCTCATGGCTTATTTTTAGAAGAGGTATATTATTAAATCCTGTTTATAATATTTAAAATCCACCTTCAAATAAATTTTACTGAAGGTGGATTTAATATTTCTTTATTATTGATTACCTATAACATCTATAACAACTACCCTTAGTTTCTCAATGTTTAGCTAAGTGCAATCCTATATATCTATTTTTTTACTACCCTCTCTACAATAGTAACCTTAATAATATCTCCAGCCTGCTTACCAATTTTGGCACGAATATCTTTTCTAATCCCTATTATATGACAAGGTGTTTTCATCCTAACTAAGCTACCTTCATATAATTCGCCATCAAATGTAGCAGTAACAGGAACACGACCTTTGCCAAACTCAGCTTTAACATCAAAAGGTATCTCGATATATGCGCCATCAATATCAGGTACCTTTTTAATTTCAGCTTCAAATTCGTATATTTTGCTCATAATATCTTTTCCTTTCAATTTTATGATTAGATATATTTTAATAGCTATAACTTATATTTATTTAAAAAGTACGGTTATTGTTCAAAGACACATCTCATTCTCTTTATCTAAACTTTTTAAGTCTATTTAATAACAATATCCAAATGTTTTAATAGTGATATTGCATCTGGTAGCGTAAATATAGTCTTCTTTGTCTTATTATTCATAGGATTTATCTCATAATCCTTAGCAAAGGAAAAGTTTGCTTTTGATAAATCAGAATCATTAAAGTTAGTTCCAGTCAATATAGTATGTGTAAAATCACTTTCCACTAATTCAGTACTAATAAAATCACTTTCTAATATTCTACATTGCTGAAACATGGTTTTTCTTAATTTAAGATCAGAAAAATTGCAATTTTGTATTAAGCAATCTTGAAAGCTTATATCAATAATAAATTCATCAATGTTGCTAAAATTGATCCCTAGCAATTTACTATTTTCAAATTTTATATTTCTCATCTTTGAATTATTAAATTGAACTAAGCTTAAATTACATTGATCAAAAATACAATCTTCAAAAAAAGTAAAGGAAAAGTCAGATTGTGAAAAATCACAATTTTTAAATTGACAGTTAGTAAATGTCTTGCTTGTTATATCTTCACTATTTGCATTTATCTTTGTAAAAATTACATCTTCATAATCATACTCATTTAAAACATTCATATTTCACTGTCCTTTCTGCAATAGTAACCTCAAACCTATTTACAATAAAACTCTAAATCTTGCTTTAATAACTTTTCTTCCCAAATCATTTTTAATAAAGCCAAATCATCTTTATAATCAGTTTTAGATTCATCTTTATCATATTCAAGTTTCTCCAGTACCTCTATTGTAAAATTTTCCGAACCATTATCTTTCCATTCCTTTTGGAGTTCACGATTAGGATGGTTACCAAAGCGTAATCTGAACTTTGCACCATTCATAGTACCTTTTAAATCTTGTGTTGCTTCTATATAACATTTATTATTAAAATTAGAACGAATCATAAATATACCCATATCTGGCTTCATTGCTTTATACATTTCTTTTAATTCTTTTCTTCTATCCATGGATTTTAGTACCCCATTTCTTTTAATATCCTTGATAAAGTTCTTAGCCTTTCTCCAATAAGCTCACCATCATCACTAAGGGCTTGATTGAATAATTTAATATCTTCATCTATTTTATCATTTTCTGTACATACAGCTATTGTCATAGCATCGCCCTGTAAGCCTACTCTATCTATAACAGGACTTTCTTCATTATATAGTTTTTCATATCTATAAGCATCTTGAAAATGCAGTTTTGTCCTGCAAACAAGAATTGCTAGGTCGAGAACCCTATGAAGTGGTAATTCTTCAGATTGTCTAGACCATTTTTCCCCTGTGTGTCTCCATACCTTAGCAGAAATATCTACCTTACCTCTGTCATTCCATTGAGCAAGTCCTAGTGAAACACCCTTAGCATCTGTATTATAAGCATATCTTCCATCTACATTTTCGTAGTTTTCAGATACTATAACTGGTTTATGTTTTAAATTAGTTGGTATTTTCATTACTATCCCTCCACGAATTTAATAAATTAGTAATTTACTATCTTAGTAAATTACTAATTTAATTTTAATTCTATTTATATATTATGTCAATAGTAAGCCCTATTAATTATTTTTCTAGTCATAAATATATCCATGCATTAATATTTTTTTATAACCCAAGCATTGACAGCTGTATATACACCTGCTATCATAATATAAATAAAGACTCAGGTTAGATAGAGTTTTAAATCCAGTTAAACACTGAGTA
>JAEWHG010000029.1 GCA_023387935.1 Bacillota bacterium
GGACCAAGAATTTCTCATGAGCTAGCGAAAGAGTTAGGATATGATGCAGGCTTTGGAACAGGAAGCTATGCAGAGGATGTAGCATCCTTTGTTGTGACTCAGATGGTGGAAAGAAAATTAGTTTAGATTTCAAGTGTTGTTTAAAATAAATAAATAGGAAAAAGAAAAAATTCTCAACTACATGGGAATTTTTTCTTTTTTATGCAAGTTATTATAGAAACAATATTTTTTAGTTGCTAAAAAATATTGTTTTTTTTGTTTAGATACTATAAAATAATGATGGAGGTGTTTACATGAATAAAAATTTAGATTTGATTGATAAGCTATATCAATCTGTTAACGTTATGATTTGTGAATCTAAAATAGCAAGAACCTATGGAACGAGCCATAAACTTACTTATTCGGATATATGTCTTTTAAAATCAATTCAGCATAATGAAAATTCAAAAGCCAGTGATTTATCCCAGGTTTTAGGGATAACGAACGGTGCTGTTAATCAGCTTGCTAATAAACTAATGAATAAAGGTTACCTAGAATCCTATAGAACTGAAGGGAATAAAAAAGAGATTTATTATAGACTTACTTCAGAAGGCGAGCAGGCCTGTCTTGGATATGATATGAACACTGAAACTTCAAGAACCAATATAAATCATTATATAGCCAGCTTAGATAAAGAAACAATCGAAAAAATAATAGGACTTTTTGATGTAGTTGCAGAGAATTTTACTGTAGATGAAAATTGTTCCATAAAATATCCGGCAAGACTAAATAAAAATCATGAAGAAAAGATTGGAAGGTGTGAAAAATGCAAAAGGATTTATTAAGAATAGAAAATCTTCATGCATCAGTAGATGAAAAGGACATATTAAAAGGCGTTGATCTCAGTATAAAGCCAGGAGAAGTACATGTCCTAATGGGTCCTAACGGAGCGGGAAAATCAACCCTTGCTAATGTGATCATGGGTGACCCAAGATATCATGTAGAAAGTGGTGAAATATTATTTGAAGGTGAAGATATAACCGAAGAAAAACCAGACGTAAGAGCAAGAAAAGGAATGTTTTTATCTTTTCAAGCACCGGAAGAAATAGAAGGGATCACCCTTGAAAACTTTCTTCGTGCAGCTAAAGCAGCATATACAGGTGAAGAAACAGGAATATTTTCCTTTAGAAAAGAGCTACATCATAAGATGAGCGAACTTGGAGTGGATCAATCCTACGCAGCTAGATACCTTAATGTTGGATTTTCAGGTGGGGAAAAGAAAAAGAGTGAAATCTTGCAGATGGCAGTACTCAATCCTAAACTAGCAATATTAGATGAAACCGATTCAGGCCTAGATGTAGATGCTGTTAAGACCATATCTGAAAATATACATCGTTATAAAAATGAAGAAAATGCAGTTTTAATTATTACCCATATCACAAGAATCCTTGAAAACCTTCCTGTAGATTATGTGCATATTATGTCGGAGGGACGTATTGTAAGAACTTCAGATGCATCTATTATAGATATCATTAGTCAAAAAGGATTTTCTGCTGTTCTAGAGCAACAAGAATAAACAAGGAGGTGACTTTTTTGGAAAGAAAGAAAACCATAATCGAAGATGTAGAGAGAAAAATATATGATATCAAAGATATAGATACAGATAGTTATAAGGTGGATATGGGACTTACACAAGATGTTGTAATAGAAATTTCTAAACAAAAAAATGAACCTGAATGGATGCGAAACCTTAGATTAAAATCCCTTGAAATATATAATAAAAGTCATATGCCAAACTGGGGTCCATCTCTTGATGAACTGGATATGGATCAAATTGTAACCTATGTAAAACCAAATACGGATATAAAAAGTGATTGGAATGAAGTTCCTGAAAGTATTAAAAATACCTTTGAGAGACTAGGAATTCCAAAAGCAGAAAAAGATTATTTAGCTGGAGTAGGTGCTCAATATGATTCAGAAGTAGTATACCATAATATGAAAAAAGAACTGTTAGATCAAGGTGTTGTATATACGGATATGGAAACCGCCATGGTGGAGTATGAAGATATCGTAAAAGAATACTTTATGAAATTAATACCGCCAAGTGATCATAAATTTGTTGCTCTTCATGGTGCCGTATGGTCCGGTGGCTCTTTCGTATACGTACCAGAGGGCATAAAGGTAGAAATGCCTTTACAATCCTACTTCAGATTGAACGCTCCTGGGGCAGGACAATTTGAACATACATTGATCATCGTAGAGAAAGGTGCAAGTCTTCATTTTATAGAAGGGTGTTCTGCACCGAAATATAATAAAGTGAATCTTCATGCAGGTTGTGTAGAACTTTACGTTAAAGAAGATGCCTATCTTCGCTATTCTACCATAGAAAATTGGTCTAAGAATATGATGAACCTGAATACGAAACGAGCCGTTGTCGATGAAAAAGGTACCATAGAATGGATTTCTGGCACATTTGGTTCCCATGTTACAATGCTGTATCCTTCAAGTATATTGAAGGGTGAAGGGGCTAAATCGGAGTTTACGGGAATTAGCTTTGCTTCAAAAGGACAGCATTTAGATACTGGAGCGAAGGTTGTTCATGCAGCTAAAAACACCTCTTCAACTATAAATTCTAAGTCCATATCTAAAGATGGAGGCATATCGGTCTACAGAAGCTCTATCAATATTACGCCGGAAGCAACCAATACAAAGTCATCTGTAATATGTGAATCCTTAATGATGGATAATTCATCTCGTGCAGATACAATACCAGTTATGGATATTAGAAATGATCAGGTAGATATAGGACACGAGGCAAAAATAGGTAGAATAAGTGATGCGGCAATTTTTTATCTTATGACGAGAGGGATTAAAGAAGAAGAGGCTAAGGCGATGATCGTTCGTGGTTTTGTCGAACCTATAGCAAAGGAACTGCCTCTTGAATATGCAGTAGAAATGAATAACTTAATAAGTCTTGAGCTGGAAGGAACCATCGGTTAGGAGGTGTAATAGTGGAACAATTCATAAAAAAAGAAAGAAGAATACCTGTAAGTACATGGAGCTGGCTACGTGTAAATGATACAGAAATTAAGCTATATGGCAGTAAAGAAGCAATAGAAGATCGTATTAGTTTACCAACTGGCATTTACTACAGTAGAAATTTAGATGAGTTTGATTTTAGTGAAGACCCCTCTGCTTTTTTTCTTTCACCGGATACTATAAAATTTATAAATGAGAATGCAAATTATTGTCATTATATAAAGATACCCAAAACATATAATGGAGTAGAACCAATAAAAATAAATTTATATCTTGATGATCAGAATCCTATAATTACAGATGATATTATAATAGAGGCAGAGGAAGACAGTAATGCTGCGATCATTCTAAAATACACATCAGAAAAAAGTGTTTATCATCACTGTGGAAGAACAAGGGTTATAGCAAGAAAGAATTCTAATATTAGGATTATAAAAATTCAAATGATGGAAGATGAATCGACTCATATGGATTCTATCGGTGTTTTTGTGGAAGAAGGAGCACATGCTCAATTGCTAGTTGGAGAACTTGGCGCATCAAAGCCTATATCAAGCTGCAATATTGTGCTTTCAGGAGATGAAAGCAGAGCAGATTTAGATGTTCTGTACTTGGGCCATGGATCACGTAATATAGATATTTCTACAAGAGTTGAGCATAGAGGAATCAAGTCTATAAGTAAAACCTGCGTGAAGGGTGTACTAATGGATGAAAGTAAGAAGATATTAAGAGACACTTTAGATTTTATAAGTGGTTCGAGAGGTTCAAAAGGCTCAGAAGAGGAAAGTGTTTTGATGCTTAGTCCAAAGGTTAAGAATATTTCTGTACCCATACTTTTATGTGGAGAAGATGATGTTGAGGGAGAACATGCAGCTAGCTCAGGAAAGCCAGATGATAAAATCCTGTTTTATTTAATGAGTAGGGGATTTAGTAAGATTGAAGCGATGAAAATCCTTGCGGAGGCTGCATTTTCATCTGTAATAGAAAATATACCGGATGAAGAATTGAAAGATGAGATTCTTTATACCCTTAGGAATATTATTATGAAGGGTGGGATTTAGGTTGAATCCATATATAAAGGATTTTCCTATTTTACTTAAGAAGGATGATAGAGGAAGAAGAATTGCATATCTTGATAATGGCGCAACTACTCAAAAACCAGTATCCGTTATTAAAGCAATAGAAAACTACTATCATTTAAAAAATGCAAACCCCCATAGAGGTGCTTACGATCTTAGTACGGAGGCGACGAATGCTTTGGAAGAAGTCAGAGAAAAAGTTCGTAAATTTATAGGAGCAGAAAAAATAGAAGAAATCATATTTACTAAAAATGCTACAGAAGCATTGAATATTATTGCAAGAAGCTATGGAGAACATCTTTTAAATAAAGAAGATAAAATTGTCGTGGCAATTTCGGAACATCATAGCAATCTTGTACCTTGGCAATATATTGCTAAAATAAAGGAAACGACTTTAACCTATATGTATACAGATAAAGAGGGCATCATATCTTTAGAGGAAATAGAGGATAAAATAACTGAAGGTACAAAGGTTGTGGCAGTAGCCCATGTTTCAAATATAACTGGCGCTATCAATCCAATCGAACATATTATTAAAAGAGCTCATGAAGTAGGTGCAATCGTGGTTGTTGACGGAACACAAAGTGTACCACATATGCCTGTGAATGTATCGAAGCTAGATGCAGATTTTTACGTGTTTTCGGGGCATAAAATGTTGGGACCTATGGGCATCGGCGTTCTCTATGGAAAAGAAAAACTGCTAAATGCCATGCCTCCATTTTTATTTGGTGGAGATATGATTGAATATGTAGAAGAGCAATCTTCAAGCTTTGCACCTCTACCCCAAAAATTTGAAGCGGGAACCCATAATGTAGGAGGAGCTATAGGCCTTGGGGCGGCAATTGATTATCTTGAAAGCATTGGTATGGAAAATATTCAATTAGCGGAGCATGAATTGATGGTATATATGATGGAAATTCTTAAAGCTGTACTTCATTTAAATATTGTAGGACCTCAAAATCCAGACAAACGCATAGGGGTATTTTCATTTACAATAGATGATATTCATCCTCACGATGTTGCTACCATATTAAATGCTGACAACATTGCCATAAGAACGGGGCACCATTGTGCCCAGCCTTTCCATAAATACCTTGGCGTACCATCAACCTGTCGTGCAAGTATTTACTTGTATAATACGAAAGAAGACATTGACAGACTGAGGGATGGTCTTAATGGCGTAAGGAGGTGGCTTGGCTATGGAGCTTAAGGAATTATATACGGAAGTTATAACGGAATATAGTCGTTCTAAAAAGCATCATTATAATCTAGAAAATCCTGATATTTCAATGAGAGGTGTTAATCCAAGCTGTGGAGACGATATAGAAGTTCAGGTTATAATTCATGATGATATGATTGAAAAAATAGCTTTCTCTGGAAGTGGTTGCGCAATATCTCAAGCTTCCGCAGAAATCATGGCAGATTTAGTTGAGGGAAAAACGAAAGAAGAAGCTAGAAGAAAAATAGACCTTTTTCTAGGAATGATAAAAAAGACAGTTACAGATGAAAATGAGCTACAGGTTCTAGAAGATGCTATAGCGTTTCGAAATATATCAAATATGCCAGCTAGAGTAAAATGTGCAGTTTTAGCATGGAGAACATTAGAGCAAATATTAAATAATTGAATAGATGAGAATTAAATTAAGATGACTATTTCATATGACAGGTGTTGTGAAATAGTCATCTTAATTTATCTGATTTTTTAAATTGATATGCTGGAATAGCAGGTGAAAAGTTAATCATGTAGAATTAGTATGTTATAGTAAAATTGGAATAAAAGGGGAATCTGGATATGATACTAAATATTGCAATCTGTGATGATGACTCTGTTCATGTAGATTTAATTAAAAGTTATATTGAGTTTATGGATATTTCTTATGATATAAATTACACCCTAGCTTATAGTGGAGAAGAGTTATTAGAAAAATTAAATGGAAAGCTGATGGATATTGTATTTTTAGATATAGAGATGAATGGTTTAAATGGAATTGAAGTTGGCAGAAAAATTAGGGAAAAAAATAAGGATGCAATTATCGTCTATTTAACAGGATATCGAGATTATGCTGTAGAGGCTTTTGAGATCGAATCATTTCATTATTTAATTAAACCCATTATAGAAGAAAAGTTTGTAAGGGTAATGGAGAGGGTATTACTCCGCCTAAAAGAAAAGAAAGATTTTCGAGAAAGAATAAGGATCTTTACTATTCAGACAAAAGATAAATTAATCCAGTTGAAATATGAGGAAATTTACTACTTTGAAAAGTATTTTAGAAAAATAAATGTACATACGTTAAATGAAAGTATAGAATTTTACGGTGCAATGAAGGATCTATTAGGGGAAATAGATCATTCGCATTTCATTAGATGTCATCAAAGCTATATAGTTAATAAGAGTAAAATCAGGAAAATAGGAGAAAAAACAATTATTTTAAATGGAAAAGAAGAAGTATTTATTCCTGTTAGTAGAAGATATAAAGAGGCAGTAAGGGATGAATTTTGTAAAAAAATGTTTAATTATTAACATATGAAAGTAGAGAGAAAATATCATTAGGGGTGTTGTAGAAGAAATAGGGGGAGATTATGTATGGGAAATTTAGTCATGATGAATGTTTTTACTAATATGCTGGATATATGTGCACTTTATTATTTTTTAAAAAAGCTATTAGGAAAATCTGAAAATAATAATTCAATTATTATTTTATTATTAGGGATAGCAATTATAAGTAATACTGTAATAAATACTACATTGGGTCTAGTAAATATAACAGGATTGATTATGATGATAATTTCATCAACCTTAATATTTAATTTTTTATTTTCTAGAAAAAGTTTACTCAAAACCTGCATCTTAATTTTAATAGGATTAACATTAATGTTTATAATTGAATTAATAGTAATAAATGGAATAAGTGTTTTCTTCAAAATTTCACCTAATATGTTATTAGAGCTAAATTATTTTAGAGTATTAGGAATTTTATTGTCCAAGATATTATTTTTAGGAATTACATATTTAACAATAGAATTTTCAAAAGAGAATTATAACTGGATTAAGGAGTTAAGTTTTTATCCAATTTTGATATTAATTATCATTAATCTACTTATTGTATTTATGACATTTATCTTCTACAGCTATGCAAATATGGATACTAAAGGCGAATTTACTTATATTTTCGAAATGGGAATGGCTGCAATAGTGATAAGCTGTTCTATAGCTTGGATTATTAAGAAAATGATAGATCAACAAAAAAAGGAATTTTTATGGCAGATCAGAGAAAAAGAATATGAAAATCAACAAATATATATAGAACATATTCAGGACATAATTAACACATTAAGAGCTCAAAGACATGATTTTAATAATTATATAAGTACGATCTATGGATTAGTTTATTTAGGAAAGATAGAAGAGGCTAAAAAATATATTTTAAATTTGTCTAAAGATGCAGCAGATTTAAATGAAGTGGTTAATGTATACCACCCTGTAGTGGGAGCTATATTAAATATGAAAAAAGAAAAGGCCGCAAGAAGTAAAATTGAGTTTAATGTGGATGTGGATGTGCCTATGAAGTTGCCATTTGACTTTGTAGATTTATCGACGATATTAGGGAATTTACTCGATAATGCTATTGAAGCTTGCGAAAGAATAAAAGATATACATCCTGAAATTTATGTGGAAATTTATATGAAAGATAATTATATGATTATTAAGATCGAGAATAGTAAAAATGACAAGATTACTTTTACGAATAATCAATTAGTAAATCGGATTACTACTAAAAAAGATAAAGAAAATCACGGTTTAGGTCTTATGAATGTAAGAAAAGCAGTTAATAAGTATGAAGGAATTATGAATATACAAGATATGGGTACAGAGTTTTTAGTCGATATAGCGCTACCAATAAAAGAAATGGCTACTGCTTAACAAAAAAATATAAATTTTGCTAATTATTACATTTAAACGACCAATTGTGCAATGGATATTGAATAAAATTTAAACAGCTGGTATGTTTTAAATAGATAGAAAATTTTAAATTATAAAACAGTTTATTGAGGGTGGGTGAAAACTATTAACTTTGTAGCTGAGGGATTAGTCAATAGATTAATAGATGGTCAAATTATCAATAAAGAGGAGAGAGATATTTATAAATATGGGTTAGAGGTGTTTCTTTCACTAGTCACTAAAATAGTACTGCTTACTATTATCGCCTATATTTTTAATGTAATGGTAGAAATGTTTATTTTTGCGACAACCTTTTTTATTCTAAGGATTAATGCAGGTGGTTACCATGCAAAGACCTTCTTAGGTTGCTTTATTACAACTGTCATATTTACATTTGTTACTATAAATGTTTTGAGCAATATATTAGTTCCATTTTATCTTACATTAATAGTACTAGCTATATCCGATATATTGATATTTTTATATGCTCCAGTAGATACACCGAATAAAAGATCAACACCTAAGGAATATTCTATATACAGAGGAAGAAGTTTGAAACTTGCAGCTTTATTCACCTTAGGGATCATAACGGTTTATTTTGCAGATGCTTCGAAACTTTATTATTGTAACATTGGGGTTTTTGCATTCTTAATAGAATCGATTACATTAACCCCATTAGTTAATAAAAAAATATAGAACAAAAGAGGGGGATTTTACCATGAAAAAGAGAAACATTTTATTAAGTCTATTGGCGTTAGTTGCTGTTAATTCAGCTACTTTAGGGGCAGGAGTTTACTGTATGGGCTTTTTCTACCAACCTGAATGTCCAGAAAGATTAAAAAAGAACTAGAAGCATTAAGGGGATAGATTACTTTTGCATAAGTAATCTTATAGGGGAATAGATAGAGAAAAAGGTTCAGTATTATCTGTATATGCAGAGAATATTGGACCTTTTATATTAAGTATATTTTCCCTTCATTTGGAAATAATTCCTAAAAACCAAAGGAGGGAATTATACTGTGGAAAGAGATGTGACGATTAAGCAAATTATTCTTGTGACGGATGGACAGTCCAATGTAGGTGGAGATCCTATAGAAGCTGCGGAGAATGCATACAAAAATGGAATTATAGTGAATACCATAGGAATTGTAGAACAAAAAGGAACCAGTGAAGATGCATTAAATGAAATTATGCATATAGCTAAGGCTGGGGGAGGCAATTATGAATATACCTATATAGATGAACTGTTCCAAACGATGCAAAGCTTAACGTAAAAAACCGTTAATCAGACTTTGCAGGATGTTGTTAGTAAACAATTAAAGGAAATGATAGGACAGGATATTCATAGTATGGAGCCTAAATCTAGAAGCAAAATACTAAATTACATAGATAATTTTTCTGACGATGTGGGAGTACAGTGTTGTATTCTCCTAGACAGCAGTGGAAGTATGGGAAGTAAAATTCATATAGCAAGACATAGTATTTTAGATTTGATACATTCCTTCAAAGGGAGAAAGGGAAGAGTAGATGTAGCGGTGATTGCTTTTCCTGGAGAAAACTTGCATACTTGTAGGGTGCTTCATAGCTTTAACGATACTACGGATAGGCTAGAGAGAGCTATTTATGATGTTGATCCAAAGGGTGGAACTCCTACGGCATTAGCCATTGAAGAAGGAATAAAGCTTATAAATAGATTTAGTAAAGAAAAATTCCAAGACAGTAAAGTAATTGAAGTAAAAGAGTATATTATTTGAATATAGGTTAATTATTTAGGTAGGGTTTTAAAACCCTACCTATTTTTTATGACCTAACCCAATTTATGCGACCAAAAGGAGCAATAAATTGATGGTAGGTCAAACGCAACGAACATCAAATTTGCATGACCAGAGGGAATGAACAAATTTGCCATGTGAGACTGCGGAAAATGACCGAGCCTAACCCAATTTATGCGACTGAAAGGAGCAATAAATTGATGGTAGGTCAAACGCAATGAGCACCAAATTTGCACGACTGAAAGGAGTGAACAAATTTGAGTTGCGAAACTGCGTAATATCCTTAAACCAAAAGAGTATTCTGCTTCGAAGGATATTAAATTATAGCATGATGAAGTAGGTCAAACGCAACGAATATCAAATTTGCATAAAATGATAATTTGAAAAGAGGTGAAGCCATGTCATTACCTTTATTAACTCCCAATACAATTATTGTAGGAAAATGGAATAAAAATTCTTATAAAATAGTTAAAAAGCTAGGCGAAGGTGGAGTAGGGGCGGTTTATCAGATTACAAACATGGCAGATAATAAACGATATGCTTTAAAACTAAGTGAGGACAATATTTCTATTAATAGAGAATATGGACTATTGCAGGAGTTAGATGGCATACATATCATTGTAAATTGTTACGAAATAGATGACTTGGAGATGAATAGCAAAATATATCATTTTATAGTGATCGAATATATACATGGTACCACGCTAAATAAATATAGAAAAAATAAAAAGATAACTACAGTAGAAGCTTTAGGTATCGCAATAATTTTATTAAAGTTTATGGGAGAATTGCATGAAAAAGGGTATATACTGGGAGATGCAAAATTAGATAACATTATGGTAAATAATGAAGGTAAGATTATAAGATTTATTGATTTAGGCGGTGTGGTAAGGATAGGGGCCACTATTAAAGAGTTTACACCTGCTTATGATAGAGCAAGCTGGCAATGCGGTGATCGTATTTCTGAAGTTTCATACGATCTATTTAGTGCTACTATGATTTTAATTCAGCTTCTATTGGAAATAGATCTTCATCCTAAAAAACAATCTGCATTTAAAATAAAAGAAAGATTAAATTGTATGAATAGTAATATGGAGCTAAAGAAAAATATTATAGATGTAATGGATGGGAAAAAGAAAAATGCTAAAGATTTTGCAAATACCATATTAAACCTATATAATAAAGAAAGAGAATTAGAAAGAACAAGAAAAATAAAGTCCACAGACAATAAAATTAATTTATACTTTTTTGGAAGTTTGACCCTTCTAATCTCTACTATATGGATAATTTTATTTAAATAGAAATTAAAAAGAAATATATTATATACGATAAGCAGGAATATTATTACTAATACCGAAATAATTTATGTATAGGACAGAGGATAAAGGATGAATATAATATGCTAGATAAAATAAAGAAAACAATTAAAGACAATAATCTTATAGAATGGGGCGATCGAATCATTGTAGCAATTTCCGGCGGGCCGGATTCTGTATGTTTACTACATAATCTGTATAATCTAAGGGAAGAGTACAATTTAGAACTATATGGTGCTCATTTAAATCATAATTTTAGAGGGATAGATGCACAAGTAGATGCTCTGTATGTATCTAATCTTTGTGAGGAGTTAAATATTTTATGTTTTATTAAGAGCATGGATGTACCCCAGTATGCAAAGGATAATGGATTATCTCCAGAGGAAGCAGGGAGAATACTGAGATACGATTTTTTTGAGGAGGTTGCGGAAAGGGTTGGTGCAACTAAAATTGCTGTAGCTCATAATGAAAATGATCAAGCAGAAACTGTACTTATGAGACTTTTAAGAGGTACAGGTTTACAAGGTTTAACTGCAATACATATGAATAGGGGAAAAATTATTAGGCCCTTGCTGAATATTGATAGAAGTAGCATAGAGGAATATTGTGAAATACATAAGCTATCACCAAGAATTGATAAAACTAATTTGGAATCCATATATAAAAGGAATAAAATTAGATTAGAATTAATTCCGTATTTAAGAGAAAATTACAACCCAAATATTATGGAAAATTTAGTTAGAACTGCAGATATATTGAAAGATGATTTTGATTTTATTGAAGAAAAATCAAGGGAGACCTATGAAGAAATAGTAAGCAGTGAGAATGAACATAGCCTAGCTCTGCCACTAGAAGGTGTAAGAAATTTGCATCCAGCTATTAAATCTAGAGTTATTAGACTGGCTGCAGAGCAATTATTAGGTAGGCAGGAGGTTTTAGAATATAAGCACGTACAAAATGTACTTGAACTTGTAGATAGAGGAACCACTGGCAAAAAAATAGCGCTACCATTAGGACTAATAGCAAAAATAAGCTATGAAAATCTTTGTTTTACCACTGGAGATGAAGAAAATAAAATATTCCATTATGAGTTGCCCATGGAAGGCACTGTTTATATGGAAGAATTAGATGGAAGATTTGAAACAAGGGTAATTGAGCGTGAACAAATACAGGAAATTTCTAGAGATAAATATTGTAAGTGCTTTGATTACGACCAAGTAAAAAGTGTATTAAATGTTAGAAATCGTCGGGAGGGAGATCGGTTCTATCCTTTGGGTTTAACAGGTAGTAAAAAGCTAAAAGACTTTTTCATCGATTATAAAATTGATAGAGATGAAAGAGACCGAATACCTCTTGTATGTGATGGTGATGAGATCATATGGATCGTTGGTCTTAGAATTAGTGAAAAATACAAAATAACTGATAAAACTACTCGCATATTAGAGATAACCTTCGAAAAATAATATGAGAACTCAATAGTTTAGGAGTAGTGTTTCGGTTGTTTTTAAATATATACTATGGTAAAATAATAAAATGTAGTAATCTATGCATTAGAGACGAGAGGAGGATTTTGCTTGAAGAAAATTTTTCGAGGGGCAAGTTTTTATATTTTGTTGTTTCTTGTTTTATTAATCATTGTCCAGCAATTTGGAAGTCAGCCCCAACAGACTGTAGAGGTTGAATTCTCTACCTTATATAGAGAACTTTTGGACGAAAAAGTACATGAAATTTATATGGTTGATCGCTCTATTGAAGGAGTTATGACTATAAATAATGAAAAGGTTAAATTTAGATCCTTTGTACCAGAGGTATTTAATGAAAGTGAATTTACGAGAGTAATTGATGAGCAAATGAAAAAAGGGGAGCTTAAATTTGAAGCTGCATCTCCGGCTGAAACTCCTTGGTTTATTAACTTATTACCTTCCGCTCTCATGCTATTGATATTTATAGTATTTTGGTTTGTATTTATGCAACAATCTCAAGGTGGCGGAAATCGTGTAATGTCCTTTGGTAAAAGCCGTGCAAAGCTTCACAAGGATGAGGAAAAAAGCAAAGTAACCTTTAAGGATGTTGCAGGGTTAGATGAAGAAAAGGAAGAATTGCAGGAAGTCGTAGACTTCTTAAGGAATCCTAAAAAATATATGGATTTAGGTGCTAGAATACCAAAGGGTATTTTAATGGTAGGGCCTCCGGGAACGGGTAAAACTTACTTAACGAAAGCTGTTGCTGGTGAAGCAGGAGTACCTTTCTTTAGTATTAGTGGTTCTGACTTTGTGGAGATGTTCGTAGGTGTTGGTGCATCCCGTGTACGTGATCTTTTTGAACAAGCAAAGAAAAGTGCGCCATGTATCATATTTATTGATGAAATAGATGCAGTTGGTAGAAGAAGAGGTGCGGGGCTTGGTGGAGGTCACGATGAGAGAGAGCAAACCTTAAACCAATTGCTTGTTGAAATGGATGGTTTCGGTGTAAATGAAGGTATTATTATTGTAGCTGCAACGAATAGACCTGATATTTTAGATCCTGCCTTATTGAGACCGGGTAGATTCGACCGTCAAGTAATGGTAGGAGCACCGGATATTAAGGGTAGGGAGGAAATTTTAAAGGTTCATTCTAAGGGTAAGCCTTTAGCACAAGATGTAGATTTAAAGGTACTTGCAAGAAGAACTCCAGGATTTACGCCTGCTGATATTGAAAATCTTATGAATGAGGCTGCTCTTCTTACTGCAAGAAAGAGTGGTAAAGTTATAGAAATGGCAACTATTGAAGAGGCAATAACTAAGGTAATTGCTGGTGTAGAAAAGAAAAGTAAAGTAATAAGTGAAAAAGAAAGAAAATTAACTGCGTACCATGAGGCTGGTCATGCTGTCGTTGCTAGACTACTTCCGAACTCTGACCCTGTACATCAAGTAACTATTATACCTAGAGGTAGAGCAGGTGGATTCACTATGATTCTGCCTACGGAAGATAAATATTATGCAACTAAAACAGAAATGGAAGAGCATATTGTACACCTTTTAGGAGGCCGTATGGCAGAAAAACTTGTACTACATGACATAAGTACAGGAGCACAGAACGACCTACAAAGAGTAACGTCAATTGCAAAGGGCATGGTAACTAAGTATGGTATGAGTGAAAAAATTGGCTCTATGAGTTTTAGTCAAGAAGAAGAAGTGTTTTTAGGAAGAGACTACCACTCTACAAGAAATTACTCTGAAGCAGTGGCTGCTGAAATCGATAGTGAAATTAGAAGAATTATTGATGAAGCATATGAAAGAACCGAAGAACTATTGACTGAAAATATAGATAAGCTTCATACTGTAGCTAAGGCACTTCTAAAAATTGAAACATTGGATGCAGACCAATTTGAGATGATTTTTAGTGGGGATGTAGTTATTAAAGACGAAGATACATTAGAAGATGTTCAATCAAAAATTGATAAAGCGAAAAAAGATAAAAAAGATGCAGTGGTTTCTATAGATAAAGAAGAAAAAAAGATTGATTTAGATGATGAAAAAAATAAAATAGAATAAAAAATCTCCTTAGAATATGTAATATTACTTATTCTAAGGAGATTTTTCGTTCTTGTATAAAGCAATATTGATATAATAATTTTAAAAAATTATATTGGAATTTTTTGAGGACATGTAGAATAGGTATTAATATAGAAGTTAATAAAGCAAGTTGATTTAAATTATACATTAATAAAAATGTTTGTATAGCTGGATTTTTATTGAGAAACTCCAATTTCTCTGCAGTGAAAATCAAAAAGCCATAGATGGATTTCTATGGTTTTTTTTATACTTAAAAATAGGGAGTACGAAGGCAGATAGTTAATAAATAATTGGAAGTTATTTAAAGTTAATTGTTAAAAAAATAACAAAAAGGAGGAATGGAAAATGGCTGATTTAATTAAATTTGACCTGGTAGGATGGATAACAAGCCCGTATATCCTAATGTTTATGGCAGTATTTACAGGAGTTTTATTAGGGAATATTAAAATGGGGAAATTTAATTTTGGAGCATCGGGATGTTTGTTTACTGGACTATTTATAGGATGGGGGGTATATACATACGGAATTAATATTTCAGAGGGAGAAAATGGATTTAAGGCAGCTCAGAGTATGATTTCATCAGGCATTGTTTCAACTACATTTTTTAACTTATTCTTGGTTTTCTTTGTTGTAGCAGTTGGATTACTTGCGGCTAAAGATTTAGGCGCCGTTATAAAAAAATATGGTTCTAAATTCGTTGTACTAGGTTTTATAATTACTCTTTCTGGCGCAATGGCAACCTATGGTATGGTTTTAATTAGTCCGATTAATAATCCTTATGAAGTATCTGGTGTTTATACAGGAGCATTAACTAGCTCACCGGGACTTGCGGCTGCTATTGAAACAGCAATAGATCATGCAACTGTAAGGGTAAATGGATTTGTAGAGGCTGATATACAGGAAAAAGAAAAATTTATGAAAATACTAGATCCTACAGGGGAAGTATATCCGAAATCTTTGGATTCTTTAACAAGTGATCAAGGAAGTCAATTTATTAAAAATGCAGAATCAGGAATTGGACTGGGCTATGCAGTAGGGTATCCTTTCGGTGTAATTATTGTTATTTTGGCTGTAAATTTTATTCCGAAAATTTTTAAAATGAATATTGATGAAGAGAAAAAACGATTCCACCAAGAGATGCAAGAAGCGAGATCTATGGTTAAAGGCGGGAGAGAATTTGTAGAAACTAAGTTTGATATTATTGCATTTGCATTTGCGTGTTTCTTTGGGTTTAGTATCGGTATTATAGAAATATATTTAGGTCCTGTTATAGGTTATTTTAGTTTAGGAGCGACGGGTGGCGCATTAATAGGCTCTCTTATCCTAGGTTATATAGGAAAAATTGGTCCAATGAGTTTTAGAATGGATACAAAGGTATTGGGTATTATTAGAGAATTAGCTCTATGCTTTTTCTTAGCAATTGTTGGGTTGCGCTACGGATATCAGGTTTTTGATGCGATATTAGGAACAGGGGCATCGTTGGCGATAATATCATTATTTGTAGGAGCTGTAGCTATTATTGTAGGCTTCTTAATAGGAAGATATGTATTTAAATTAAATTGGATAATGCTAGCGGGTGCTATATGCGGAGGTATGACTTCTACACCTGGATTGGGAGTTGCTATTGATGCTTTAGATAGTGATGATCCGGCGGCTGGGTATGGTGCAGTATATCCATTTGCCCTATTGGGAATGGTATTATTTACAATAATATTGCATAAATTGCCTATGTAATACAGAGAAAATTATCATTTGGATTTTTCATTATAATATAATATTATGAATAGAAATCTAGATAGGGGCGATGATTATATGGAACCTTTTGAAATATTCATAAGTGGTTATGCAAAGTTGCCTACAGGTACAACGGCAGAGGAATTATATAAGGTTATAGCTATTGGTATTTTAGTAGATAAAAATACTGGAGATATTCTTGATGTGGATTGCACGCTAGTAACAGATGTAGCAAAAAAACTTGTAAAAAAATTATTAATAGGAAAAAACATTTTAAATTTTGAGGAAATAGAAAAATTAATTAATGAAAGATACTTTGGAACTGTAAAGAAAGCATTAATATCCTCTACTAAAAAGTGTCACGATAAGTTTAAAATGATTTTGGAAGAAAATAATGTGTAAACTTAATTGATAAATAAAATTTAATAGGCGGAGAAAATTTAACTCTATTATCTATGAAGGCGAAATCCCTTTTGCTTTACTAGTAGATATCCAACAGTTAGATATGCTGATTTTGTATAAATCAGTGTATCTATTTTTTTATGAAATAAATAGGTTTAATCTTAAAAAAATTAATTAGGAGGGTTTGATATGAAAGAAAGAATTAGAAGAGAGGATCTTAAAGGGAAAGTTATGTCCGCAGAAGCTGCGGCTATGATAATAAAAAATGGAATGACAGTAGCTACTAGCGGGTTTACTCCTTCTGGCTATCCAAAGGCTATACCTCTAGCATTGGAAAAGAGAGCCAAAGCAGGAGAAGAGTTAGGCATAACAGTATTATGCGGTGCGTCTGTAGGGGATGAGTTAGATGGAGTATTGACTAGATGCGGAGTAATGAAGAGGAGATATCCATATCAAACTAATGATAATTTAAGAAATGCTATAAATGATTCTGAGGTTAATTACCAAGATATGCATTTAAGCCATGTTACTCAATTTATTGATTATGGTTTCTTCGGCAAAATAGATGTGGCTATAGTTGAAGCATTGGCAATAACTGAAGAAGGTGGAATTATACCTACTACATCAATTGGTTTAATGCCTCAGGCAATAAAAAATTCGGATATTATAATTGTTGAAATTAACACTAGTCAGCCAATCGAATTGGAAGGGATACATGATATTTATATGACAGAAAAGCCTCCTCACAGAAAAGTGATTCCTATAGAGAAACCAGGTGATAGAGTAGGAACTAGTTATATTCCGTGTGATCCAGAGAAAATTGGGGCCATCGTTTTTACTGATATACCAGACAAAGTAAGATCACTAGGACCTATCGATGAACCTTCGAGATTGATTTCAGGACATATTATTGATTTTTTAAAGCATGAAGTGAAGATGGATAGATTACCAAAGAATTTATTGCCATTACAATCAGGAGTAGGGTCTGTAGCTAACGCTGTACTAGGGGGATTAGTTAATTCTGATTTTAAAGATTTAACTTGCTATACGGAGGTTATACAAGATTCTATGTTTGACTTAATTGATGCTGGGAAGGTTACTATAGCTTCTGGCACTGCATTGACACCATCAGTAGAGGGACTGAAAAGACTACATGATAATATTAAGCATTATGCTAAACACTGCATATTACGACCTATGGAGATTAGTAATAATCCGGAAATTATAAGGCGCCTCGGTATAATAGCAATGAATACCGCTATAGAAGTAGACATATATGGGCATGTAAATTCTACTAATATTATGGGGTCTAGAATGATGAATGGAATTGGAGGGTCCGGAGATTTTACTAGAAATGCATATCTTTCTATATTTACTACGGTTTCTACTGCGAAGAATGGTAGTATATCTTCTATCGTACCTAAGGCATCTCACATAGATCATACAGAGCATGATGTTTCGGTGGTAGTTACAGAACAAGGGTTAGCAGATTTAAGAGGGACATCTCCTAAAGAAAGAGCGAGAAAGATTATACAAAACTGTGCTCATCCAGATTACAAGGATATGCTTATGGACTATTTAGAGAGAGCGGAAAAAACTAAATTTAAATATCAGCCACATTTATTAGATGAAGCGCTCTCATGGCACGATAGATTCCTAAAAACTGGAACTATGAAATTACATGCGAATTAATCCAGAAGTGTAGCTGAAGTTGTTTTTTGAAAGAAATAACTAGTATGTGAAAAATTCAAAAAAATAATAATAATATTTAAGTAGATTTTTAAATATACAAAAAAAGTTGCAAGTATTACCAAAAAGCTGTAGAATACAGGTAGAAGTGCAATTTATAATTCAATAAATGCAAGTTATGAATTAAAAACTGCAAATACCAAATAATACGAAATATTATAGTTTTATGAAAATGTTCGGACACTTTGATTACATAAGTTAAGTATGCATTAATAATATATCAGCATTCCTGAAAATTGAAAGAATATCTTTATGGACTTCAACTTGAAAAATAAGGGGGAAAAGAAATGTTTGAAAAGGAAAGTATTGAAGAGTTAAAACAAAAACAAACTGATTGGAATGAAAAAAAAGTTGGTAAGGCCTTATCAAAATTTCCTGAAAGAAGGGAGAAATTTGTAACGGGATCTAACCAAGAGGTGGAAAGACTTTATACACCAGCGGATATCGAAGGGTTTAATTACGATGAGGACTTAGGGTTCCCAGGGGAATATCCATTTACTAGAGGAGTTCAACCTACTATGTACCGTGGCCGTTTTTGGACTATGAGACAGTATGCTGGATTTGCTACAGCGGAAGAATCTAATAAACGATATAAATATTTATTGGAACAAGGACAAACGGGATTATCCGTTGCTTTTGATCTTCCAACCCAAATTGGATACGATTCAAATCAGCCACTATCTGAAGGTGAAGTAGGTAAGGTTGGGGTTGCTATTGACTCATTAAAAGATATGGAAATTTTGTTTGATGGTATTCCATTAGATAAGGTAAGTACATCTATGACGATTAATGCTCCTGCTTCAGTACTACTAGCAATGTATATTGCGGTGGCAGAAAAACAAGGTGTTTCTTCAGATAAACTTAGAGGCACAATTCAAAATGATATATTAAAGGAATACATAGCAAGGGGTACATATATCTTCCCACCAGAGCCTTCTATGAGATTAATCACTGACATTTTTGAATATTGCTCAAAGGAAGTTCCACAATGGAATACAATAAGTATTTCTGGATACCACATTCGTGAGGCTGGTTCAACAGCTGTACAAGAGGTAGCTTTTACTCTAGCCGACGGTATTGCATATGTTGAAGCTGCCATTAAGGCAGGTCTTGATGTAGACACATTTGCACCAAGACTATCATTCTTCTTTAATGCTCACAATGATCTTTTAGAAGAGGTTGCAAAGTTTAGGGCGGCAAGAAGATTATGGGCAAAAATTATGAAGGACCATTTTGGAGCAAAGGATCCAAAATCCATGCAACTTAAATTTCATACACAAACAGGTGGATGCACATTAACTGCTCAACAACCAGATAATAATATTGTGCGAGTAGCTATTCAAACGTTGGCAGCCGTACTTGGAGGTACTCAGTCACTACATACGAACTCTAAGGATGAGGCTCTTGCACTTCCAACGGAGGATTCCGTAAGAATAGCCCTAAGAACACAGCAGATAGTGGCCCACGAAAGTGGAGTAGCTGAAACAATAGATCCTCTGGCAGGGTCCTATTACGTAGAAAGTCTTACAACTAAAATTGAAACTGAAGCTATGGCTTATATTAATAAAATTAAAGAATTAGGTGGAGCACCTAAGGCTATAGAAAAAGGGTTTATACAAAAAGAAATTATGGATAGTTCCTATGAATATCAAAAACAAATCGAAAGTGGAGATCGAGTTGTAGTTGGTATGAACAAGTTTAAAATAAAAGAAGATTCTCCAAAGGGACTTTTAAGAGTGGACCCGGTTGTAGGAGAACTCCAAAAACAAAAAATTGTAAACCTAAAAGAAGAAAGAGACAATGCTGCAGTAGAAAGTAAATTAGAAGCTTTAAAAAAAGCAGCAGAAGGGGATTTGAACTTAATGCCGTTTATTCTAGAAGCGGTAAGGGAATATGCGACTTTAGGGGAAATTTGTGGTGTGCTTAGAGATGTATTTGGTGAATATCAACAAAGTGTTATTATATAATTTGGTATTTTCTGAATACTAACAAATGTTATACTATATTTAAGGGAGGCTTAAATTCATGGAAAGACCTATTAGAGTATTAGTAGCGAAACCAGGTTTAGATGGACACGATCGTGGTGCAAAGGTTATTGCAAGAGCTTTAAGAGATGCAGGTATGGAAGTAATTTATACTGGTTTAAGACAAACACCTGAACAAATTGTAGCGGCAGCTGTACAAGAGGATGTTGAAGTAGTAGCTTTAAGTATCTTATCAGGTGCTCATAATCATTTGCTGCCTAGAGTAGTAGAACTTTTAAAAATTGAAGGTGCTTATGATGAAACACTTGTTATTGGTGGTGGAGTCATACCAGATGAAGATATACCATTCTTAAAAGAAAATGGAATTGCAGAAATCTTTACACCAGGAACTCCTACAGCTGTAACTATAGATTTTATTAAAAACAATCTTAAGAGATAATATATAAAGTTATAGTAATAAAGATAGTTAGGTGGTGTCATTATGAGTTTAGCCGAAAGACTCTTGAAAGGTGATAAACGGGCGGCAGCCAGACTTATAACGATGTTTGAAAATAATGATGTAGAGGCTATTAATCTATTAACAGCACTTTATAAACATACTGGAAAAGCCCAAGTGATTGGTATTACAGGACCTCCGGGAGCTGGGAAAAGCACTCTTACTGATAAGCTAGCTAAGGCCTTAAGAAAAGAAGGAAAAAAAATTGGAATTATTGCTATAGATCCTACAAGTCCATTTACAGGGGGTTCTATTTTAGGGGATAGAGTAAGGATGTCGGATCTTTATACGGACCCAGATGTTTTTATTAGAAGCATGGGAACGAGAGGACATCTTGGAGGGTTATCTAGATCTACTTTAGGAGCAGTAAAGATTTTAGATATTTATGGATGCGATTACATATTTGTTGAAACCGTAGGAGTAGGACAGTCAGAAGTAGATATTGTAAAAGCATCAGACACTATTCTTATGGTGATGGTACCTGGTTTAGGTGACGATATTCAAGCTATTAAGGCTGGTATAATGGAAATTGGAGATGTATTTGCTATTAACAAAGCGGATAGAGAAGGGGCCTCTAGAACTAAGGTGGAAATAGAGATGGCTTTAGATTTTAATCATAGTGAGTGGCGTCCTCCTGTTTGTGAAGTGGTAGCGCTTTATAATAAAGGTATTGATGAACTAGTAGATGAACTAAAAAAACACAGACTATATTTAGAAACTTCTGGACAACTAATAGAAAGAAGAACTAAGAATAGTGAACTTGAAATATTAGATTTAACTCAGCAGATTTTAATGAAAAAAATACTTGGAGATGCTGAGGAACAGGGAGATATTCATGAATTATCTAAGTTGGTAGCAAGGAGAGATTTAGATCCATATACCGCAAGTAAGGAAATAATAGATAAAATAATGAATTCTAATATTATTTAAGAAAGGTAGGACTTATACATGAATGTTAAAAAAGTAGATCACATTGGAATTGCTGTGAAGAATCTAGATGAAACATTAAAGTTTTACCAAGATATTTTAGGTCTTGAGTGCATAGGTACAGAGGTTGTAGAGGAACAAAAGGTAAGGGTCGCATTTTTGCCTGTAGGGGATACTGAGGTAGAACTTTTGGAATCTACAGCTGAAGATGGACCAATTGCCAAGTTTATTGAGAAAAAGGGTGAAGGTATCCAGCACATTGCCTTTAGAGTAGACAACATAGAGGAAGCTATTGAAACTATGAAGGAAAAAGGAATGAAAATGATTGACGAGAAACCAAGATATGGTGCTGGGGGAGCTAGAATAGCATTCTGTCATCCTAAAAGTACAGGTGGAGTTCTTGTGGAGTTAAGTGAGAGGGAGGATCAATAATGACTATGAACAAATTAGAAGACCTTCGTAATCGTAAAGCTAAGATTGAAGAGGGTGGAGGTGCGAAAAGAATTGCAGCTCAGCATGAGAGGGGGAAGCTGACAGCCAGAGAAAGAATTAATTTATTGTTTGATGAGGGAAGCTTTGTTGAGTTAGATGCCTTTGTTAAGCATAGATGTGTTAATTTCGGTATGGATAAGGTGGACTCTCCTGGTGAGGGTGTTGTAACAGGTTATGGTTTAGTAGATGGTAGACCTGTGTATGCTTATGCCCAAGATTTTACTGTTGTGGGTGGTTCTTTAGGAGAAATGCACGCTAAGAAAATATGTAAGGTACAAGATCTAGCTTTAAAAATGGGTGCACCTATAGTTGGCATGAACGATTCCGGTGGAGCTAGAATTCAAGAAGGTGTAGATGCATTATCTGGCTATGGGGATATTTTCTATAGAAATACGATTGCATCCGGTGTAGTACCACAAATCTCTGCAATTATGGGACCTTGTGCAGGTGGAGCAGTATATTCACCAGCGCTAACAGATTTTATATTTATGGTTGATAAAACAAGTCAAATGTTTATTACAGGGCCACAGGTTATTAAAACTGTAACTGGTGAGGAAGTAAGTGCGGAGGCTCTAGGTGGGGCAATGACTCATAATAAAATTAGTGGAGTTGCTCATTTTGTGACAGCGAATGATGAATCTTGTATAGAAGAAATTAGAAGGTTACTGAGCTTCCTACCGTCTAATAATATGGAGACTGCACCACAATTTTATTTAGAAGACGATATGAATAAAATTATTCCAGAGCTAGATGAAATTGTACCAGATAATCCAAATAAGCCATATGATATGAAAGCAATAATTACTGCTATTGCAGATGATAATGATTTCTTTGAGGTACAACCTTATTATGCACAAAATATGATTACTGGATTTGTTCGTATGAATGGACAGTCTGTAGGAATTATTGCAAATCAGCCGAAAGTATTAGCGGGTTGCTTAGATATTAACGCTTCCGATAAAGCAGGAAGATTTATTAGAACTTGTGATTGCTTTAATATTCCAATATTAACTCTTGTAGATGTACCAGGATTTCTACCTGGAACAAGTCAGGAATACGGTGGAATTATTCGTCATGGCGCTAAGATGCTCTATGCCTATAGCGAAGCTACAGTTCCACTGATAACTTTAATAGTTAGAAAAGCTTATGGTGGCGCATATTTAGCTATGTCTAGTAAACATTTAGGTGCAGATATGGTACTTGCGTGGCCAACTGCAGAGATAGCAGTAATGGGGCCAGAAGGTGCAGCTAATATTATATTTAAAAATGAAATTGCAGATTCTGAAGATCCTCAATCTACAAGAACTCAAAAAATTGAAGAATATAAAGGGGAGTTTGCTACTCCTTACAAAGCAGCAGAGAGAGGATTTGTTGATGATGTTATAGAGCCATCGGCTACTAGACCAAGAATTATAGATGCGCTTAATATGTTAGCTAGTAAGAGAGAACAAAGACCGGCTAAGAAGCATGGTAATTTACCAGTATAGAATTCCTTAACATAATAGGAAGAAGAGGTGATGAATAAATGGACTTACTACAAAGAATGCAGTTTTCTATAGACAGTATGACTCTAGGAGAAAAATTTTTAGGTAGTATGGTAGTAACACTTCTAGGGGTTACCATAGTATTTGCTGCATTAGCTACATTATATATTGCCATTATTATTATGGAAAAATCAGTAAAAGCGATTCGACCTAAGAAAGAAGCTAATTTAAAGCCTGCTATTATTGAGGAATCAGTTGCTGAGGATGATAATATAGATAGCGAAGAACTTATAGCAGTTATTACAGCTGCTGTAGCTGCAAGTCTACATACTTCTACTCACAACATTGTTGTTAGAAATATTACTCGTATATCTGATGCTACACCACCTTGGGCTAAAATAGGAAGGGTCGATCAGGTTAGTAATAAGCTTTAATTAAATTGGCTTGAATTATAAATTAAAATATTAGAATTGAACTACTATTAAGGGGGATTTGTACGATGAGAAAGTTTAATATAACCGTAAATGGTGTTTCCTATGATGTAGAGGTAGAAGAAATAAAAGATGGTATAGCGGCACCGGCACCAAGAGCGGCAGCTCCTTCGGCTCCAGCTCCAAAGCCTGTAGCGTCTAAACCAGCTGCTTCTAAACCAGCTCCGGCAGCGGCTCCAGCGGGTGCTACAACTGTTGAAGCGCCAATGCCAGGAAACATATGGAAAGTAGTAGCTAAAGAGGGTCAAGCAGTAAAAGCTGGAGATGTACTTATAATTTTAGAAGCTATGAAGATGGAAAATGAGATTATGGCTCCAAATGATGGAGTTGTTGCATCCATTCATGTTGCGGAAGGTGCTGCAGTAAATGGTGGAGATATTTTAGTATCTCTTAAATAACAAAGCACCTAAAACAATTGAAAGGAGATGCACAAATGGCTGAAATATTTGTGGAATTTTTGGGGACCACAGGTTTTCTTAACATGACAGGTGGACAGCTACTTATGATCGGTGTTTCGTGTCTTTTATTATATTTAGCAATTGCTAAAGGCTTTGAGCCATTGCTATTGATTCCTATAGGTTTTGGTATGCTACTTACGAACCTACCGCTTGCGGGGGTTATGGATCCTGCATCTGATACGGGAACACCTGGTGGATTAATTTATTATCTATATTATGGGATTAAACTAGGCATATTCCCTCCTCTTATTTTCCTAGGGGTTGGAGCTATGACGGATTTTGGTCCGCTTATTGCTAATCCTAAAAGCTTATTTTTAGGTGCGGCAGCGCAGGCTGGAATATTTTTTACATTTATTGGTGCTGCAGCACTTGGTTTTACGGCTCAAGAAGCAGCATCCATAGGTATAATAGGTGGAGCAGATGGACCTACAGCAATATTTTTAACATCTAAGCTAGCACCACATTTATTGGGACCAATAGCAGTTGCAGCGTACTCATATATGGCGCTAGTTCCAATCATTCAGCCTCCTATAATGAAGGCTCTTACAACTAAGGAAGAAAGAATGATTAAGATGGAACAATTACGAACAGTATCCAAGCTTGAAAGGGTGCTATTCCCTATACTGGTAACAATAGTAGTTTCTTTAATGGTACCAAGTGCTACATCTCTAGTCGGAATGTTGATGCTTGGAAATCTCTTTAAAGAGTCTGGAGCAACAGAACGTCTTTCTAAAACAGCACAAAACGAGCTAATGAATATTGTAACTATTTTATTAGGAGTAAGTGTTGGAGCAACAGCTAAAGCGGAGCAGTTTTTACAATGGGAAACACTTAAAATAATTGCATTAGGCGTAGTTGCCTTCGGTGTAGGTACGGCAGCGGGAGTATTACTTGGAAAAGTAATGAACAAACTTTCCGGTGGTAAAATAAATCCGCTTATAGGATCGGCTGGAGTTTCAGCAGTACCTATGGCAGCTAGGGTTTCGCAGGTTGTTGGACAGAAAGAAAATCCAAGCAACTTCCTGTTAATGCATGCTATGGGACCTAACGTGGCAGGGGTAATAGGTTCTGCCGTTGCAGCGGGTGTACTATTATCATTATTTGGTTAAATAAAAATATTATCTTCAGACAAAGGTACGGTGAAAACCGTATCTTTTGTATTTATCAGTAATTATCATAGATCAAACTATACATAAATTGACTTTTTATTGTGAATACAACAAGGTACTGGGGCACCCGTATACAATCTTTGATTGCATTAACGGGTCCGGTTCTTATTTCATTTAAATAATTAATTGTTTAATCTATATGAAATATAATGTAGAATAAATCTAACAATCGAAGCTGAAATATAAGTATAATTTTGTATTTTAAATAGATAGAATTACCAAGGAGTGAGAAAATGAGGGATAAAATATTAGAAGAGTTGTACACTAATAAAGGGCAACACACATCTGGAGAAGTTCTAAGTGAAAAATTGGGTGTTTCTAGAACTGCTGTATGGAAGCATATTAATGCATTGAAAGAAAGAGGATATAACATTGAAACTACCCCTAGAAAAGGATATATGTTACTAGAGATGGAAGATAAGCTTCTGCCAAAGGAAATAGAAGTACTTCTTTCTAATAATATGATAGGTAAGCAAATAATCTGTTTTGATAGTATAGACTCAACGAACACCTATGCAAAAAAAGAAGTCAACAATTTAATGGATGGAGCTATTATTTTAAGTGAAGAGCAGTTAGATGGAAGAGGTAGAAGAGGTAAAAATTGGTCCTCTCCTAGGGGAACTGGAATTTGGATGAGTTTAGTTTTAAAACCGAATATACCTCCTACTGAGGGTGTTAAAGCAACCCAAATAGCCGCTGCAGCTGTGTGTAAAGCTATTCGAGAATTAACAGGGCTAGATGCTTTAATAAAGTGGCCCAATGATATTGTTATAAATGGCAAGAAAGTTTGTGGTATCTTAACAGAAATGGCTGGGCAATTAAATGAAATTGACTATATTATTGTAGGTATAGGTATAAATGTAAATATGGATACTTTTCCAGAAGAATTAAAAGAAATTGCTACATCTCTATTAATAGAAGTTGGTCATAAAATAGATCGTAAGGATTTAGTAGTAAGTATTTTGAAAAATTTCGAAGTCTTATATAGTTCTTACATTAAAGATTTAAATCTAACTGAAACTTTGACCATAGTAAAAGATTACTCAGCCCTAATAGGAAAGGAAATTAGAATCATTCAAGGAACTTTAGAGAAAAGAGCTAGGGCTATAGATATTGATAATGAAGGATTTTTAATAGTGGAGCTTGAGGATGGTAGTAGAGAATTAATTTTTTCTGGTGAGGTTTCTATTAGGGGAAAAAATGGGTATATATAAACTAAGACTCGATTCAGCATTAACTTTTTGAAATATCGACATTAAAATCATTGCAATATAAATTTCAACCTGTTAGAATGGTATGGTAAATTAGCTAGCATCTAATTTTGAGCTAGACTATGTTTCAAAATGGTTTGAGAAATTTAAAAATTGTCCGGTATCCGTAAGGAGCTGGAACGGAGGTGGCGAAATGATTCAAAGTACAAGATTGTCAACCAAAAAAGTAACAATAGCCGGTATGCTAGGTGCATTCTCGGTAGTTCTAAGCATGACGCCAATAGGGTTTATACCCATACCTATGTTAGGTGTTAATGCAACAACTATGCATATCCCTGTTATTATTGGCGCTATTTTAGGCGGACCATATGTAGGGACGATAGTAGGATTAATATTTGGGGTCAGTAGTTTTATTAGAGTAGGATCTCCATTTTTTGCAGATCCTTTAGTATCCATATTGCCAAGGCTTTTTATAGGAGTTATGAGTTACTACACATACAAGGCATTTAAGCACTCTATACCTACAGCGATTGTAGGAACACTGACGAATACACTAGGAGTTATGTCTATGGCATATTTAAGAGGATATCTACCCCTTAGTGTGGCACTTGGAATTGCTACATTAAATGGAATTACAGAGGCTATCGTTTCTTCTGTTATTGTGTATATCGTAATGAAAGCTTTGAAAAATTATAAGATTTAATTATAAAATAGATTATTTGAGAAGGTGAAGAAATGCTTTTAGTTTTTGACGTAGGTAATACTAATATTGTTTTAGGCGTTTACCATGGAAAAGAGTTATTAGATTATTGGAGAATCGCAACTGATAAGGATAAAACTTCTGACGAATACAGTATCGTTATTCATCAATTTTTTCAATATAATGGTTTGAATATTAAGGATGTCAAGGATGTTATCATTTCTTCCGTGGTGCCTAATATTATGTATTCCTTAGAGCATGCTTCAAGAAAACTTTTTAAAAGGGATCCATTAATAGTAGGATCTGGTATTAAAACAGGTATGAATATAAAATACGATGATCCTAAACAGGTTGGAGCAGATAGAATTGTTAATGCTATTGCTGCATATGAAAAATATGGTGGACCATTAATAATAGTAGATTTAGGTACAGCAACAACTTTTTGTGCTGTTTCGGAGTCAGGTGAGTATTTAGGCGGTGCTATTTCACCAGGAATTAAAATTTCAAGTGAAGCGCTATTTGAAAAAGCTGCTAAGCTTCCGAGAGTAGAACTTGTAAAACCTAAAAAGGTAATATGCAAAAATACGATTAATAGCATGCAGGCTGGTATCATATATGGCTATGTAGGTTTAGTAGAGTATATTGTAAAAAACATGAAAAAAGAGATTAAGAGTGATTCCTGTAAAGTTGTAGCAACGGGTGGATTATCTACTTTAATAGCTAGCGAAACTAACAGTATAGATATAGTTGATAAGTTCCTATCCTTAGAAGGTTTAAATATGATTTACGAACGAAATAAAGAAGATCGAATTCTATTAAATAAGAAAAGCTAGGTGTAATCCTAGCTTTTCTTGTGTATATTATAGATATCTGCTTTTTTAGAAGATTTTATTATGGATACGTGAAAAGTGATTACAAGTGAGGTGGAAACTGTGAAGATAGATCATTTAATTTTAGATAATCCTGTTTTCTTAGCGCCTATGGCAGGTGTGACAGATCTTTCATTTAGATTGATATGCAAAGAAATGGATTGTGGAATGGTATATATGGAAATGGTGAGCTGTAAGGGATTGTACTATAATGATAAGAAAACTGAAGGATTACTAAAAATTCATCCAGAAGAAAAGCCTGTTGCTCTACAAATATTTGGTTCAGACCCTGAGATAATGGCTAGGGCTGCCTATATGCTTAATAATCGAGAAAATTCAATACTAGATATTAACATGGGATGTCCAACTCCTAAAATAGTAAAAAACGGAGATGGCAGTGCGCTTATGAAAGATGTCGAGTTGGCTGGAAAAATTGTAAAGGCAGTAGTTAAGGAGTCTATAAAACCTGTTACGGTTAAAATACGTAAGGGATGGGATGAGAATAGTGTTAATGCAGTAGAGTTAGCAAAAATTATAGAACAAAATGGAGCAAAGGCTATCGCTGTTCATGGTAGAACAAGAGAACAATTTTATTCTGGAAAAGCTGACTGGGATATTATAAGAAAAGTAAAGGAATCTGTATCTGTTCCTGTTATTGGAAATGGGGATGTATTTACAGTAGAAGATGGGATTAATTTACTAAAAGAAACTAAATGTGATGGTATTATGATTGGAAGAGGTAGCCAGGGTAATCCTTGGTTATTTAAAAGATTAGTCCATTATATAAAGACAGGGGAAACACTTCCAGAACCTACTGCAAAAGAAAAGGTTTTTATGGCACTAAAGCACATGGAGTTAGTAGTACACAATAAAGGCGAGCGCATAGGAATAAAGGAAATGAGAAAACATATTGCTTGGTACTTAAAAGGACTTAAGGGTACGGCTAGCCTTAGGAATCAAATTAATACAATTGATAATAAAAAAGAAATGGAAGATATTTTAATTGGATATTTAAAAAATGAAGGAATACAGGTTTAAAGTAGAATAACATTCCGGCGAAGGGCAATAATAGAAGAATATATTTTGTTCTGTCGGGAGGTATTCATTTGAAGAGAGTAGTCAGTGTAAGTATTGGAAGCTCTAAAAGGGATCATTATGTTGAGACGCATATATTAGGAGAAAGATTTATTATTGAGCGTATTGGTACCGACGGGAGCTTAGAAAAAGCAGTGAATTTAATAAAGCAACTAGATGGAAAAGTAGATGCTATTGGAATGGGAGGCATCGATCTGTATTTATGGGCAGGTCTTCGATGCTACACTATTAAAGATGCATTAGCACTTAAAAATGCAGCTAAAATCACGCCAATAGTAGATGGATCGGGTCTAAAAAGCACGTTGGAAAAAAGAATCGTTTATTATTTGCATAAAAATAGATATATTAATTTTAAAGACAAGACAATACTAGTCACTAGTGGAATGGATCGTTTTGGTATGGCCGAAAGTTTAGAGAAGTGTGGCGCTAATCTTATATTAGGAGATTTAATATTTGCATTAGGTATAAATATACCTATTAAATCATTAAAAAGCCTACAGAGGCTTGCTTCTATAGTCGCCCCTATTGCATGTAGACTTCCATTCCAAATGATATACCCTACAGGCAATAAACAAAACAACAATCTTTCAAATAAATATAATACCTATTTTGATGATGCTGAAATAGTGGCTGGGGATTTTCATTATATTAAAAGATTTATGCCTATGAATATGATAGGAAAAATATTAATTACAAATACTGTTACGAAAGAAGATGTTGAGCTATTAAAAGGTAGAGGCGTAGAACTATTGGTTACAACTACGCCAGAGTTTGATGGTAGATCCTTTGGAACTAACGTTATAGAAGGAGTTCTGGTTGCTTTGCTTAAGGCAAGAGGAGATAATTGTACATTAGATGAATACAATAGAATTTTGAATGAACTTGCCTTAAAGCCTAGAATGGAATATCTGAATAAGACTAAGGGTGCTATATAGTACTATATGGTATTATCAATGCTTTGTTTCCCCTTGACATTTATTAGTTACTATTCTATAATATGTACAATATATTTATCAAAATATTGATGCAAATAATTAGCCCATGAAAAAAGGGCTAAATTATTTTTAGTGCATAATGCGCATATTGATGCATTGACATATATATTTATTCAAAAAAATATATATAAAAGGATAAAATTACTACATATATACATAGTATAAAATGGTTATAAGAACATATATTATGAACTAATATCATAACAATAAATATCATAACAATAAAAATTGAAGCAATAAAATTGTGTAGTAGGGGAAAATTATATTAATTAAGGATGAGGAGAGAGAGCGTATGATGGCAGACAGAGAAGTTGTTTTAACGGCTCAGGGGCTAAAAAAATTAGAGGATGAGTTAGAATTACTTAAAACTGTAAGAAGAAAAGAGATAGCTGAAAGAATAAAGCAAGCAATTGCTTTTGGAGATATAAGTGAAAACTCCGAATATGATGAAGCTAAAAATGAACAAGCTCAAGTAGAGGATAGAATAAATAGACTTGAAACTATGCTTCGTAAGGCAACCATAGTGGATGAAGAGGATATTAATACAGATATCGTTAGTATAGGATCAACTGTACAAGTAAAGGACTTAGAGTTCGATGAAGTAGTTGAGTATGTGATAGTAGGATCAACAGAAGCAGATCCTTACGAATTAAAAATATCTAATGAATCACCTGTTGGTAAGGCTCTAATTGGATCTAAAATAGGTGATGTTGTAGAAGTACAAATTCCAGACGGTACTACAAAATACGAGGTATTAAAAATTACAAGATAGTTTGGGGGAGTTACTAATGATTAATGAAGAGCAAAGTTTAAATGAACTTTTGAAAATACGAAGAGATAAGTTGAAGCATCTACAAGATATAGGCAAAGATCCGTTTAAAATTGAAAAGGTTTATGTTACTCATTATAGCCAACAAATAATAGACGAATTTGAACAATTAGAAGGTCAGCATGTTACCATTGCTGGTCGTATTATGACTAAGCGTGGTCACGGTAAAGCTAGTTTTATTAATGTTCAAGATAAAGATGGACAAATTCAAGTTTATGTTAGAGAAGATAAAATTGGAGAAGAAGATTATGATTTATTTGTTACATACGATATTGGAGATATTTTAGAAATAAAAGGTGAAATCTTTAAAACTAATAAAGGAGAAATATCTGTAAAGGCTAATGAAGTTAGATTATTAACAAAGTCTATTCAAATATTACCGGATAAATGGCACGGATTAAAGGATCACGATTTAAGATATAGACAAAGATATGTTGATTTAATTGTTAATCCAGAGGTTAAAAAAGCCTTTTTTATACGATCTAAAGCAATTAAAGCAATCAGAGAGTTTTTAGATAATAGAGGATATTTAGAGGTGGAAACCCCTATATTAGATACTATAGCTGGTGGAGCTAATGCTAAACCTTTTATTACACATCACAATACATTGGATATCGATATGTATCTTAGAATAGCTACTGAATTACACCTAAAGAGATTAATCGTTGGTGGTATTGATCGTGTATACGAAATCGGTAGACTATTTAGAAACGAAGGAATGTCTATTAAACACAATCCTGAATTTACAACAATTGAGCTTTATGAAGCTTATGCAGATTATAACGATATGATGGATATTACTGAAAATATAGTTGCCTATGCTGCCGAAAAAGCACTAGGTACTACTAAAATTAATTATCAAGGACAAGAAATAGACTTAACACCACCTTGGAATAGAATGACGATGGTTGAAGCTTGTAGAAGATTTGCTAATGTAGATTTTGATGAAATAAAAACGGATGAAGAAGCAATTGCTGTAGCTAAAAAATTAGGGCTTGAAGTTAGACCTGGAATGAAAAGGGGACATATTATTAGCTTGGTGTTTGAAGAATATGGTGAAAAGCACTTGATTCAGCCTACATTCATAACTCAGCATCCAGTTGAAATTTCACCTTTAGCTAAGCGTAATCCTAATGATCCTGAGTTTACAAATCGTTTTGAAGCTTTTGTTAATACTTGGGAGATTGCAAATGCTTTCTCGGAGCTTAATGATCCGATTGACCAACGTCAAAGATTTATGGATCAATTAACACAACGTGAAGCTGGAGACGACGAAGCACATGTATTAGACGAAGACTTCTTAAACGCTATAGAAGTAGGACTACCTCCTACAGGTGGGTTAGGAATAGGTATAGACCGTTTAATGATGTTAATAACAGATTCGCCATCTATCCGTGATGTACTATTATTCCCTACAATGAAACCATTAGATGCTCATAAAGAATAAATATATTTTTATAAAATCCCGCTACTGTATAAAGTGTTTAGCGGGATTTTATTGTGGATACAACAAGGTTCTCAAAGAACTACATTACAACGCTTCTTTAGAAGCTTTTTTTATTGTGATTAATGAATCATCAATTTAAAAAGATAAATTTAATTACATAAGTGCTTGACAAGTTTAATGTAAAATAGTATAGTAATTAAAGCTTCTGCAAAAAGAAGTCGATAAATAAAACATTTAAATATAAATAGCAAAAATAAATTTTAAAAAAGTTGTTGACATAATATTTTAGATGTGATATATTAAATGAGTCGCCAAAACACAGCGATGAAATTTTAAAAAGGTCTTTGAAAACTAAACAGTATAGATTTAAGCCAGCATAAATTTTAATCCATTTTAAAAAAATGGAACCCGCAATTTTAAATTGCAACAAACAATTTTTATTTAAGAGTTTGATCCTGGCTCAGGATGAACGCTGGCGGCGTGCCTAACACATGCAAGTCGAGCGGGGCAAGTATTCAACAC
>JAEWHG010000057.1 GCA_023387935.1 Bacillota bacterium
AAATGAAATGTTTGGCAGTATGGGAGACTTTAAAGAGTTCAAGAGATCTATTAAAAGTAAAAATAAAAGATAGAATAAAGGGTATCTCAAAATAGAAATAATCTATGATGAGATGCTCTTTTTATAAGATATAGGAAAATAGTCTCATATAAATTTTTTCAAACTAAAATTTTTCGTATTTAGATTTCAAAAAAATTAATTATACTGTCCCATATAGGTTTTTTATATAGATATTTTATTTTTTAAATAATTATTGAAATATTATGAAAACTTTTTTTCAAAATAGAAGGAATTAATTAAAAAGAATAGAATATATATATTACAAATGTAACCGATTTCATACATGAAATTATTTATATAACGTTATAGATGTACAATTTCTATATTTAATAAAAAATACCCATAATTAAGGTTTTACGCATGTAGTGGCTTCGTAGTTTATTAAATATTTGAGTTGCTTATTTATAATACAAATTTAAAATATTATATTTTTTAATAAAAATTGTAACCGGTTACAACTAAAAATATATTAAGGGGGATTATTATGGCAAATACCGCGAGTAAAAAAGTAGTTGATAGTGAACATTCTCTATCTGCAGTAGATCAAAGTAGTAGACAGGGATTTTGGGCTGTGATTGTAGTAATGCTAGGCTTTACTTTTTTCTCACCTAGTATGACAGCAGGAGGAAATTTGGGAATTGGACTTAATATGACCAACTTTTTTATAGCTATGATTTTGGGCAATGCATTTTTAGGTGCATATACAGGAGTTCTAGCACATATTGGACAATCAACAGGTCTTACATTAGATCTATTAGCTAGATATTCTTTTGGTATCAAAGGATCTTACCTACCTTCTGCACTTATCAGTTTTACTCAAATTGGATGGTTTGGCGTTGGAGTTGCTATGTTTGCACTGCCTGTTGGAATTTTGCTAAATATCAATACTACTATATTAATAATAATAACAGGTGTTCTAATGACGGCTACGGCTTATTATGGAATCAAGGCTCTTGCTATATTGGGCTCTATAGCTGTTCCCTTAATAGCAGCTTTAGGAGTTTACTCTGTAAGCTATGGTATAAATGAAGTAAATGGATTCGCAAATGTTTTTGCAGAAGTACCTAGTGCACCACTTACAATAGCTGCAGCGCTTTCTATAGTAATCGGTAGTTTTATTAGCGGAGGTACAAGTACTCCTAATTTTACTCGTTTCTCAAAAACATCTAATATTGCTGTATGGGCAACAGTGATAGCTTTCTTCATAGGAAATAGTATTATGTTTGTATTTGGCGCTGTGGGTGGAGCTGTCACTGGAAAACCTGATATATTCGATATTTTAATTTCACAAGGGCTTATGCTACCAGCTATATTAGTTTTAGGATTAAACATTTGGACTACAAATAATAATGCATTATATACAGCAGGTTTAGGCCTAGCTAATATAACAAAAATTCAAAGTAAACCTATGGTTCTTGTAGGTGGAGTGATTGGAACAGGAGCAGCGATTTGGTTGTATAATAATTTTGTGGCATACTTAAGTTTATTGGGAGGCATGATACCACCTGTTGGCATAGTCATAATGATTCATTACTTTATGAATAAAAAACAATACATTGATGAAAGTTTTAAACATGCTGATGTAAATATTGGAGCTATAATAGCAGTAGTTGCTGGAGCTTTAGCAGGAGTATTTGTAAAGTGGGGAGTTCCTCCTGTAAATTCATTGATAGTTGCTGCAGTAGTTTATTCAGCCTATGAAATTATAAACAATAATAAAAAATAGAGAGGAAGGTGCTGTATGTTAATAAAAAATGTATATTTAGAAAATAACGATAAAAAAATAGATATCTTAATTAGAGATGGAAAATTTGAAAAAATTGCATCAAATATCACACCATTAGAGGGAGAAGAGATTATAGATTGTAATGGTTCTATGGTGCTACCTCAATTCATAGAATCTCATGTTCATCTTGATTCTGCTCTAACAGCTGGTGATCCTAGATGGAATTTATCAGGAACGTTATTTGAAGGAATAGCTTGCTGGTCTGAACGGAAAAATAAGCTAACAAAGAAAGATGTAATGGATAGAGCAAGGGAAGCAATTAGGAAACAGGCGAGAAATGGAATAGGCCATGTTCGTACACACGTTGATGTAACAGATCCAACGCTTGTGGCTATGGAGGGATTATTGGAGTTAAAAGACGAATTAAAGGATGAAGTAAATATACAAATTGTAGCATTTCCACAGGAAGGAATTATGAGTTATCCTAATGGAATGATTTTAATGGAAAATGCTGCAAAGATGGGTGCAGATGCTTTAGGGGCAATTCCTCATTTTGAATTTACTCGTGAATACGGGGTTGAAAGTTTGAACTTTACAATGAAATTAGCTGAAAAATATGGTTTATTAGTAGATGTTCATTGCGATGAGATAGATGATGAGCAATCACGATTTGTAGAAACTTTAGCAGCAAGGGCTTATGAATCGGGTTTAGAAAATAGAGTTACTGCAAGTCATACAACATCAATGCATTCTTTTAACAATGCCTATGTATCCAAATTATTTAGACTTTTACGCATGAGCAAAATGAACTTTGTATCCAATCCTTTGGTAAATACTCATCTTCAAGGGCGTTTTGATACATATCCAAAGCGTAGAGGTGTAACAAGAGTTAAGGAACTGCTTGATGCTGATATAAATGTGTCTTTTGGTCATGATGATATATTTGACCCATGGTATCCATTAGGGGATGGAAATATGATGGATGTAGTTCACTTAGGTTTGCATGTGTGTCAAATGATGGGATACGAAGAAATTCTGAATTCATACAAACTTATAACTCATAATGCAGCAAAAACTCTCAATTTGGGTGAAGCTTATGGTATTAAAGAAGGGAATCCAGCAAGTTTCATAGTTCTTAATGCAGATAATTTTTATACTGCCCTAAATGAGAAAAAAGAAGTACTATATAACTTTACGAAAGGTAAGTTGATAGCAAAAACATCACCTGCTAAAAAAGAAACTTTATTTTAGAGATAAACTGTTGAATAGTATATCCTAAGTACTTATTTAAAATTCAGCACCATTTCGTATTGATATATACATTGTGGTGCTGAACTTTATTGCTTTTTATGAATCTATAAGGATGGTATAATAGAGGTAATATGTAATTGGCACATTCAGGAGGTGAAAAAATGGCAAATATACGAGAAGTTGCAAAAAAAGCTGGGGTTTCTGTAGCCACTGTTTCTAGAGTTTTAAACCATCCTGAAAGTGTATCCGCAACTACTATGGAATTGGTGTTAGCCACCATGAAGAAGATGCAATACACTCCAAATGGATTTGCTAGAAGTCTAGCTCTTAACCGATCTAGTACTATAGCGCTTCTTATACCTAATATATTAAATCCATTATATACACAAATAGCAAAAGGGGTAGAGGACATTGCCCATCAAAAGGGCTATAATATATTATTATGTAATACAGAAGAGAATGGAGAAAAAGAACGAGACTATTTACACATGTTAATAGAAAAGAGGGTAGGAGGATTTATCCTAACAGCTAGTCAGTTAGAGAATAAGGATTTGCAGAAAATAAAAAATCAAAATATACCATTTGTAATGGTTGGAAGAAATATAGAAGAAATAGATGCTAATATGGTGTTTACTGATTATCATGTAGGTGCCTACCAAATTACGCAGCATTTAATTGAGGTGGGGTATAGCAGTATAGCACATATAATGGGTTCATTAAATCAAATAGAAAACTTACAGAAAAAAAGTGGATATGAGAGAGCGCTTCAAGAAGCCGAAATTATCTTAAAGTCTGAATACATAGTAGAAGGAAATAATGAAATTGAAGGAGGATATTTAGGAGCAAAAAAATTGCTAAAGTTAAAAAAAAGACCTCGGGCTATCTTTGCAGCCAATGATTTGATGGCTATTGGAGCAATAGATGCTATAAAAACAAGTGGATTACATGTTCCAGAAGATGTTGCAATTGTAGGTTTTGATGATATCACTATATCATCTTTTATTGAGCCTAAATTAACAACAATATCTCAACCAGTTTATAAAATGGGACTTATTGCAGCACGTCTTTTATTTGAAAGTATTGAAGATAGACAACAAGAGGATGGTTTTAAGCAGAAAATATTTTTACAACCCAAGTTAATGGTTAGAAAATCCTGTGGTCACGAAGATCGTGTGCGGGAAATTTTCAATTAGGGGGAGAGAAGAATGGATTTATCGGTAAATTTTCTGGGATTGTCCTTAAAAAACCCCATTATCATATCAGCAGGACCTTTGACAGGCAGTGGCCGAATGATGAGAAAGGCGATAGAAGCAGGAGTTGGAGCAGTAGTTACAAAAACTATAGCAAACGAAATACGACCAAATGTTAGACCACGTTTGGTTAAAGGAAAATCGGGGCTACATAATATTGAACTATATAGCGATTTTACCCTTGAAGAATGGGAGTACGAAATAGCTTATGCAAAAAAACATGGTGCTGTTGTTATTGCAAACATTCTCGGGCATACCTCATCGGAAATTGCCTATATTGCTCAAAAGGTAGAACAATTCGGAGTAGATGCTGTTGAATTAGGGCTATCCTGCCCACATGGAGAAGGGTTAGATGGAGTAATTTCAGAACCTTCAGAATTATATGAGCTTACAAAAGCAGTAGTGGATCGAATCAAAATTCCAGTAATGGTAAAGCTATCAGCAAATACTGCAAATGTAGTGAAATTAGCTAAAGCAGCAGAAAAAGCAGGCGCATCTGCTATTAGTGGAATTGACACAGTGCGTTCAATTGCTGGTGTGGATATTGAGAGAGGACAGGCACTTTTACCAACGTTTGGGGGATATTCAGGAGATGCTATCCGTCCTATTGGTTTAGCAGCAATAGCTTCTATATCACAAGCTACCAGTATTCCTATCTGTGGAATAGGGGGAATTACTAATTACGAACATATTGTAGAATATATGATGCTAGGAGCTTCGACTGTACAAGTTTGTACATCTATTATA
>JAEWHG010000125.1 GCA_023387935.1 Bacillota bacterium
CTTTTGAAATACCTGCCAACTCTACAATAGAAGATATGGTTAAAATTATTGCAGGACAAAAAAAGTAAAACTAGGCTTGTTTTATATTATGGCTCTGCTCAAACTAAAATTTAGCTCTATTTAAATATTAAAAAATATTTTGGGTAGTAGAATTCAAAACTCTACTACCTTACCTTTTCTATAATTCTTTGTCGTCTATTCTATTGTAGTTATCTTTACTATCCTTTGTGTATAAATTCAACTTCTTTAAATTTGTAATCCATAAATAAATAACATATGGAATAAAAAGTGCCATTAATATTGGAATTTTAGCCATTAATATAAAATTAAATATACCGTGTAAAATTACTGGTACGATTAGTGATCTTTTATAATAATATGAAGCAAGGTTAGGATCCTCAGCGTATTTACTCAATGATAAATAATATCCCATTGTAACTCCAAACAACATATGAGCAGGTACGGATAAAATTCCTCTCATAATTCCAACATAATAATTTCCTGTATAACGTATAACAACATACATAATATTTTCCACTGTAGCAAATCCTAAAGCTGAAAATACACAATAAACAATACCATCCAGCTTTTCATTAAAATTCTTATCATTATATGCACCGTAAATTACAGCCAATCTTTTAAAATATTCTTCCGATAAACCGGCTACAATAAATGCCGTATATCCAATAGAAAATATTCCAGGAAATACATTAATAGAAAGTAATATCCTCTCCACAATTAATATTGGTACTACAGATAATGCGCCTAATAAAAAAACACGGAGCAAAAGTTTCCAAGGTTCCCTATCGTATCGGTCCACTAAATATATCCCTATACCTAAAGCAATAACAGGTGTAATTGCAATTATAATAAGCCTAGTTATCATTCATTTTTCCTCCTGAGTAAAATCATAGTTTTCTAATCTCCTTAGTATTGTTCTTTTTATTTAAATTTACACAAAAAAATAGTGACCTTCATAAAGATCACTTTTAGAACTTGTATTATCCTAAAGAAATAATTTCTTTTAACTGGAGTACTGCTATAAAAATAAATAAACAAACAGGAATAATTAAAGGTAAAAACTCTACCTTCTTAACTTCTACTTCATCATTATGATAATGCGTTTTTGAATCTAACACTGACATATCTCTTTTTATCACCTTAACAAGCTTAAAAATAATAAATAAAGTGATTGCAGAAATAATTCCAAACAAAATAGTAGTACTTGCCATGGCTACAGTTGTAGATATTTCTGTAGCAGCTTCCCCAGCAGTCTCTATATCTGGCAGTAGCTCTGTAGCTAGGTTCACTAAAAATCCTAAGGTAACTGCAAATCCATTATTAACTATATGTCCAATCATACCTGCATAAATTGAATTTGTTTCAATAACTAAATATCCGAAAATAAGACCTAATACAATTGGACCTGCTAAATTGTATAAGTTAAAATGAAAGATCCCAAATAAAATTGCTGATATAACAACTGCTTTTTTCTTTCCTAGTCTCTCATAGCCTGATAAAACAAATCCTCTAAAAAATACTTCTTCACAAATACCAGCAGATAGAGAAATAACAAGCATAAGAATCATATATTCTCCACTGTTTGTAGCTGTAGGTAAAGCAGGTATATTTAGATTTCCCATTAGACTCATTATTGTCATTAAAAGAGCATTTCCAAATACAGCTATTGGATATGTTAAAATAGTAATTAATGCAACTATGATGCAATGCTTAAAGCTTATCTTATTTAATTTTAAACTTTCTCTTATACTTAATTTTTTTACTTTAATATAAATTATAGGGGGCATGAGAATAATTACGTATTGAGTAATTATTAATCCCCACATCAGATTTTTTTCTTGAGCATAAGCTCCTACAGTCCAGAATAGCAAGGCTCCAATAAGATATAATATATTTGCATCTACTACCCTTAACTTTTTTTCATCTAACATCATATTGCTCTCCCCTTTATTTATTAATCTACTAATCCACCCCGTTGTTTTAGTATATTACTAAATACATGTACCCCATAACCTAAAATTCTTTCATCGAAATTAAAACTCGCATTATGTAGGGGGCTCGTATAACCTTTTTCTTTATTACCACTTCCAAGGAAAAAGAAGACTCCAGGAATCTCTTTTTGATAGTAAGAAAAATCCTCAGCTAGCATAAGCGGAGTAACGATTTCTACAATATCAGTTTCCTGACCTTTAATAAACTCTTCGGTTAGTTTTTTATCGTTTATTACTGCAGGATATAAGTCTCGAATGGCAACTTCAATTTTACAATTATAGGCTACTTCTAATCCCTTTTTAATTTCAACTATTCTATTTTTTATGGTTGTATAAGCATCTTCATTAAACGTGCGAATAGTTCCCTCTATCACTACTTCTCTTGCAATAATATTACGTCTTTCTCCCCCACTAATTCTACCAATTGTTATAACTACAGAATCCATAGGGTTCATACTCCTACTAGCAATGGTCTGAATCGATGTAATTAACTGACCTGCAATAAGAATACTGTCTATACCTTCCTGGGGCATAGCGCCATGGGCACTTTTACCTGTAATAAAAATATCAAATTCTCCAGCTTGTGACATCATTGGTCCTGGACAAACACCTATTTTACCTTCCTCTATATTAGGAAATAAATGAAGTCCATAAATTTCATCAATATTATATTTCTTTAAAACTCCTGATTCAACAATTGGCATCGCTCCACCAGGACCTTCTTCAGCAGGTTGGAATAAAATCACAACATTGTCTCTCAATTTCTGTTGATTTTCCACTAAGTATTTTAGTAATCCAATTGCTATCGTCATATGACCATCATGACCACAGGCATGCATATTTCCTATGTGAATAGATTTAAAATCAATATTATTCTCTTCATTAACACTTAAGGCATCCATATCCGCTCTAAAACAAATGGTTTTTTTACCCTCATATCCTTTTAAATAAGCAATGATCCCTGTGTTGGCTACATTGCTTTCATAAGTAACACCTAACCGATCTAAATAAGTCTGTATATATTTAGATGTCTTAATTTCTTCAAAGCCCAGCTCAGGAATTTTATGTAAATCCCTTCTAATTCCTTTTAGCTCTGCTAGCATTTCATATATATCATTAGATATTTTCAATCTTGCCATCCTTCCTTTAAAGATAAAGCACCTCTTAAAAGAAGTGCTTTATACTTTGCTATATTATCTATCTTTATCTGTTACAACGAAAACATAAGGAATATTACGGTAATAGTCTCCATAGTTTAATCCATATCCTACAACAAATTTGTCAGGTATAGTAAAACCTACGTAATCTGGCTCAATTTCTACTTTTCTGCGTTCTGGCTTGTCCAATAATACACAGCATTTTACACTAGCAGGATTCTTACTCTTTAGGTGCTCCATTACATATTTCATAGTTAAGCCTGAATCTGTAATATCGTCCACTACTAATACATGGTATTCTTCTAAATTCTCTTTTATATCATTCACAATTTTTACAGTACCACTTGATTCTGTATCATGGCCGTAGCTAGATGTTGTCATAAAATCTATTTTAACTGGAATATCCAATTTTCTTACTAAATCTGCTGTAAAAACAAAGCTCCCTCTAAGTAATGAAATGATGTAGAGTTTCTTATCTCTATACTCATCGGAAATTTCCTTTCCTAATTCATCAAGTCTATTTGAAATGTCATCTTCTGAGCAAAGTACTTCCCATACTTTTTTATCTATATCCATTAATTTTCCCTCCATTAACAATATGCTATTAATATTTTAATTCAAATAGAAATCCTTGTCAAATTATATTGAAAACTACGCAAATTTTGTAATTATATATATCTATAACCACAGTAAGTATATAATTTCCTATTTATTATAAAAAGTGTATAATATAAACAATACAGTACGATACTATACCAAAAGGAGAAAAAGCAATGACAGAATACCTAGTTCCTATCATTATTTTGTTTGTTATACTAATATCTATGCAATATTCTTTAAATAAAATTATTGTTTTGTTAAAGGAAATAAAACAGATACTTATTCAGTCAAAAAAGAACACACTCCCCTAAGGGATCATGTGTTCTTCTTCATTATCATTATCATTATAATTATCATTTCCATTTTCTATTTTACTTGCTTTTTCCATTTTAGAAATAGAAACCTCATAGGCTATTTTATTTAAAACATTTCCATCTGAAAATTTTTTCTGGTACTGTCTACTTTGCACCCGACCCCAAATACGAATTTGATCTCCAACAGCTAAATTAGAAGAAAATCTTGCATTCCTTCCCCAGGCAATGGCTGGTATGTAATCTGACTTATTATAAAGCCTATTTACTGCTACAAGTAGATCTGTAATTTCTCTGCCAAAGGGAGTTTCTCTATAGACAGGCTCCTTACAAATATACCCTTCTAAAAAGATTTCATTAGGATTTTTTAATTCCTCTCCGCCTTCAAATGGAACAATATCTCTAGCAAATATAGTTAATACCAAGCGATTACCACCATCAACAAATTTGTTGTATGATCTTAACTGCCCTTCTACCTTAACCATATCTCCACTCTTTAAATCTAGTCCAACTAAAAGTCTTTCTGATATTGTTAACGGCAACTGGTCTACTGCATCACTTAGTCGAGGTATTTCAATATTATATACATAAAATCCCTCTCCATAAATTTCATGACTAAACTTTTTCTCCCCTATAACTTTTCCCACTATTGTTACAACATTTGTATCCATAAGATGATCTAGTGTCATCTTATCCCACTCTCCCTTCTATTCTTATGTTTATAAATTTTTAGGACTACTCTATAAACATATTTATTCAGAGTGGGACTAATTTATGTTCTCTTTATAAAAAATTAGCACAAATTTTTATAACGAATAAGAAAGTTCTACTTTAATGTTTTTAATAGAAAAGAACTTTCCGTAAATGAGTTTCAAAAAAACTTCCTAATAATGCTTCAATAGAAGTTTTTTTATTAATGATCATATATACTATCATAGCCCTTATGTTGAGAATACGTTGTAACTAAGTTTTCTTTATCTGTAATTAGATCTAAAAATATACTTTTCCCCTTATCCATAGATTGTGCACCTAACAACAATAGGATATCTCCATATTTTATTTCTTTAAGAATTTCGCTAATGGCATTTTTTATGGAAGATTCGTACTTAAATGGAATAGAACTATCATTTAACACTTCAAAATAAGCTTCTCTTTCTTCCTCCCTTACCCTATTCATATTATCTACATAATCTTTGCTATCTGTAATAACAAGTCCTTTGATATTTAATATTTCATACCATTGTTTTAATATTTCAGCATTTCTTCTATTAATATCTACTCCTCGACTACCTCTAATTCCATTTACTATATACAAATTATTATATTGAAGATTTTGCACAGAATTAAATACAGCTTCATAGCTCGATGGATTATGGCAATAATCATCTATTACTGTAAACTCTTTCTTGTAGATAATCTGCATTCTTCTTAACACAGCCGGATAATTTTTTATTGCTTTAGCAATTTTCTCTATAGGAGCATCTAGTAGGAGGCATGTACTAATAGCTGATAATGCATTATAGATATTATGATTCCCTATAAGATTTGATACTACTGGATATTCAAAAGGCTCTAGCTCTACGCCTGATAGTGTTGTAATACTCCTTTGTAGACAATAATTGAAGGATGTTATAAAATCCGAATCAATACTAGAGGCTGTAACTGTGGATTTAGAACTTAATCCGTAGCTAATAACTAATATTTCTTTATTTCCCTCCAGCATTTTTATACCGTATTTATCGTCATAATTTATTAAAGCAATTTTTCCAGGCGATAAGCTATCGAATAATTTCTTTTTAGACATAATATAATCAGTAATCGTTTTATGAAAGTTTAAATGATCCAAATCAATATTTGTATGAATTGCTATATCAAAATTCACTCCATAAACTCTATTGGTTTTTAATCCGTGGGAAGATACCTCTAATACTGCTATTTTAACCTTTTCTTCTACCATTTTATTTAGATAATAATAAGTATCTTCTACACTTGGCGTTGTTAGTTTTGAAGGATACTGTTTTTCATCTATTTTAATACATAATGTGCCTATTAGGCCAACAGAAAAACCTGCTTCTTTAAGAATATGATAGATTAAATTGGTAGTTGTTGTTTTTCCATTTGTTCCTGTAACGCCAATAACAATTAATTTTTCTGATGGATCACTATAAAATTCATTACATAGTTCAGCAAGTTTTACTCTTCCATTGTCCACTTTTTTTACAATGCAATCTCTTCTACTTACATCATGCTCTGTATAAACAATAACTGCTCCCCTTCGCACTGCCTCGTCAATAAAATTATTACCATCTTCCTTTTCCCCAGTAATCGCTACAAATACATAATCATTTCTAACTTGTCTAGAATCCGAAGTTATACCTTTTACTTTTATACCGTCAATTATCATTCGTATGTACCCTCCCACTGTCAACCTGGTTAGAGATAATATTAATTATGTTTTGTATTTCAAAGACCAATTATGCACATACAAAAAAATACCCTCGTAAAAGGGTAATATTAGTTTATTCTTTGTCTTCCTGCATTATCAACGTAATAATTTGTTTTATAGATTAACTCTGAAACTGGAACTATTTCATAGCCCTGCTCTTGTAATTTTTCAAGCACCAAAGGTAAATATTGACTTACATGTTTAGCATTATTATGGAATAATACAATGGAGCCTTTCTTAACATTTCTAGTGACTCTATCTACTACTGGCTGTACACCTAATTCCTTCCAATCTAAAGAATCAACGTCCCATTGAATTGTATGGTAATTCAACTCTTCTGCAGTTTGAATTAATAAGTCGCTATAATCTCCAAAAGGTGGCCTAAAAACCACAGGATCCTTTCCAGTTATTTCTGCAATTTTATCCCCAGTAGTCTTCAGCTCAGTAATGATTTGTTCCTTTGTTAATTTCGACATATGGGGATGCGTGCTTGAATGATTCCCTACTTCATGCCCCCTATCATGTATTTTCTTTACCATATCTGGATATTTATCTACCCAAAATTCTACTAAAAAAAATGTTGTCTTCACATTATACTTATCTAATGTATCCAATATATCATCTGTAAATTCATCACCCCATGCCGCGTCAAAGCTTATAGCTATCTTTTTATCTTCTGTTTCTACACTATAAATAGGTAATCTCTTTTGATTTGAGAAAACCCCTATTATACTTCCATCCATAGTTTTTGAATATACCATTAATCCGCTTAAAATTAGTACAGTGCATATAACAATAGATAAGATCTTTTTTTGAAATATATATACTTTCATCCTACTCCCCCTGTACAAAAGATTATATTAAAGTTTATTCTAATTAAGCAGTTTTATGCTTACTTTAAGCAATTATCATATATTTTCAAACAGTAGCAAAACCATGAAGAGCTTAATAGAATATTTATAGGAGTTCTGTTTTTTAAAGGAATATTATTTGAATTTGAAGGAGGTTTATGCATGAGTTTTTATGATGATAAGATAGCAGCACGTCTCGGCGGTAAAATGTTTGGTAAAGAATCAGAAGTATATAAATTTGCGAAAATTAAAAAAGCAAAGGAAGATGCTATAAAAAGCAATCCAAATCTGCAGCTATTAGATTTTGGTATCGGTGAGCCTGATAAGCCAGCTGATATAGGTGTTGTAACTAGACTGGCAGAAGAAGCTGGAAAGCCAGAAAATCGTTTTTATTCAGATAATGGTATCCCTGAATTTCAGGAAACAGCCGCTAAATATCTTGAGAGCGTATACGGACTTAAAGGAATCGATCCCTATACTAATATAATCCATGGAATAGGATCTAAGTCTATATTATCAATGCTTCCCCTATGCTTTATTAATCCTGGAGATATTACCCTAACAACAACTCCAGGATACCCTATCCTATCTACCTATACACGCTATCTTGGAGGTGATACATACAACTTGCCACTATATAAAGAAAATAATTTTTATCCGGATTTTTCTATAATTCCTAAGAATATTTTAAAAAAATCTAAACTATTATATATAAACTATCCTAACAACCCAACTGGACAAGTAGCTACAAAAGAATTTTATAAAGAAGTCGTGGAATTTGCATATAAAAACAATATCATTGTTATTTCTGATGCTGCCTATGGGTCTATTACTTTTGATGGATGTAAGCCTTTAAGCTTTTTATCTGTGGATGGAGGTAAAGAGGTAGGACTAGAACTTCACAGTTTATCAAAGGGATTTAATATGACAGGTTGGAGAATGGCCTTTATAGTAGGAAACCCCTTAGCTATTAAAGCCTATGGAGCAGTAAAAGATAATACGGACTCTGGTCAATTTAGAGCCATACAAAAATCAGCAATTTATGCTTTAAAGCATAAGGAAATTAGTGATAAAAACTGCAAAAGATACTCAAGACGACTTAACCTTTTAGTAGCTGCATTAAAAGATATAGGGTTTTCTGCTGAAAAACCTAAAGGCACTTTTTATTGTTATGTTCCTATACCAAAAGGAACTAAATCGGGTATTATATTTAACTCAGCTCAGGATGTATCAGAATACTTAATAAAAAATTCTTTAATATCTACTGTGCCTTGGGATGATGCTGGATCATATTTAAGGTTTTCTGTTACTTTTGCTGCTAACACACAAGAGGAAGAAATTAAAATAATAGAAGAGCTGAAACAAAGATTAATAAAATTACAATTAATTTTCTAATTAGTGTTTTATATGATATCCCTCCTACGTATATTTAGTTTTGGGGGGTGTTTTTATTGTTAGAAATTATTTCTACTTCATCAATCGGATTAGGATTATTTTTACTTGGTATGAAATTTCTTACAGAAGGATTGGATCGTTTTGCATCTAGTCGATTCAGATATGTTATTACGAATCTAAAAATAAATCCTTTGCTAGGAGTTTTGATAGGGGCTGCTATTACAGGAATACTGCAGTCTAGCAGTGGAACAACGGTTATTTTAGTTGGACTTGTGCAGGCTAATTTGCTAACACTTTATCAAGTAACACCAATTATTATGGGTGCTAATATAGGCACTACTGTAACATCACAAATAATCGCATTTAATATAGAAAAGTACGCTTTTATTCCCTTCATACTTGGTATATTTATAATCTTAACATCTAATAATAAAAAACTTTCTTATATTGGAAAAGTACTCATAGGTTTTTCTCTCATCTTTATTGGTATTGATGTTTTAACAAAAGGACTCTCTCCGCTAAAAGATATATTAGCTTTTCAAAGATTATTAGGAGAATTTGGAGAAAACTCTATATTAGGCATTCTATTTGGCTTTTCAACCATATCCATATTGCAAAGTAGTAGTACAGGTGTAGCTATTTTGCAAACATTAGGTTCAACTGGCGCTATATCTATATATTCTGCTGTATCTATTATGTTAGGTATGAATATTGGCACTTGTATAACATCTATAATATCAAGCTTATCTTTAAACTATGCAGCTAAGCAAACTGCTTTTATTCATCTCCTTTTTAATATGATTGGCGTAATTTTAATAATTCCATTTATTAGGTTACTGTGTGAAGTTTCTATTTATTTATCTCCTTTTAATATATCTAGACAAATTGCAAATTCCCATACTATATTTAATGTTTTTACCACCTTAATTTTTCTGCCTTTTACCAATATCTTAGTAAATATAGCTCAACTAATTATTAAAAAACATTAAATTATATATTGGCAATAATTAATAGACATTTTTTAAAAAATTAAGTTAAAACTATTTATGAATGAACTTAGTCATTCAAAACATGAGAAGGGGTGTTTTCATGTCTATTCGTAAAAGTCAATGGACAAATATAAAAGGTCACCGAACTGAAGCTAGTTCGCGTACCTTTAAATATGATGATAGACATTTTGCAAGAGAATTTAAGCCTAGACCGGGCCAATTAGAAAACATCTATGACCATGGCAAGGAAAGAATTGTAGAATTACACTCCAATAAGTAGCAATCTAGCATAGGATGGATCTTAATCCATTCTATGTTTTATTTTAAGCACTTGAAATTCTAAGCAAAGCTTAGAATTGAGTGCGACATAAGGCTTATGAGTGTAAACGAACAAATTTTATTTTTGCACTTGAAATTTTAACTGCTGGAATCATTGATTAATCTTTGAAAAAATTTCTAACATAATCAATATTAAAAGTGGTTAAATTATATGTACAACATCAAATGATGTTGATAAAATATATTCAATTCAGATGAGGAGGAGAAAATTATGGCTTCAAGAAATAAATCAGTTGTTCCAGAAGCACGTCAAGCTCTTAATCAAATGAAATTAGAAATAGCTAGCGAATTAGGTCTTTCTAATTATGATGGAGTAGATAAAGGTAATTTAACTGCTAGACAAAACGGATACGTTGGTGGATATATGACAAAGCGTTTAGTTGAAATGGCTGAAAGACAAATGGGTGGAAAATAATAAATTTATAATTTCTTATTGATTATAAATATTCAAAAAAGGAAATGCTATTTTATAGCATTTCCTTTTTTGCCCTAATACTAAAAAATAACCAATTAAAACAATTATACTTTAAAAATTATCATAAATAGATTAATATAATATATAAGATGATAATTTATTTAGCACAAGGCTTTAGAAAGAGGGATTTTATGTTCAATAATAGTTCGCAGCAATTAGCAGAGAGTAAGCTGATTTTACTTTATATATTTGATCGTATTGAATTTCCAATGTCTAACTCGCAAATTACGCAATTTGTTTTAGAAAATGATATTATGAATTATTTTATGCTACATCAATATTTAGGAGAGCTTAAGGATTCAAAATTTATTATTGAAAAAGCAAAGGATAGCAATCATATTTTTATAATTACTGAAAAAGGAAAAAGCACATTAAGTTATTTTATCAATCGTGTTCCAAGCTCTCAAATTGAGCGAATAGATAAATTGCTAAATATTCAAAAGGAACAATTTATAAAAAACACACAAATAAAAGCAGATTACATAAAAATAAAAGATGATGAATTCTTAGTTAAGCTTAATGTTACTGAGAAGGACATGTCTATTATTAACTTAAAATTAAGTGTAGCTACTAATAAGCAAGCAAAACAAATTTGTGAAAAATGGAAGGAAAGTGCGCCTAGCTTATACGGTCAAATTATTAATCTATTAATTGAATGATTGCAAAAAAATTATTCGATTGTTCTCACAAACTTTATATCGTTCTCAATTTTAAGTGCTTAAAAACAATAGCTGACGGTAGTTTTTTAAAAAACACCCTCAGCTATATTAATTATATAAACAATCATTACATTAAATTAGCTTTAACAATACTAGTAGGCTCTTTTCCAACTAATATACTTTGTATTACTTTTCTAGTGTCTATGCTGATTATATCAAGTATATTTTTTTGTATACTTGTAACAAAGATTCTTTTTCTTTCATTATCTAATTCTATTCCATGAGGCATAGTGTTGACTTTTATATTTCCGCAGTATTTATATTTTTTAATATCATATATATGAACACAGTTCATATCTGAATCTGTAATATACAGATACTCATTTTTTTGATCACTTATTGCTTCAACCGGCATCTTGCCAATATTTATTTTTTTTATTTCCCTTAGCGTTTTAGTTTCGTAAATAATAACCTTTCCTTTTCTATTAAACTCATCACTGTAATTAACTACAAATAAAAAATCTCCACTTTCATCAATTCTTAAATGCCATGGATTATAATTCACCTTATGATTTTTAATTCTTTCGTTCGTTTTAGTTGATATTTCTGTGATCTCTCCAGAACCATAATTTCCTATAAAAATTCGTTCCTGATCCTTAGTCATTGCCATACCATGCGGCATTTCTCCTGTAGGCACCTGTGCAATTAATCCCAGATTGTCTGTATTAAGAATTGAAACGCTATTCGAATCTGTGTTTGCAACATATATCGTATTATATTTTTGACTCAAAATAACTTGACTTGGGCAGCTACCTACGAAAACTGTATCTATAATTTTCTCATTTTTTAAATCTACTACAGATACACTATTATGCCAGCTATTCGGCACATACAAAAATTTGCTTCTTTCATCAAAAGCAATATGGTGAGGCCCTAATTGAGAAAATGAAGAGCTTTGCCCATTATAGTACAACTTAATTTTCTGAATTTCTCTTTCTCCTATTATATCTATAACAGAAATAGAATCATCTGAGTAGTTAGAAATTACTAAAATATCATTAGGTAAACACTTCATCCCATCACCTCTCAATCAAAAAAATTCGCTGATTTCATATATTATCTTATGATTGCAATTTATATATGTGACAGATGAATAGGATTTTACCACTGAAGGTTAGAAAATTAAATATTTAAATTGTTTTTTAATACTGTTCTTACTTCGCCAATCATATAAAGAGAACCGGCAAAAATGACAGCCTCATCTTTATTTGTTATATCAATAGCTAAATCTACTGCCTCTTTAATATTATCACTGGCGTAGGTTTCCTTTCCAAATCCCTTTAATTTTTCTGCTAAATCTATCGCCTTCATTGCTCTTGGATTATTTGGCGTTGTAGCAATTACCTTATTCATTAAAGGCATAAGGTCCTGAAGAACTCCCTCAACATCCTTATCCTGAAGCATTCCTACAACAAATGTAATCTTATACTCATTTAATAGGTTTTCAATGCTTTTTTTAAGAGCAACAGCTCCATGTAAATTATGAGCACCATCAATAATAATTAAAGGACTCTTTTGTAACACTTCAAATCTACCAGGCCATTTTGCATTGTAAAGCCCCTTTAAAACAGCCTCATCACTAATATGAACATTTCTATACTTTCTAAGGATCTGAACTACACCAAGAGCAGTGCAAGCATTATATATTTGGTGAGTCCCAACTAATTGCACCTTTATGTTACTATACTCACTACCCAATATATTAACTGAAAAAACTTGTTCCTCTACGGTGCTTTTATGTATAACTAAATCATCAAAACTTGTTGCAAAAAGCTTACTATTTCTCTCTTTGCATAAAGTTTCAAAGACTTCCATTACTTCACTCTCTTGAGGGTATGATAACACAAAGCTATTCTCCTTTATAATACCACCTTTTTCAAAAGCAATTTTCTCCAAGGTATCTCCTAAATATTCTACATGATCCAGTCCAATAGGTGTAATTACAGATAGAAGAGGATTTTCTACTACGTTAGTCGCATCTAATCTACCTCCAAGTCCAACCTCTAGTACAAGAAAATCTATATTTTCTTCTGCATAGTAGTAAAATGCCATAGCCGTTACAACTTCAAATTCAGTAGGATGATTTTTGCCTTCTTTAACCATAATCTCTATTTTTTCTTTTACTATGGCAGTTATCTCTGCTAGTCTAGCTTTCGAAATATTTACACCATTAATCCTCATTCTTTCAGTAAATTCCTCTAGATATGGTGAAGTGTATAAACCAATCCGATATCCTGCTTCCTTTAATATGCTATGTATGTACGAGGAAGTAGAGCCTTTACCGTTTGTTCCAGCAACGTGAATAATTTTTAATTTTTTATGTGGATCTCCCAATAAGCCTAGTAGATATTTTATATTCTCTAAGCCTAGCTTGCTTCCAAATTTATAAGTTCCATGAATATAATCTAATGCCTCTTCATAGTTCATTACTTCACTCCGTTCTAAATTCTGTAATATGCAATCTGTAATTATAATATCAAAGTTTTAATATATATTAAATGATATTTTGAATTTTCTTATATTAAATAACAATAGCCTACATTCAATGCAGACTATTGTTATTTATATTAGTATTTCTATTTATTATCCTCTACTTTTTAAAGACTCTAGTCTTTCTACTACGCTACTTAACATTTGCTCATATTTTTCTTGTTTCTGTTTTTCTTCATTAATTAAATGCTCCGGTGCCTTACTAACAAATCCTTCGTTAGAAAGTTTACCTACTACCCTTTTAATTTCACCCTCTAATTTTGTTCTTTCCTTTTCTAATCTTTCAATTTCCTTTTCAAAGTCAATTAAGTCATCTAAAGGTAAAAATAGTTCTGCTCCTTGAATAACTGTAGATACAGCATCAGAAGGTATTTGAGCTTTGCTTTGTGCTAGCTCTATTTCTGAAACACTACCTAATGTCATAAAGTATTTTTCGTTTTCTAAGATGGTATTAGCAGTCTCATCATTGGTAGCTAGAACAATTAGCTTAGCCTTTCTTGAAGGAATAACATTCATCTCCGCTCTAACATTACGGATATTTTTAATAGCATTCATAATTAATTCCATCTTTTCTTCTGCTAAGTTGTCTATTTCATCTTCATTGCACTTAGTCCACTGAGCTACAATTACACTTCCTTCTGTTGTAGGTAGATTTTGCCAAATTTCCTCTGTTATGAATGGCATAAATGGATGTAACAGCTTTAATATGTTTTCTAATATATTAGTTAGCGTATATTGTGCCGCTCTCTTTGCATTCATATCTTCACCATAAAGTCTTGGCTTTACTAGTTCGATGTACCAATCGCAATATTCATTCCAGATGAAGTCATAAAGCTTTTGCACAGCAAGACCTAGTTCAAATTTATCCATGTTTTCAGTTATCTCTTTTGCTACTTTATTAAGTCTAGAGATAATCCATTTATCTGCTACAGTAAAGTCTGCCTCTACGCTACTTTTTTCAATATGATCCACATCTAAATTCATTAATACGAATCTTGTAGCATTCCACAGCTTATTCGCGAAGTTTCTACTTGATTCTAGCTTTTCCATATGGAATCTCATGTCATTTCCCGGGGAATTTCCCGTAACTAATGTAAATCTTAATGCATCTGCTCCGTATTGATCTATAATTTCCAGTGGATCGATACCATTACCTAATGATTTACTCATTTTTCTACCTTCGGAATCTCTTACAAGTCCATGAAGGAATACATGCTTAAATGGTACATTATCCATAAATTCTAATCCTGAAAAAGCCATACGAACTACCCAGAAGAAAATAATGTCGTATCCTGTTACCAGTACATCTGTAGGATAGAAATATTCAAGCTCCTTAGTTGATTCTGGCCAGCCTAATGTGGAGAAAGGCCATAAAGCCGAGCTAAACCATGTATCTAATACGTCCTCATCCTGTTTAAAATTATTTGAATTGCATTTTTCACATGTAGTAGGTGCTTCCTTTGAAACTACTAAATGTCCACAGTGTTGACAATAATAGGCTGGAATTCTGTGTCCCCACCATAATTGTCTAGAAATACACCAGTCCCTTATATTTTCTAGCCAATGTAAATAAGTTTTAGAAAAACGATCCGGAACAAATTTTATATCTCCATTTTTTGCAGCTTCAATAGCAGGTTCTGCTAATGGCCCCATTTTTACAAACCATTGATCCGATGTTATAGGCTCTACTACTGTATCACATCTATAACATTGACCTACATTGTGGTTATGCTCTTTTATTTTAACAAGAAGTCCAGCTTCTTCTAAATCCTTTATTATTGCTTTTCTTGCCTCATATCTTCCCATGCCCGCATATTTGCCGCCTTTTTCATTTATGCTAGCATCATCGTTCATAACATTAATTTGTGGAAGATCATGTCTTAATCCTACCTCAAAGTCATTAGGGTCATGGGATGGTGTAATTTTAACTGCCCCAGTTCCAAATTCAGGATCTACATATTCATCAGCTACTATAATAATTTCTCTATTAACTAGTGGCAGAATTGCATACTTACCAATTAAATGCTTATATCTTTCGTCCTCCGGATGTACTGCAATAGCTGTATCTCCCAGCATTGTTTCCGGTCTTGTTGTAGCAATTTCTAATACTTCATCACTATCCTTAATAGGATAATTTATATGCCAAAAATGTCCTGCTTTTTCTTCATGCTCAACTTCTGCATCAGACAGAGAGGTTTTACAGTCTGGACACCAGTTAATTATACGATTTCCTCTATAGATTAAACCTTTTTCATATAACTTAATAAACACTTCAGTTACAGCATTACTAAGTCCTTCGTCTAATGTAAACCTTTCTCTAGACCAATCACAGGAATCCCCTAGTTTTTTCATCTGGTCTACGATTCTTCCACCATATTCTTCTTTCCACTTCCAAGCTCTTTCTAAGAAACCTTCTCTACCAACGTCTAGCTTACTTAGACCTTCTTCTTCTCTAATCTTTTCAACTACCTTTACCTCTGTAGCTATACTGGCATGGTCTGTACCTGGCTGCCATAGAGCTTCATACCCCTGCATTCTTTTCCAACGAATTAAGATATCTTGAAGTGTATGGTCTAGCGCATGACCCATATGAAGCTGTCCTGTAATATTTGGTGGTGGTAAAACAATACAAAATGGCTCTTTCTCTGGATCTACCTTTGCTTTAAAATAATCATTATCCATCCAATGCTTATATATTCTATCTTCAAAGGATTGGGGATTATAATTTTTTTCTAAATTATTTTCCATTATTTATTCCTCCTAAAAATTATTTTTTTATTTTTGTACAATAAAAAATCCCCCGTCCAAAATAAGGACGAAGGATATATATTCGCGGTACCACCTTAATTTCTATCCACAATAATAAATACTGTAAATAGACACTTAATAAATATAACGGTTTACCCGTCTACATTTACTCTATTCAATGTAGAAACTCAGAAGCTACCTTCAATAGCCATTTCCTTAAAAAACCTTTCAGCCTTTGGGTTTTTCTCTCTTAAAGGTGTACTATTTACTCCTCTTCATCATTGTTTATTTCTTTATAAATTTATTATATTTTATAACTAGTTAACAGGATTTGTCAATAGTTTTTTTCATTTCTTGTGACGCTAATATAGAATATCTCGAAAAAGCATACAATGTTAGCGCAACAGCAATTCCCATTATAATTTGTCCAAATTTAAAATTGAAAGCTATAGCTAAAATTGCAATATAGAAAACAACAGTAGCAACCTTACCGTAGGAATTTGCAGGAATAACTACTTTATCTTTTCGAGTATATAATATAATTCCACCTAATATCATAGAAACTTCCTTTATACCGTATATAATTATAATCCAAACTGGTATAAGTCTCTTTACTGTAAAACAGATTAATACTGTTAGCTGCATTAATTTGTCTGCCAACGGGTCCATAGCTTGTCCCCACTTAGTTACAATATTATATTTTCTTGCAATATATCCATCTAAAACATCTGTAATCCCTGCTATAATAAAAATTATAACAGAATATCTCAAACTATTTTCCATAGATGAAAAGAATACTCCTATAAATAATGGTACTAGAGCAAATCTAACAGTAGTAAGTATATTTGGTAAATTCATTAATACCCCCCTTTTTAGACTTATTTTTATAGTGATATATAAATGATATCATATTTGATTAAATTTGCAAAATATATACCAACATTTTTTTATTTAATCTTAAATTATTTTACTGCTCTAATAGAATATATCCTATCTAAATATTCAACTAAATCCATTATCATTTTTTCATAGCTTCTGTTAAACACATCCCACTCTCTCTTATAATTAGCATAAATCAGCCTTTTTGTATAGCTTGACATAGGAATATCTTTATATAAACATAATCTTGATACTCTGCCTTTTCCAGCTTCCAATTTTTCGGGATCTATACCAAAATCTACTTCATCCCTATGAACTAATGCAAACCAACTAAAATTATCTATTTCCCCTTTGATGTAGCCATATCTACTTTTAGCTCCATAGCTAATCTTCACATTAAACAATCTTCTCCCCCCTAGCACACTATATTAAGATTTTATGCCGATTTTTTCATTCTTATTCATCAATGAAGTAACACAAATTTTATGGGAGAATATAATAAATTACATATGTTTTTTATTTTAATTAGGAGGGGATTTAAATGAGACACGCCAAAACCATTAGTTTATTAGTGGCTCTACTAATGATTTCTGTTTTATTCCTAGGTGGATGCACAAGTAAGACAGAATCTACTGAAATACGCGTAATGGAGGTAACTCATTCCGTTTTTTATGCACCACAATACGTTGCAATTACAGAAGGTTTTTTTGAGAAAGAAGGACTAAAGGTAGAGCTTATAGATGGTAAAGGTGCAGATAAAACTATGGCAGCCCTTTTAAGTGATCAGGTTGAGATTGGATTTATGGGGCCAGAAGCTTCCGTGTATGTTTACAATCAAGGCAAAGAAGATTATGCAATCAACTTCGCTCAGCTTACACAACGCGATGGTTCTTTCATCGTATCCAGAGATCCTTATCCTAATTTTACATTAGAGGATCTTAGAGGTAAATCTATGTTAGGTGGTCGTAAGGGTGGAATGCCTAATATGACACTGGAATACGTTTTGAAGAATAATAATCTAATACCAGGGAAAGACTTAACCGTAAGAACGGATATTCAATATGATGTAATGGCTGGTGCATTTGCTGGTGGAGAAGCTGAATTTACAACTCTATTTGAGCCAATAGCATCGCAGGTAGAAAAAGAAGGTAAGGGATATGTAGTTGACGCAGTAGGTGCACATAGTGGATACATTCCTTTTACAGCGTACAGTGCGAAACAAAGCTATATCGAAGAAAATCCAGAAATCATTCAAAAATTTACAAATGCAGTATATAAGGGAATGCAATGGGTACATTCTCATA
>JAEWHG010000131.1 GCA_023387935.1 Bacillota bacterium
TTATATAAAATGGAACCATTTAATAAGGAAACTGCGTCCTATACTATAGACCAAGTTGAGAAATGGCAGAAAAGGTTTAGTAACTCCATTAATCGTAATTTTGTTCATGTCTCAGATGAATTTTATGTTTTAGCGAATAGAGACTTTCCTGAATATGAAAACTACGAAGGATTTCCACAATTAGAAAATGGAGTAGGATTAGCAACTAAATTTAAATATGAATTTGACCAATATTTAAAGAGATTACCAGTTGCCTTAAAAGAACCTAAACACATTACTGTAGTAACGGGTACTGCGGCATATGACCTAATAAAAAGAATGTGTTGTGATCTAACAGACAAAATTGGGAATCTAAAAGTAGAAGCAATATGCGTAGAAAATAAATTTTTTGGGGGACATGTTTCTGTTAGTGGATTAATTACTGGACAGGATATATATAACACCTTAAAGAATAGAAACTTAGGGGATAGAATACTTATCCCTGAGTCTATGATGAAATCTGAGGAAGAAATATTCCTAGATGATTATACTGTTACACTGTTAGAAGAAAAACTAGGTGTAAACATCCAAGTATGTGAAGTTAATGGTAAAAAATTTATTCAAAGAGTATTAAATTTAAAAACGAAATAATAAAATTAGAGGTGAAGTATAAATGGCTAGACCAATTGTTGCAGTCGTAGGGCGACCAAATGTGGGTAAATCCACTTTGTTTAATAAAATTGCAGGAGAAAGAATTTCTATAGTAGAAGACAAACCAGGAGTAACAAGAGATAGAATTTATGCAGAGGTTGAATGGTTAAAGTATAATTTTACTTTAATTGATACTGGAGGAATAGAACCAAAATCTGAGGAGATAATACCTGCTCAAATGAGAAGACAAGCAGAATTGGCTATGGAAACTGCTGATGTAATAGTTTTCATTGTAGATGGTAGAGAAGGGTTAACTTCTGTAGATCGTGATGTTGCAGAGCTCCTTAGAAAAACGAAAAAACCAGTAATAGTTACGCTTAATAAGGTAGATACAAGGCACCAATCTGAAAATTTTTATGAGTTTTATGAATTAGGCATGGGAGATCCAGTTGAAATATCAGCTGCACAAGGTCTAGGGATTGGGGACCTTCTAGATGAAATTGTTCAGCACTTTAATACTGATGGTACTGGTGAATATGACGATGATGTGATTAAGGTAGCCATGATAGGGAAACCAAATGTAGGTAAATCATCCCTTATAAATCGTATATTAGGTGAAGATCGAGTAATTGTTAGTGATATTGCCGGAACTACAAGGGATGCTATAGATACGCCATTTACTGATGGAGAGGATCGATATGTACTTATAGATACAGCAGGTATTAGAAGAAAGAGCCGTATTACAGAAAATATAGAGAAATATAGCATTATCCGTGCTATTGCAGCAGTAGAAAAATCAGATGTATGTCTTCTTGTGATAGATGCATCTGAAGGAGTTACAGAGCAGGATAAGAAAATTGCAGGATATAGTCATGAAAATGGTAAGGGTATGGTTATCGTTGTTAACAAATGGGATATTATAGAAAAAGATAATCATACGATGAACGAATTTATAAAACAAATTCGTAATGAACTTACTTATATCAGTTACGCACCAATTGTATTTGTTTCAGCATTAACTGGACAAAGAATGAATAAAATACTGGAAGAAGTAAAACATGTTTCAAATCAAAATGCAATGAGAATACCAACAGGTTCCTTAAATGAAGTAATTGGAGAGGCTATATTATTAAATCAGGCACCTTCAGATAAAGGAAAGAGACTCAAAGTTTTTTATGCTACTCAAGCCTCTGTAAAACCACCTACATTTATTTTATTTATAAATGACAAGGAGCTAATGCATTTTTCTTATTTAAGATACTTAGAAAATAAGATTCGTGAGAATTTTGGCTTTGAAGGAACACCGATACGATTTATTTTACGAGAAAAAACAGGGAGGGATTAATTGATGTGGGGCAATCTCTTGTTTGTGATAATTGCCTATTTTATCGGAAATTTTTCAACATCATATTTTGTAGGAAAGTTATTTGCTAAAATTGATATTAGAGAACATGGTAGTGGTAATGCAGGGTCGACTAATGTTCTTAGAACACTAGGGATCAAAGCGGCAGCTATTACATTTTTAGGTGACTTTCTTAAAGGCGTTCTAGCAGTTTATATAGGAAAAAAATTTGGTGATAATACAGTTGGACTAATATGCGGTGTAGCAGTAGTTGTTGGTCATAATTGGCCCTTGTTTCTAGGATTTAAAGGTGGAAAGGGAGTTGCAACAACTATTGGAGTTGCTATAAGTATTAAACCCCTCGCAGCGCTTATTTGTGTATCATTAGGAGTTACCGTATTATATAAATATAAATACGTTTCTTTAGCCTCCATTGTGGCCGTTAGTCTTTTTCCAGTTGCAATAGCTATGTATGGATTTGATTACTTTATTTTTGGACTTATTTTAGCTGTATTAGCCATATATAGACATAGTGAAAATATTAAAAGACTTTTAAAAGGTAATGAACGGAAAATTGGGAAATCAAGGGAGAAATAAAGGAGAATTTAAGATGAACCATTCAAAGATTGCTGTTTTAGGAGCAGGCAGTTGGGGAACTGCCTTAAGCATGGTATTGTGTAGTAAAGGACATAAGGTTAATCTGTGGATGAGAAATGAAGAACAATACAATGATATTATAAGAACAGGCCAAAATCATAAATACTTACCAAATATAGATTTACCTAAGAATTTAAATGTATATTTAGATTTAGAAAAAGCTATTTTAGATGTAGATGCCGTATTAATATCAGTATCATCTCAGTCTGTTAGAGGAATCCTGAAAAATATTAAACCTTATTTAAAAGGTAGTGAGATAATAATAAATGCAGCTAAGGGATTAGAAAAAGATACTCGTTTAAGAATATCACAAGTTGTATTAGATGAGCTACCAGAAAATCCTTTCGTTGTTTTATCAGGACCTTCTCATGCAGAGGAAGTTTCTACAAATATGCCTACAACGGTTGTAGTTGCTTCAAAAGACAAATCTACAGCAGAGTTTGTTCAGGATTTATTCATTACATCTAATTTTAGGGTATATACTAATCCAGACATAGTTGGGGTAGAGCTTGGAGGGGCATTGAAAAATGTAATAGCATTTGGAGCAGGAATAGCAGATGGACTTGGATATGGAGATAATGCTAAGGCGGCTTTAATCACTAGAGGTATTAGTGAAATTGCGCGTTTAGGAAAAGCTATGGGTGCAGACATATCAACCTTTGCTGGACTTTCTGGTATAGGGGATTTAATTGTAACATGCACCAGTATGCATAGTAGGAATAGAAGAGCAGGGATCTTAATAGGTCAAGGAAAAAATCTGGATGAAACTTTGAAGGAAATAGGGATGGTAGTAGAGGGAATAACAACTACGAAAGCAGCATACGAGCTAGCCCAGCAATACAATGTTGAAATGCCTATTACACAAGAAATATATGACGTTCTTTATAATGATGGAAGTGCAAAGGATGCAGTATATAATTTAATGACAAGAAATCGCACCAATGAAATAGAAGAAGTCGTTGATAGAGTGAATTCAAATTGGTAAACCACATATGGTTATAGGAGGGAGAAATATCCCTCCTATTTTTTATGCAATTTAAATTTTAAGCAAAGTTTAGAATTGAACACGATATAAAGTTTGCCAATGTAAACGAACAAATTTTATTCTGAAAAATATTTAGCATAAAGAGTAAATTATTAAAATATAAAATACTAAGTAGAATAAAGTTCTATCATAGTCATATTATTAGTATCCAAGCATATATTTATAATGTTAAAGATACGAGTATTCTATTCCTATTTAGATAAGAAGGAGGGAAAGTATGGAAAGGTACGATATTTATAGAGACATTGCTAAACGTACGCAGGGGGACATCTATATAGGTGTAGTAGGTCCTGTTAGAACGGGAAAATCCACTTTGATAAAACGTATTATGGACTTATTAGTATTACCAAATATAGAAAATGCCTATAAGAAAGAAAGAGCTAAGGATGAATTGCCGCAGAGTGGAACAGGGAAAACTATTACTACTACAGAACCAAAATTTGTGCCTAATGAAGCAGTAGAACTTATTTTAAAGGACAACGCTACGTTTAAGCTTAGAATGATCGATTGTGTAGGTTATTTAGTAAAGGGAGCAATAGGACATCAGGAAGATGGAATATCTAGGATGGTAAATACACCTTGGTTTGAAAAACAAATTCCTTTTGAAGAAGCAGCAGAAATTGGCACGAGAAAAGTAATTCAAGAGCATTCAACCATAGGTTTAGTTGTAACTACAGATGGAAGTATTACTGATATAGAGAGAGAAAGCTATGTAGATGCGGAAGAAAGAGTTATTAGAGAATTAAAGGAAATTAACAAGCCTTTTGTAATGATTTTAAATACTAAATTTCCTGATAACCAAGCTACAGAAGAGCTAAAAAATCAATTGGAAGCAAAACATAATGTGCCTGTTATTATTAAAGATTGTGCTAAACTTAATATGGGAGATATACATGAAATACTAGAAAGTGTTTTGTTTGAATTCCCAGTTACAGAAATTAATATTAACCTTCCTGGTTGGCTAGAAAGCATAGAATCAAGTCACTGGTTAAAGGGTTCAATATTAGAAGCCATAAAATCTTCTGCTTCTCAAGTTAAAAAATTGAGGGATGTTGAAATATTAGTAAACAGTCTGAATGAAGTAGAAAATGTTAAAAAGGCTCATCTTGAAGTTATGAAAATGGGAGAAGGTTCAGCTTTAATAGAACTTCTTACTCCAGATAATTTATTCTATAAAGTTATACAAGAAAAAACTGGATATGAAATAGATGGAGATTATCAGTTAATTAGTATGATTACAGAGCTTGCAAGAGCAAAAAGAGAATATGATAGAATAGAAAGAGCATTAAATGATGTAATGACCATAGGCTATGGATTAGTTCCGCCTTCATTAGATGAACTTACTTTAGAAGAACCTGAAATGTTCCGTCATGGAAATCAATTCGGTGTAAAGCTTAGAGCAAACGCTCCATCGCTCCACTTTATTAGAGCGGATATAGCGACAGAGGTTTCTCCTATCGTTGGTACAGAAAAGCAAAGTGAAGAGCTAATAAAATATTTATTAGAAGAATTTGAACAAAATCCGGAAAAAATCTGGGGAACAAATATGTTTGGAAAATCATTACATGATCTAGTAAAAGAACAATTACAAAATAAATTATTTATGGTACCTGATGATACTAGAGTTAAGCTTCAAAAAACGATTCAAAAGATTGTTAATGAAGGCAGCGGAGGATTGATCGCAATAATATTATAAAAAAAGAATTTTTCTACTTTACAACAAACGTGCGTTCGTATATAATGAGATTAAGAACATACGTTTGACGGGAGGAATAATATATGAAATCAATGTTATTTATAGGAACTGTAAAGGAGTTAAGAGAATATTTAACTACATGGAAGAAATCAAAAAATATAATATAAAAAATACAAGAACGTCTTTAGAGGATACCAATCTAAAGGCGTTTTTATTGTTAATACAATTCTGATATCCTTATTTGTGAAAACGTTTGTAATTACTCTTATGTATTGGTATAATACTATTTTAACTACAGATATTAATACAATTATAGATGGTTTTCGAAAGAAGGGTATTTTATGAAAGACAATCAATATATGTTAAACAACTATAAAATAATAGGAAATAAATTTATGGAAGAAGATCAGTCCTTAAAGGCATTAAAGTTTTATAAAAAGGCATACAAATGTAAAGGAGGAGATAGAGACATAGATCTTATTTTAGATATAGGTCTTTTATATGATGAACTTGAGGATTACGAAAAAGCTGAGGAGTTTTACACGAAGGCGATCAATATAGAACCAACAGAGGCTAGGGGTTATTATGGATTAGGTACTTTATATGATAACCAAAATAATTTTACTAAAGCTATTGAGTATTATGAAAAAGCTATAGAAATAGATGAATATTATGATCAGGCATATTTTTTTCTAGCTAATGCACATGATGAACTTGGAAATAAAGAGAAGGCAATTACATATTATAAAATGGTAATTCAATTGAATCCATTTGATTTTTGGGCGTATGTAAACTTAGGATCAATCTTTGAAGAATTAAATAAGAATGATGAAGCCCTTAGTATGATGAAAAAAGCCTTGGAAATTGATTCTAAAAATTTTAAAGCACTATTTAACATGGGTGTTATATTAAATAAAACAGGAGAAAAACAAGAGGCTATAGAGTATTATAAAGAATCCATAGAGCAGAATCCGGAGTTTCCTAACAGTTTTTTAAACCTAGCTATTATTTATAAAGAGATTGGAAATTATGAAGAATCAGCAAAAACGCTAACTAAAGGGATAGAATATAATAAGGATACTGCTGTGCTATATTATAATCGTGCCTGTCTTTATACGTACCATTTTGAAGAAAAAGAAAAAGGATTAAAGGATCTAATTACAGCTACTAGTTTAAGTCCAGATCTTATAGATTATATGACTTTCGATAATGAGTTAAACTCGTTGAGAGATTTAGAAGCATACAAATTAGTATATGAAAACAATATAAAAAGAGATTGAAATTTACTTTGGATTATATTGCGATAAGTGGGTATTTAAATATTAATACGATATACTTAAGATAAGTTTTAATCAATAAAGTAATTTTCGTCAAAACATAACAAAATACGATTTAAATAGTATAAAATGTTGAAATCACACTATTTCCGGGGCAATTAGCAATGGAATTATAGTAAATTTATATTAGTAAAGGGGCGATTATACATGCTAGAGAAAATAATATCAAACATTCAATTATTTGCTAACAAATTAATTATGAGCACTAAACGGTTTCCAGAAACGATTTTTCTTTCAGTAGCTACTGTGGTTACATTGATTTACATGAATCATTTAGATTATAGCAATTTAAATCTGAGAGAAGATTTGACCCGTATTGCCATGGTTTTAGCTATTGGAATTCCACTGTCATTATGTATTAAAGTATTTTTTGAAAGAAAAAAAGATTTAAACAAAGTAACAAAGCTAGTAATATATTTAGGCGCAATAACATTATTAATCTTATACTACTCATTTATGCTTGTTGAAATGAACGATTTATCCATCTCAAGATATATAGCATATAGTATTTCCCTGTATTTAGCATTTTCTTTTATACCTTACTATTTCAAGGAAGAAAACTATGAGTTCTATGTAGTTACACTTTTTAATAGATTTGTTACAACATATTTATATTCAGCGATATTATTTCTAGGTTTAGCTGCAATTATAGTTACAATAAATATATTGTTTACAGTAGATATTTCAGGACGAATTTATTTTGATATTTGGTTAATCGTTGCGGGAGTTTTTGCCCCAGCTTTCTTTTTAGGTGATATACCTACATTTGGACAGAAACTAAATATAAGTGAATACTCTAAGGTTTTAAAGGTGCTTTTACTTTATATAGTTATGCCACTTGTTGTAGCTTATTCGTCTATATTGTATGTGTATTTTATAAAGATCATAGTTACTCAACAATGGCCAGAAGGAATACTTGCAAATCTCGTATTATGGTTTTCAATAATAAGTACGATTGTAATATTTTTTATTTATCCGCTGCGTAGGATTAATCAGTGGACAAAAGTGTTCACTTCATTTTTCCCTAAAGTACTAATACCTTTATTAATCATGATGTTTGTTTCCATAGGTATTCGTATAAATGCTTATGGAATAACAGAGAATAGATATTTTGTATTAGTTGCTGCTTTGTGGGTAACGGGTTGTATGCTATATAGTATTTTTAATAAAAAGCCGAAAAATATAGTTTTTACTATTTCATTAGCAATAATTTCTGTAATGGTAGTTACAGGTCCATTAAGTGCAAGTTCGGTTTCTAAACTTAGTCAGAATAAAAGATTTGAGAAAATATTAATAGCAAACAATATGATTTCAAGTGATAAAACTGTAATACCTTCATCAGATATATCTAAGTCTGATAAAGATGAAATTACTTCTATTTTATTATATTTTCAAAACAAACATGAATTGAAGGATTTAAATTATGTACCTAATGATTTTAAAATTAGTGAAACTAAATCCGTCTTTGGATTCGAACTAGAAGAGTACTGGGGCAGTGTTGAAACTAAGTATTTTAATTATAATGTTATCAATGAGGGAAGGGCAGTGGATATTAAAAATTATGATTATTTTGCTGATTTTTCCTATTATAGATCAGTAACAGGGAAAGATAGTAATGATCCTATTTTAATTAGATATTCCGAAGGAAATAAAACGGTTGAAGTGTTAGAAAATAACAAAACAATTTATAAAAAAAATATAGATGAAATTGTAACAACAATTCATAATAAAATAAGTGAAGATAATGTTGAAAAATATGAAGTCAGCTTAGACGAAATGATTTATGTTGACGAAACTTCTTCTATAGATGTCATGTATGTATTCAATAATATTTCAGGAACTGAAACCTTTGATGGCAAAATAACCATACATTCACCAGGATTCTATATATTAGTAAAGATAAAATAGAGAATTACAGGTAAGGATTAGTCCTTACCTGCAATTCTACATAAACATATGGTATACTATATGTATAAAATTTACATAAGATAGGTGTGAGTAAAATGGAGCTTATAAATATTAAAAATAATTTAGGTTACATTGAAAATTCTTGTAATATCGGATGTATTATCCTTGGTAAGGACGCTATATTAATCGATAGTGGGCTAGAGGATGCAGTTGCTAAAAAGATAAACAAGCTTTTGGAAGCAGAAGGCTACAAAGTAAAGTCCATTATAAATACCCATTCCCATGCAGATCATTGTGGAGGAAATTATTATTTTCAAAATAAATTAGGTGCTACAATTTACGCTCCGGAATTTGAGTGTGCAATTATAGAAAATCCATATCTGGAGCCAATTTATCTTTCTGCTGGAGCTATACCTATAAAGGAAATGACAGGAAAATTTCTAATGGCGAAGGCTTCTAAGGTTGATTATACTATTAGAAAAGATGATAAAAAACTAAGCATAGATTCAATTAGCCTAGATGTTGTACCATTATTAGGGCACGCTGTCAATCATATAGGCATAGCAATAGAAAATGTATTATATTGTGGAGATTCTATTCTTAACGAAGCTCTGATACAAAAACATAAAATTCCATTTAATGTAAATATAGAGGAGGAAATTAAAACTTTGGAGTTTTTACGAGAAAGTAAGTATGAAACTTATGTTCCATCTCATTGCCCTCCAATGAACAATAAGGAACTTAAGAAAGCTGTGGATGCAAACTTAAGGGTATTAGAGGACATAAATAATACTATAATGAAAATTTTAGAAACTGAAAAAACTTTAGATGAAATAGAATATGAACTATTTAAGATTTTTGATATAAATGTTACTAGTCTTATACAATATTCTTTATTGAAAACTCCAATAGTTGCTCATATTAATTATTTATTTAATAATAATTTTATAATAAAAACAATAGTGGATAATAAAATTCGTTGGATAAGAGCCGTTTAAATGGAAGCTTAAAAAAGATCGATCTCGCTAGAAGTTATAAAAAATTCTAGTTATAGTTAGGAAGTGATACGTTTATGATAGATACTCTGATATCAATATCTATTACTATGTTGGTATTTACCTATACTGGATATATCCTTACAATTTTAAAAGAAAAATTCTATTTGAATAATAATATTATTTTATTAGATAATAAAAATTTGAATCATGAGGATATAAAAAAATTGGATATTAAGCATTTCATGCTAGGAACTACAGAAATAATGGCTGGTGACGAAGTTAAAATAATCCTTGAAAATGACAATAAGCTCACTGGAACTGTTCTTGGTGCGAACAAAATCAGCAATACAATTGCAATTACCACTAGGGATAGAACCGTTACTGAGCTTAATATTAAATCTATAAGAAAGCTAAAGGTTGTTAGCAGATACGGAAAGTTTTTTATTAACTTTTAAAAAACATATGGATAAGTGCAAGTAGTTATTTGAATTTTAATAAGATATGAAAGTTATGAGAAATTTTAAAAAGATCTACTAATATAAACCTTGAGGTGTTTTACCATGGTTTTAGATTAATAGATCTTTTTATTGTGAATACAATAAGGTTTACGGGGCCCATCAGCAATCTTTGATTGCCTTGATGGGTGGGGTTCTTATTTATGTATATATTTATAATTATAGTGCTTAAGAATTATAAAATATGTACTGATATTTGAAGGATTTTTTAGTAAAATGAAGAATTATAATATGAATACTGATAGTAGGTGATTTTTTGAGTCAAAGTAAAGAAAAAAAGAAAACTAGAAAGAAAAGACCTAGAAAAAAAATCCCATATGTTATAATTCTAATTATTGCATTGTATTTTATTTCTAGAATGCCACCTTTAATTGCAGCAACATCAAGAACTACATATGCCGTTGAATATGGTAAAATTGAGAAAAACATAGAAGCTACCGGTTATGTTGCAAGGGAAGAAAAAGTTTTTACAAGTGCAATAAAAGGTGATGTAAAGTATTTTGTTTCAGAAGGGGAAAAGGTTTCGAAGGGTGAAAAACTAGCAGAGATATATATTAATGACGCTGATGATCAATCGAAGAAAGAGTTAGATTCAATAAACACTAGATTGGAAAATATTAAATCCCAACAAGGAGATGAAAGTATTTTTCAAGGCGATATCTCAAAGATTGAAAATCAAGTAAACGAATTAATATTATCTATACAAGACGATATTAAAGCTGAAAGATATGATAGAATAAATTCTATGAGAGAAGAATTAGAGGGTTTATTGAATAAACAAAGTGTTATTGTAGGCGGAAAAAGTTTTTCAGGTAAAAATTTAGATCAACTAGAACAACAAAAGGAGTTGTTAGAAGAAAAAGTTAATTCTTCAATACAAACTATTTATAGTGATTCTCCAGGTTTTGTAGCTCTTGGTAGTGATGGCCTTGAAGAACTTCTAAATTATAAAACTATAAATGAAATCACCAGTACTCAATTGAAAATGTTAAAAGATACTAAGTCAAATGTTCAATCAGACAATAGCGTAGAAGGAGCTCCTGTTATTAGAATCATCGAAAACTATAAATGGAGTCTTATTGTGGAATTAACAACGGAACAGTCTGGAGGTATAGAAAAGGGAGATACTGTTACAATAAGACCTATAAATCAGAATCGGGAGCTAAAAGCTTTTGTCCGTAATATTATTGAAGAAGAAGATAAAAAAATAGTAATATTTGATTTAGATGAGTTTCTAGATAATGTTTATAATTTAAGAACATTAACTGTAGATATTATTCATAGGAAATATGAAGGAGCAATGGTTGCTAATTCATCAATAGCAGAAAAAGATGGTATAGAAGGTGTCTATACTGTAGATGTTAACGGTATAGCTAATTTTAAACCAATTAAAGTTATAACTTCAAATAATGAATATTCTATAGTTTATGATGGGTCTTTTGAGAATAAGTCTAAGGATGGTTCAGGCAAAGCAGAGAAAATTAGTACAGTTAATTTATATGATGAAGTAGTAACGAAAGGCTCGAAAGTCAAAGAAGGACAAAGAATAAGATAATTAGGAGTGATTGGATTGACGTTAGAAAAAAATATAGAACATGTTGTAGAGAGGGTAAAAAATGCTGCAATTACCTCCAATCGAAATCCTGAAGAAATCCAATTAATAGCTGTAACGAAAACTGTAGATATAGATGTTATAAAAAAGGCTATGGATTATGGAATTACACATGTTGGTGAAAATAAAGTTCAAGAGTTAATAAGAAAATATGATGAAATTGGACCAGCTGTCAAGTGGCATTTAATTGGTCATCTTCAGCGTAATAAAGTGAAATATATTATTGATAAAGTGGATTTGATACATTCACTAGATTCATATAAATTAGCTGAAGAAATTAACAGTAGGGCTAAGGAAGTAAGTCGGACTATCGAATGTTTACTACAAGTAAATGTATCGGGAGAAGAAACTAAATACGGTGTAACTCCTGATGCTGCAAAGGAGATTGTAATAAAAATCTCTGCACTTACAAATATTAAGATAATGGGACTTATGACAATGGCTCCTTATGTGAATAATCAAGAGGAGGCTAGAAAGTTTTTTAAAGGGCTGAAAAATCTATCTAAAGAGATATCTGAAATGAGAATAGAAAATGTAGAGATGAAATATTTATCTATGGGAATGTCAAATGACTTTGAAGTTGCTATAGAAGAAGGTGCAAACCTAGTTAGAGTAGGTAGCTTAATATTTGGAGAACGAGATTATTCTAATAAATAAAGAATAAAATTAATAAGGAGGAGCTATTATGTCAGGAAATATAATTGATAAAGTAAAAGTATTTATGGGTTTTGATGTTTTTGAAGAAGATGAAGTAGAAGAGGAAATAATTGAAGAAGATGATGAACTTGTACCAGTTATGAATAATAAGAGAAATAAGGTTGTTAATATACATACGACTACTCAAATGAAAGTTGTGCTTTATGAACCAACGAACTTTGAAGAGGCTCCTAATATTGTAGATAATTTAAAAAATAGGAAGCCGGTCATTATTAATTTGGAAAATATAGAACCTGATTTAGCTAAAAAATTCTTTGATTTTATAAACGGGGCCTTATATGCATTAGATGGAAATATTCAAAAAGTTTCTTCGGGGATTTTTATCTTAGCACCAAATAATGTAGATATATCTGGTAATATTAAGGAAGAACTAAAAAATAAGGGTGTATTTCCTTGGCAAAAGTAATTTATAGGATATTGTAAGTGTGATTCATAGATTAAATAGATTTTAATGAAAGGAGGGGTGTAAATATTGTTTGCCCCACAGGTAGTAGCAGAGGCTTTATATTATTTAGTTAGAGTTATTAATACTTTAATACTAGTTCGAATTATTTTACCATGGATTAATCCTAATCCTTCAAATTCTATTGTGCAATTTATTTATAGCGTAACAGAGCCAATTTTAGCACCAGCTAGAAATCTTATTAACAATATTTTTGGTTATACTGGATTCTTAGATTTTTCTCCTATATTAGCAATGTTTATAATCCAAATGATATACAGTATAATTTTAAGAATGTTACAATTTTAAGAGGTGGAATTGGTGTTATATAAAGAAAAATTACTAGAGCATATTCAAGGAGAAGCATCTAGAAATAGGATGCTAAAGATACTGGATAAAGCTGAAAGTGTATTAAAAAAACATGATATCAAATATACAGATTTTTTAACGCCACAAGAAGTTGCATTGGCTTGTGGAATACTCAATTCTATTAGAGATTTGAAGTATATCGTTTCTGGTGGATACAATGAGGCTGAAAGAAGAATCATAGTTATTTTTCCGGAGTACTTAGAAGACCATATGATAGATATTCCTATATCCGTATTTGAGCTTAGATGTACATCTAAATTTGAAAAACCGGATCATCGTGACTATTTAGGTGCTATTTTAGGATTAGGTTTAAAACGGGAAAAAATTGGAGACATAATAGTGCACAATAATATATGTCAGGTAATAGTACATAATAGTATTAAGGATTATATTGCTTACAATCTAAATAAGGTCGGAAATGTTTTTGTAAAAATAAAGGAAATAAAATTAGAAGATATTATTCTTCCAGAGATTGAGCATAAGCAAATTACCGGAAATGTAGCTTCTCTTAGATTGGACTCTGTATTGAGCTTAGCTTATAAGGTTTCAAGAACTGAGGCCCAAAGCTTAATATCAAAGGAACGTGTTAGCATTAATTGGACCCAAGTTACGAAGTCTTCATATGAAGTTATTGAGAAGGATGTTATTTCTGTTAAAGGAAAAGGTAGGGTAATCGTAGCTTCTATTGAAGGTAAAACAAAATCAGAAAGAATTATAATTAAGCTTCATAAACTTATTTAGATAACAATGGAGGTGCACAAATACATGATAACGCCATTAGAAATACAAAATAAAGAGTTTAAAAAGGGAATGCGAGGATACAAAGAGGACGAAGTTGATGAATTTTTAGATCAAGTTATGATTGATTATGAAAAACTGTATAAAGAAAATATAGAATTAAAGGAAAAGATAGAAGTTGCTCATCATCAAATGGAAAAATATAAGGATATAGAAGAAACACTTAAAAACACATTGATAGTCGCGCAAAATGCAGCTGAAGATCTTAGAGCAAATTCGCATAGGAAATCTGAGCTTATTTTGGAAGAAGCAGAAGTAAGAGGAAGAGAGATTATTGCAAAGGCACATAAAGAAGTAGAAGAGATTAGAAATGAATTTGAAAACACAAAGAAGCAAATGCAAATCTTTAAGACTAGATTTAATACATTATTGCAGTCCCAATTAGATTCTCTCTCACAGTCTTATAATGAATTGGTTGAAGAGAACAAAGATAGTCAAATTGCTTGACTATTACTTTAATGCTATATATAATACAACTGAAAAAGCATTATTATGAAGTCGCACATAGATGCGACTTTTATGATTTATTTGAGCACTTGAAATTTTAAGGAAAGCTTAGAATTGAGTGCGACATAAAGTTTGTGAGTGTAAGCGAACAAATTTTATTTTAATTAGTTTCAAGTACTTTCGAGAAATATAATAAATAATTTGGGTATTATACAAATAAGGAGGTTTTTTGATGAATAGAATAGGTATAATAGGAGCAATGGATGAAGAAGTAGATGTTTTAAAGAAAGAAATGGAAATAACTGAAGTTAAAACAATAGGAAATATGGATTTTTACATAGGCAACCTTCAAGAAAAGGAAATAGTTCTTGTTAGATGTGGCATAGGTAAGGTAAATGCTGCTATATGTACTCAAATTTTAATTAGTGAATTAGGTGTAAATACAGTGATAAACACTGGTGTGGCAGGAGCAATAAATAATAATTTAGATGTGTTAGATATTGTTATTTCTACAGATGTACTGCACCATGATTTTGATGTAACTGGATTTGGACATAAGCTAGGAGAAATACCTAGAATGGAAAAATCTATTTTTCCTGCAGATATGAGCTTAATAGAAAAAACTTTTTCTGCTTCCAAAGAAGTATTACAAAAGAATAAAGTAGTTAAGGGTAGAATTGTTTCGGGGGATATATTTGTTAATGATGCAAAAATAAAAGAAAATTTAATGAAAAATTTTGATGCATATTGCACAGAGATGGAAGGCGCCGCTATAGGTCATACTTGTTATGTTAATAATATACCTTTTGTTGTCATAAGAGCTATGTCTGATAATGCAGATGGATCAGCTCATGATAATTTTAATGAGTTTGTACAGGAAGCAGCGAATAATTCTAAAGATATTGTAAAAATAATGTTAAAACAAATGTAAGAAGGAATATGATATGAATTTAAATTTAATAGGAAAAACGAATAATGAAAAAACTAAGATAATAGAAATAAAAAACCTTAAAATTGGTGGCGAACATCCTATAATTATTGCAGGACCCTGCTCTATAGAAAGTGAACACCAAATCCAAAATGCAGCCCAAATCGTAAAAAAGCTAGGCGGCCATATTTTAAGAGGAGGCGCTTTTAAGCCTAGAACCTCTCCATATTCATTCCAAGGACTTGGCGAAGAAGGGTTAAGGCTGTTAAAAGAAGCGGGAGATGTTCATGGATTACCAGTTGTTTCTGAAGTGATGGACACCCGGGATGTTGAAATGGTTTATAAATATGTGGATATACTACAAATAGGGTCGCGGAATATGCAGAACTTTAGTCTTTTAAAGGAAGTAGGAAAAACTAATAAACCTATTTTATTAAAACGTGGAATGACTGCTACTATAGAAGAGTGGCTGATGGCGGCTGAATATGTGGCATATGAAGGAAACAAGAATATTATATTGTGCGAACGTGGTGTTAGAACCTTTGAAACATATACAAGAAACACATTAGATTTAGCAGCTATACCAATTATAAAAAACTTATCAGATCTTCCTATTATAGTGGATCCAAGCCATGGAACAGGTAGAAAAGAACTTATATTGCCTATGTCAAAGGCTTCTTTGGCTGCTGGAGCAGATGGAATTATGGTAGAAATCCATCCAAATCCATGTGAAGCTCTATCTGATGGAGAACAGTCCTTAGATTTTGATGAGTTTAATGAGTTTATGATAGAAATAAATACTGTATATTAGCTATAGGATAAAAATCAATCTATGGGATAAAATAATAGTATGGAGGTTGACTATGTCTAAAAACAGAGACCATTTAGTAGAGGAAATAGCAAAGGAAATTACCAACATGAGCCAGGTAGAGAAATTGTCAAGGAAAATGGACAATATGAGAATAGCGGAGTATACAGAGATGATAACGAATCCAAAAAGAATTATATGGATGAATTTTATCGCTGGACTAGCTAGAGGCCTGGGAATGGGTATTGGCTTTACGCTACTAGCTGGAATTGTTCTATATCTGTTGCAGAGCTGGGTTAATCTTCCATTTGTTGGCAAGCTTATTGCGGACTTACTTGATATAATTGATGCCTATAGATAGGAGGATTTTATTGAATAAAAACAAAATAGAATACTTCAAAAACAAATTGTTAGAGGAAAAAAATAACACACTAAATACTATTAGGATGATGGAAAAGCATCAGCCTAAAAATGCTTCTATGAGAGAATATACGGAAGAACTTTCAAGTTATGATAATCATCCTGCCGATTTAGGGACAGAGATGTTTATGATGGAAATGCAATATAACCTAGAAAGCCATGAAAAATATAGAATTGATGAGATAGATAGGGCTCTAGAAGCCATTAAAAAGGGTACCTATGGAAGCTGTCAGCTTTGTGAATCTGAAATACTAGAAGAAAGATTAGAAATCATGCCTGAAGCCCATTTCTGTATGGAATGTGCAGAAAAAGAAGTACAAGGGCATAAGCTCAGTGCAGATAGGCCAGTAGAGGAAGAGGTTTTATCTCCTTCTTTTAGAACAAGCTATAAGGATTACGACGATTATACTGGGTTTGATGGAGAGGATGCGTATCAAGCTGTAGCAAAATTTAATGAAATGAAAAATGATCCATCCTTTGCTACAGGAGACCTTTTAGGTGTATTTGACGATTATAATATTGGAACCGTCGAAGAAGTTGAAAATATTTCAGATGCATATTATAGGTCTCAACTCTCTTATACTGGTGACGGTATGATGCATGCTGAAGAACAAATGGATGTAGAAGATAAATAGCAAAAAAGATACATTTTGTATCTTTTTTCTTTTGATAATGGTATAATCATTTATTGAAGGAAAAGATAGGAGGGAGAAGATATATGAATTATATAGTTGTAATTGCAGTTATTATATTAGATCAGTTAAGTAAAATATTAGCTTTAAAATATCTAGCGCCAATAAGGGATATTCCTATTATTGAAAATATATTTCATTTAACTTATGTTGAAAATCGCGGTGCTGCGTTTGGGCTTTTTCAAAATCAGAAATTATTTTTCATTATTACAACTCTTTTAGTATTAGGGTTTATATTATATTATGCACATCATAATAAACTAAATAGAATAATGGTATTTGCTCTTAGTTTGGTAGCGGGTGGAGCTATTGGGAATTTAATAGATAGAGTTAGATTAGGCTTTGTTGTTGATTATTTTAACGTTGCAATTATAAATTTTCCTGTATTTAACATAGCTGATTCTGCTGTTGTAATCGGTGCAATTTTAATTAGTATATATATATTAAAGAATGATATTTAATTTGTTTTAAAAGGAGAGATAAACCTTGAATCAGGAAAACTTAATAGTAACAGAGGAAGAGATCGACAATAGGTTGGATGTCTACTTAGCGGAACAATATGAGGATTTAAGTCGCAGCTATATACAGAAACTTATAAAAGAAAACTGTATTAAAGTTAATGGAAAAATAGAAAAGGCAAAGTATTTAGTTAAATTAGGCGACAAAATAGAGATCAATCTACCAAAAGTGGAAGAAGTGCGAATAGAGCCAGAAAACATCCCTCTTGATATAGTTTATGAAGATGATGATGTAATAGTAATTAATAAGCCACAAGGAATGGTAGTACACCCGGCTCCGGGTAATTATTCTGGTACTTTAGTTAATGCTATTCTTTATCACTGCGGAGACAACCTTTCAGATATGAATGGTATAATGCGTCCAGGCATTGTACATCGTATAGATAAGGATACATCAGGACTATTGGTAGTTGCAAAAAACAATGTATCCCATGAAATACTAGCAAAGCAGTTTAAAGAACACACAAATACTAGAAAATACCATGCTATTGTTATTGGAAATATAAAGGAAGATGATGCCGCTGTAGATGCTCCTATAGGCCGTCACCCTGTAGATCGATTAAAAAGGACAGTTACTAGCGACGGAAAGCATGCTGTTACACATTTTAAAGTACTAGAACGTTTTAGAGATTTTACATATATTGAAGCTAGATTAGAAACTGGCAGAACACACCAGATTAGGGTCCATTTATCGTATATAGGATGCCCATTAGTAGGAGATCCTTTATATGGACCAAAAACTTCAAAGTTCAATTTAAAAGGTCAGGTTCTTCATGCTAAGGTGTTAGGATTTATACATCCTACTAAAAAGGAATACATGGAATTTACATCGGATCTACCTGAATATTTTAATAAGCTTTTAAGGGTATTAAAAAATAGTTACGCTAAAGAACAATAATTTATGGGGGGGATAATGGAATGAATAGGCAAGTTCAACTTTTAGACGAGAAAGGAATTAATCGTGCTCTTACGAGAATTGCCCATGAAATACTTGAAAAAAATAAGGGTGTTAAAGATGTAATTTTAGTAGGGATAAAAACACGTGGGGTTCCTTTGGCAAATAGATTGGCAGAAAAAATTAAAATGATTGAAGGTAAAGAAGTGCCAATAGGCACATTGGATATTACATTGTATAGGGATGATTTAACAAAGGAGCAAATAGGTCCAGTGATACATGGATCAAATATTGAAGTTAATATTAACGATAAAATAGTGATTCTTGTAGATGATGTTCTCTATACAGGAAGAACGACTAGGGCGGCATTAGATGCATTAGTGGACATAGGGAGACCAATGGTGATACAGCTAGCTGTCCTTGTAGATAGAGGACATAGAGAATTGCCTATTAGAGCAGATTACGTAGGCAAAAATGTTCCGACTTCAAAGGATGAAATTATTAAAGTGCATCTTCAGGAAATAGATGGAGATAACAATGTAATGATTGAAGGAGAATAAGATAAAGGGTTCCTTAACCAAATAAGGAACCTATTTTTAATTTGAATTAAGAATCTAAAGCTTTAATATTTGAAATTGATTTCTCTTCACTATCCACTAATATGGTAGAATAGTCAACATAAATTACCATTCCAGGTTTAGCACCACTTTGTTTCCTTACATTTTTTCGTTGAGTATAGTCAACCGCCACCTTGGTAGAATTTTTACCTTTGCTATAATAAGCTGCCAATGTTGCTGCTTCTAATATGGATTGCTCACCAAATGCTTCATCTTTTCCTTTTAAAATAACGTGGGATCCTGGCATATCTTTAACGTGGAACCATAAATCCTCTTTAGAAGATATTTTGAAGGTAATCTCATCATTCTGTTTATTGTTTTTTCCAACAAATATTTCAAAACCTTCTGAAGAAATGAATTTAAGATAATTAGATTTTTTAGTTTGATTAGATTTCATAGGTTTCTTATTGCTGATCTTTTTCTTGATAAATCCAGTTTCCTCAAGTTCCATACGGATCTCCTCAATATCAGAAAGATGAGTACACTGATCGATGCTTATAATTATTTGTTCTAAATAATTAATTTCTTCCTCAGCTTTTTCAATTTGGTGATTCACTTGAAAAAGTGCGGTTTTAGCTTTATTATACAGTTTAAAGTATCTTTGTGCATTTTGTGCAGGACTCAGTCTTTTATCTAAAGAAATAGTAATTGTGCTATAGTTTTCATCATAATAATTAACAAGTTCTACTTGATCCTCTCCATGAGGTACTTGATAAATATTAGCAGTAATTAAGTCTCCATAAAGTTTATACTTCTCTGCTTCCTTGGCATTTTTCAAATCTTTATTCAAGTTACTTAATTTATTATATAGGCGGTCTAGTTTTATAGAAATACTTTTTCGCAAATCATTTGTTCTCTGTTTCATACTTTCTCTAGAGGATCTTTGAAGGTAGAAATTCTCTAATAATTCGTTGATCGATTCAAATTCATGTTTCTTATAATAGTTAAAGTGATTAATTTCAATTGTGTTAAAGTCAATATATTTTCCTGTTTTTTCATCTATATAAATAGATGGATGGAAATCATATGATTTAATCTTATCAATTAAATTTATAAAGGAATTATAAATTAAATTTATTTTTTCTTCATCTAAATTGGATAACAGTATATTTTCATCAATAGATGAGTTATAACAAATTTCTCTGGAAATAAGCGGGGATATACCGTTGAAACTTGTATAAATAGCTTTATATATAGGTATCCTTTGATCCTGACCCTTAATGATTGAGATAAATGACTCCCTGCTATTAATTTCTAAGGGGTTCATTTTATCGTGGGAAGGGGGCATAGAATATTGTAGTCCAGGTAGAATTTGCCTATATCTACTAATATCAAAAGGAATGCGTTTTATGCTATCGATAACCTTATTAGATTCACAATCTACTAAAATTATGTTACTATGCTTTCCCATAATCTCTACTATAAGTTCTTTAGATTTAAGTACATTCAGCTCGTCGAGAGATTCTATGATAATTTTAATCATTCTTTCAAATTGAGGTTGAATAATATCTATAATTCTTCCGCCAATCAAATGCTTCCTAAGAACCATACAGAAATTGGGAGGAGTTGTTGGGTTTTCTTTCACAAAATGAGTCAAATGTATTTTAGGATAGTTGCTATTTGCAGATAGTAAAACCTTGTGGTTTTTACCACCGCTCCTTACTGTTAAAATTATTTCATCGGCTTCTGGTTGATAGATTTTATCTATTCTACCGTTACATAATTCGGTTTTCAATTCATGGGTTAATGCTGCTACAACGAATCCATCTAAAGCCATTGGCATTACCTCCTATTTAATTTGTAACCATAATAGCATAATTTTTAAAATAAAACTAGGTTTTGATGATAAAGTATGCAAAAATAGGTATTGGATAAAATATATTAAAAAAACGTAATATTTTAAAGGGAAACAAAATCTATTATTGAATTAAATAGGATATAAGAATAAATAGATAAAGGAGTGATAATATGAGGATCAATTTTAAAAAAATGCATGGTGCAGGGAATGACTTTGTTGTAATAAAATATGAAGATTTTCCTTTCGAGGAAAGCTTTAATGATGTAGCAAAAAAAGTCTGTCATAGACATTTTGGTATAGGTGCAGATGGATTGTTAATAGTAAATAGATCGGATATAGCTGATTTTAGAATGCAATATTATAATAGCGATGGCTCTTTGGCAGCTATGTGTGGAAATGGCGTTCGATGTTTTTCAAAGTTTGTTTACGATGAAGGATTAACTGATAAAAAAGTATTTACAGTAGAAACGCTAGCTGGAGTAAAGGAAATTAGTTTAACTACAGAAGATGGATTAGCTCAATATGTAAAAGTTAACATGGGTAAAATTACTTATGATTCTGATAAAATTCCTGTTATAACTACTGGTTCTGATTTTATTAATCAAACAATTAAGATAAACGAAAAGGAATTTATAGCTACAACTGTATTAATGGGGGTACCTCATACTGTTATTTTTACTGAGAAATTAGATATAGACGAAGTTAAAAATTACGGGTTCCTAATTGAAAAACATCATATATTTCCCAATAATACAAATGTTAATTTTGCTAAAATAATAGATAAAGGAAATATTGAAGTTAGGACATGGGAAAGGGGCGCAGGGTATACCTTAGCTTGCGGCACTGGGGTAACCAGTGTTGCTGGAGTTGCTAATAAACTAGGTCTTGTAAATAAAGATGTTAATGTAAATGTTGAGGGTGGAAACATCAAAGTAGAAATTAAGGAAGATGAAAGCTTATTTATGAATGGGCCTGCTGAAAATATTTGTTCTGGAATATTTTTTCTTTAATCTATATAGAAGCAATGCTAAATATGCTTGTAATTATTTGTAGATGAATATAAAATAGTAAACGAGAAACATCAAGTGAGAGGATGAGTAGCTATGATAAAAAGCATGACAGGCTTCGGTAGAGGTGATTCTCAAGTTGCGGATAAATGCTTTCAGGTAGAGCTTAAATCTGTTAATCATAGATATATGGATATAAGCATAAAGCTGCCTAAAAAATTTACATACTTAGAAGAGAATATACGTAAAGTCATAAAATCCCATATACAAAGAGGGCGTATAGAAGTTTACATTACTTATGAAAATATTGGGGAAAGCGATACTAATATTGTTGTAGATATGGCTTTAGCAAAGGATTATCTAAAAGCATTAACCAGAATAGAAAAAGAGCTGTCAGTACAAAATGATGCAACAACATCATTAATTGGTCGTTTTCCAGATGTAATAAAGATAGAAAAAAAAGAAGATAATGAAGATGAAATTTGGGAATGTTTAAACGAAGCTTTAAATAATGCATTAATGCAAATGATATCAATGAGAAATGATGAAGGAAATAAATTGCAACTAGATTTAATAAAACGTCTAAGCAAAACAAGAGATTACGTTGCACAAGTCAAAGAGAGAAGTCCTATCATTGTTCAAGAGTATAGATTAAAACTTATGGATAGAATTAAGGAAATGCTAGAAGAAGAATTTTCACTAGATGATAATCGTGTAGCAGCAGAAGTCGCATTGTTCGCTGACAAAAGTAATATTACAGAGGAAATTGTTCGACTATGCAGTCATATGGATCAATTTAAAAACACTTTAGATGAAGAGGATGCTGTCGGAAGAAAACTTGATTTTATACTTCAGGAAATGAATAGAGAGGCTAATACAATAGGATCCAAAGCAAATGATTTAATCCTATCTAATTTGGTTATTAATATAAAAAGTGAACTTGAGAAAATGAGAGAACAAGTTCAAAATATTGAATAAGGGAGAAATAGTAATGAATATAAAACTAATAAATATTGGATTTGGTAATATAGTATCTGCTAGTAGAATAGTAGCTATTGTAAGCCCCGAGTCAGCTCCTATCAAAAGAATTATTCAGGAAGCTAGGGATAGAGGAATGCTTGTTGATGCAACCTATGGAAGGAGAACTAGGGCAGTAATCGTAACTGATAGTGATCATATCATACTTTCAGCTGTTCAACCAGAGACTGTAGCCCATAGATTAAACTCTAAAGATAATGCAAAAGAGGTTGAAAGCGTTGTTGAAGGAGAATAATATTGAATAGGAAGAGGAGAAGTATATGAGCAGTAAAGGTTTATTAATTGTTGTATCAGGTCCATCTGGTGCAGGAAAAGGAACTATTTGCAAGGAATTATTGAAAAGCAATCCTCACATTAAAGTTTCAATATCATCTACTACAAGATTGCCAAGACCTGGTGAAGTAGATGGTATAAATTATTTCTTTACTAAAAAAGATAAATTTGAGGATATGATAAATCATAATGATTTTTTAGAGTATGCTATGGTATATGATAATTATTATGGAACACCGAAACAATATGTTATGAATAATCTTGAAAATGGTAATGATGTTTTATTGGAGATCGATATTGTAGGTGCTCTTCAAATTAAGGATAGATTTGAAGATGCTGTATTTATTTTTATTCTGCCTCCTTCATTAGAAGAGTTGAGAAACAGGATTGTAGGTAGGGGGACAGAAACTCTATCAGATATTGAAAAACGTTATGGTTCTGCTATTTCTGAAATAGAACAGGTAATTAAGTATGATTATGCAGTTATTAATGATGATGTGGACAGGGCTGTAAAAGATATTGAATCAATTATTAGAGCTGAAAAATGTAAAGTTTTAAGAAAACATGATGAAATATTATCAAAATTTTAATTAGGAGATGATAAAATGTTGTACCCACCAATTAATGAATTATTAGATAAAGTAGATAGTAGATATACTTTAGTTGTAGCTGCTGCAAAAAGAGCGAGACAACTAATTGACGGATCTGAGCCAAAGGTTAATGATCTTTATTCTAAAAAACCAGTGTCAATTGCTACTCAGGAAATATTTGAAGGTGAAGTACTTTATACAAGTGCAGAAGAAGAAGAAATAGAGTAAGAAGGTGAAAATATGTTGAAAAACATAAATATTGTTCTCGGTGTCACAGGAGGAATTGCAGCTTATAAGGCTTGTGATATCGTTAGTAGATTTAAAAAATTGAATGCTAATGTGGATGTTATTATGACAAAATCAGGTGCAGAAATGGTGCAGCCTCACACTTTTCAGGCTTTAAGCCAAAATCCTGTAATAATTGATACATTTAATACGCCAAGATACTGGGATATTGAACATATTGCATTAGCACAAAAAGCTGATATTTTACTGGTAGCACCTGCAACAGCAAATATGATAGGTAAGGTTGCTAATGGAATTGCAGATGATATGCTATCTACAACAATAATGGCATCTACTGCAAAAGTTATTTTCGCTCCTGCTATGAATACTAAAATGTATGAAAACAAAATTGTACAACAAAATATAGAGAAACTAACTTCATTAGGATACGAATTTATTGAGCCTGCATCTGGACGTTTAGCGTGTGGTGATATTGGAAAAGGTAAATTAGCAGATACAGACGAAATAATAGAATACGTAATAAATGCCATAAGGCCTAATAGGGATTTAGAAGGAAAGAAAATCTTAATCACTGCTGGTCCAACTAGAGAATCATTAGATCCTGTTCGTTTTATTACGAATCATTCAACTGGTAAAATGGGCTATTCTTTAGCAGAAGTAGCTTTGGAGAGAGGGGCCGAAGTAACGCTTATCAGCGGGCCTACTAATCTGTGTCCACCCTCAGGGGCTAAAGTAATTAAAATAAATACAACATTAGAAATGTATGATGCAGTAATGAACAATTATACGGATAAGGATATTATTATTAAATCAGCAGCAGTTGCAGATTATCGTCCTGAAGTAGTTTCTAATAGTAAGATAAAGAAAAGTGAAGGAAACTTAACTTTAACTTTAGTAAGAAATCCTGATATTTTAAAAGAATTGGGTGGGCTAAAAGAAGACAGAGTACTTGTAGGATTTGCCGCTGAAAGTGATAACGTACTTGAAAATGCAAAAGATAAGGTTAATAGAAAGAATTTGGATTTTATTGTTGCAAATGATATTACCCAAGAGGGTGCAGGATTTGGTACTGATACGAATATTGTTAATATTATAGATAGAAATGGCGACGTAGAAAAAATAGAAAAATCCAGTAAAGTCCAAATTGCGCAACGAATTTTAGATAAAGCAAAAAGACTTACTAAATAGTATTATACTAAAAGGGCTATATAGTCCTTTTGTATTTTTTATATTTATCTGACAGCTAAGAGTTATAAGATGCTCTCTTCTTTAAGAGAGAGCGAGAACGTAGATAGTAAGCATTGTAGCGCTTATTATATAAGGAGGTGGGTTTTTGAAAAAAGATTTAAATATAGTGCAGGTAATAGTAAATAATAATAGCTATCAAACTGATAAATTATTTACTTATGAGATTCCCACCCATTTATATAATAAAATAATTAGAGGTATGAGGGTTATAGTACCCTTTGGTAGGGGGAATCAAAGACTAGAAGCATATGTTTTAAATGTTGCTACTTCACCTGCTGACGATATAAAATTAAAAAAAATACTCGCTGTTATCGATGAAAAACCGATTCTATCAGAGAATCAATTAAGACTAGTATTTTGGATGCGTAATCAATATTTATGTAAATATATTGAAGCGATACACTGTTTAATACCTAAAGGTATGGTAAAAAAAGAAAGAAAACGAATCATATTAGTAAATAATAATTGGGAAAGTTTGATCCCGGCTAATCAGCGCAAAATAAGAAATATAATTACGGCTATAATTGATTTAGGTGGCAAGGTATATTTAGACTTATTGATGCAACACGTTGACTACAAAGAAATCAATGATTCTATCAAAATCCTTCTTGAAAAAAATATTATTGATATCAAATATGAATTTAATAGTAAAATAAATATAAAGACAGAACAATATATCGATATAAATTTTTCAGAGGATCGGTGGGATGAGGTTTTAAATTCCCTAAATAAGGCTAAAAAACAGAAGATATCTATGGAAATATTAAAACAGTATGGTAAATGTAGTGTAAAAGAGTTATTGGAAGTAGCCAATACTGGAAGAGCTACACTGAATAGTTTAAGGGATAGAGGGTATATAAAGTATATTGATGTTGAAATTAAAAGAAATCCGTTTGCCAATAAAGAGTTTATGAACTTTCCAAAGTTTGTTCCTAATGGAGAGCAACAAGTAGCAATAGATAAGATTAGCAATTCAATAGAAATGGGTACAAGCGATCGATATTTAATACATGGTATTACGGGTAGTGGGAAAACTGAAATTTATTTACAATTAATCGAGAAAGCTTTAATAAAAGGTAAACGAGGCATTGTACTAGTTCCGGAAATTTCACTTACGCCACAGACTGTTGCAAGATTTATGGGAAGATTTGGAGATAGAATAGCTGTTCTTCATAGTAGTCTTTCAGATGGGGAAAGATACGATGAGTGGAGAAAGATTTTAGACAATGAGGTGGATATCGTAATAGGAGCAAGATCTGCTATTTTCGCTCCGCTTAAAGATTTAGGTATCATTATTATAGATGAGGAGCATGAACATACTTACAAATCTGATCAGAATCCACGATACAATGCTCTTGAGATTGCTGAATATCGTAGTCAATTAGAAGGTGCTGTATTAGTCTTGGGGTCTGCTACACCATCCCTTGAAAGCTATCATAAAGCTTTAAATAATCAATTGGATTTAATTACTTTAACTAAAAGAGCAACAAATTCAAAACTACCGTCTGTAGAGGTAGTTAACATGGTTGATGAGTTTGAACTTGGTAATACTGGAATTTTTAGCAGTACATTACTATCTGCAATGGTGGAAAATCTTAAGAATCAAAAACAAACCATATTATTCCTAAATCGGAGAGGATATTCCAGTGTTTTATCCTGTAAAAGCTGTGGTTATACTATAAAATGTGGGCATTGTGATATTACTATGACATTTCATAAGACTGAAGGAAAATTAAAATGTCACTATTGCGGAAATATAAAGAACACACCTTCTGTATGTCCTATGTGTAGTAGTGATAGTATTAAATACTCGGGAACTGGAACTCAAAAAATCGAGGACTTAGTAAAATTAAATCTACCAAATGCTAGGGTACAACGCATGGATATGGATACAACAAGTCGAAAAGGATCACATGAAAAAATATTAGAAAGCTTTGATAATCATGATATTGATATTCTAATAGGAACTCAAATGATATCTAAAGGACTAGATTTTCCTAATGTGACTCTGGTGGGTATTATTTCTGCCGATTCAACTTTAAATTTACCAGATTTTAGAGCTGCTGAGAGAACCTTTCAGTTAGTTACTCAAGTGGCTGGTAGAGCTGGTAGAGGTTTAGATGAAGGACGCGTAATTTTACAAACCTATGAGCCAGATCACTATAGTATTGTAGCATCAACTAACCATGATTATAATAGTTTTGCTGAGAACGAGTTGATCATTAGGAGAGAATTTGGATATCCGCCATTTAATAATTTGATTTTATTAAATTTTTCTGGCAAAGTTGAAAAAGAAGTTGAACGTGTGGCCAACTCGGTTGCAAATCATATAAAATATATTTTGTACTCCCAAGGATATGAGATATTAGATCATATTATATTGGGTCCTAATCCAAGTATGATAAGTAGGGTAAAAGAAAACTATAGATATCAAATTTTACTAAAGGATTTAGATGTACCATTTTCATTGCTAAAAAAGGCAGTGAAATATTTGTTAATAGATCATAGAGGGAAACATATACCACAAAAGCTTACTTGTACAATTGATATAAATCCCTTTAGTATAATTTAATTTAGGAGGTAAAAAATATGGCAATTAGAATTATTCGTAAGGAAGATGATCCGGTACTTAGAAAGATTTCACGAGCTGTGGATAAAATCGACGATAAAATAAGTACACTTTTAGATGATATGATCGATACTATGTATGACGCTGATGGCGTAGGATTGGCTGCTCCACAGGTTGGCATTTTAAAAAGAGTAATAGTTATAGATATAGGCGAAGGAGTCATTGAACTAATAAATCCAGAGATCATCTATGAAGAAGGTAGCCAATGTGGTGGCGAAGGCTGCCTTAGCTTACCGGGGATTTCGGAAGATGTTACAAGACCTGCTTTTGTTAGAGTTAAGGGCTTAAATAGAAAAGGTCAGGAAATTATAGTTGAGGGTGAAGATCTTTTGGCGAGAGCTCTTTGTCACGAAATTGATCATTTGAATGGAATACTATTCATAGATAGAGCAGAAAAGAAATAGAGGTGGTTTTATGAAAATTCTTTATATGGGAACTCCGGAATTTGCTGTTCCATGTTTAGAAACATTAATTAATAGCAAACATGAAATAATTGGTGTGTTTACACAACCGGACAAACCAAGTGGTAGAGGTCAAAAAGTTAATATAACACCTGTAAAGGAAAAGGCATTAGAATATAATATTCCTATTTTCCAACCATCTACCCTTAAAAATATAGATGTAATCAATCAAATACAAAACTTGAACCCTGATCTTATTGTTGTTGTAGCATATGGTCAAATTCTACCGAAAGAAATTCTACAACTTCCTAAACATGGATGCATTAACGTTCATGCTTCGCTCCTACCTAAGTATCGTGGCGCAGGTCCGATTAACTGGGTTATTATTAATGGAGAGAAAAAAACTGGGATTACTACGATGTATATGGATGTCGGTCTTGATACAGGCGATATGATACTAAAAGAAGAAATTGAAATAGGAGAGTACGAAACAGCAGGAGAGCTTCATGATCGTTTAATGAACCTTGGAGCTAAGGTTTTGGATAACACCATGGCTTTAATTGAAAGGGAAGAAATAAAGCCTATCCCTCAAAATCATGATGAATCATCCTATGCACCGATGCTTACTAAAGAACTTGGAAAGATTAATTGGAGCAAATCTGCAGAGGAGATAAAGGATCTCATTAGAGGAACTATCCCATGGCCAACTTCCTATACTACTTATAAGGGACAGATTATGAAAATATGGAAAAGTAGAGTAATAGAAAGTAGCATTGTAAAGACGCCTGGAAAAATTGTAGAAGTACAAAAGGATTGTATACTTGTAGCTACAGGAAAAAATATCTTAGCCATTGAAGAAATACAGTTTAGCGGTAAAAAAAGAATGAACGTAAAGGATTATCTAATAGGGAATAATATTGAAATAGGAAATAACTTAGGTGAATAAGATGGAACCTGATAAAAATCTAAAGAAAAACAATGTTTATAGGAAATTTGTTTTTCTTTTAGTATTCATGTTAAGTTTAATAATATTATCTGCTATTGGTTTGATAATGCTTACTAGGTGGCAGAACCAACATTTTTATAAATTAGTATTTTCAACTATTAGTATTATTTTAGTTGTTATAAGTCTATTATTGTTAACTATAATTTTTACTGTCATGCTTTTATGGTATGAATATCCTATGCCAAGAATTTTAAAAAGGTTACTAGAGATATATAATATAAATATATATCCAGCGATGCTTTTTTTAGGTAAAATATTAAAGTATGATAAAAACACCATAAGAAGAGCTTTTACAGAGGTAAATAATAAACTTGTATTTAGCAATGAATACAGCATTGAAGGTAGTGATATTTTAATTTTGACTCCCCATTGCATTCAAAAATCTTTTTGTCCACATAAAATTACTAGTGATATTAAAAACTGTAAGCGCTGTGGCAAATGTAATGTAGATCATTTGATAGGAATAGAAGAGAAGTATGGAGTAAAGACTAGTGTAGTAACAGGAGGTACTTTAGCAAGAAAAATAATTATAGATAAAAAACCTAAAGCTATAGTTGCCATAGCTTGTGAAAGAGATTTAATTAGCGGTTTGCAGGATGTGAGAAAATTACCTATTATAGCGGTAATAAATAAAAGGCCAGAGGGTCCTTGTGTTAATACAGCAGTTGACTTAAATGAGGTCGAAAAAGCCATTCATCATTTTATAAATATAAAGGAGTGATTTAATATGTTCTACTATGGTTTTGACCCAACTATTGCTATTCTAATACCATCGATTTTACTTACTCTTTATGCTCAATCAAAGATTAAGTCAACCTTTGCAAAATATTTAAGAGTAGGTAGTAAAAAAGGATATAGTGGATTTCAAGTTGCTCGGTATATATTAGATCATAATGGGATGAGAGATGTTCCAATTGAGCTAGCTAGAGGTCAATTGAGTGATCATTATGATCCTAGAAAAAGGGTGGTTCGTTTGTCAAATGATGTTTATCATGGGACTTCCTTAGCATCTATAAGCGTTGCTGCCCACGAATCAGGTCATGCAATTCAGCATTCTCACGGGTATGCTCCTCTTAGTATCAGAAATGTAATTTTCCCAGTGGCTAGTATTGGGTCACAAGCTGCTTGGTTTTTTGTTATTTTTGGTATTATTATGTCCTTACCATCATTGGTAGATATAGGGATTTTATTATTTGCTGCAGCTGTATTATTTCAAGTCATTACTCTTCCTGTAGAGTTCAACGCTAGTAGTAGAGCCATAAGGCTACTTGATGAAGGTGGTTTTATTGTAGGTGAAGAGTACAACCATTCTAAAAAGATATTAAAAGCAGCGGCACTTACTTATGTGGCAGCCATGGCAACTGCGGTATCACAATTGATACGACTGCTACTTATAAGAGATCGAAGCAGAGACTAAAAGGCGTCAATCACGCCTTTTTATTTGTATAGGAGGAAGGTAAATGAACCCAAGAGAAGGAGCATTAATAACTTTATATGAGATAAATGAAAAGGAAGCTTTTTCAAATATAGCTTTAAACAAAGAATTAAGAAGTAACTCGTATAATCTATTAGATAAAAATCTATTAACAGAGCTAGTTTACGGTGTCTTAGAAAATCAGATTTATATTGACTATATCATAAGTCAATTTTCAACCTTTGAAACAAGAAAAATGAATCCATATACATTAAATTTACTAAGACTTGGAACATACCAATTGTTATTTTTAGACAAAGTACCTAGCTTTGCGGCTGTAAATGAAACAGTGAATCTATCTAAAAAATATTGTAAAAAAACCACAGGATTTATTAATGGAATTTTAAGAAATATACAGAGAAATAAGGATAATATTAAACTTCCAAATTCTAGTAAGGATATAGTTCGATATTTTTCTGTAAAATATTCACATCCAGAATGGTTGGTAAAATTGTTTTTAAAGAATTTTGAAAGAGATTTTGTAGAAGATCTTTTAAAAGCAAATAATACCAAACCAGAACTTTATGTTCGAATAAACACATTAAAAATATCCATTGAAGATTGCATAAACCTTCTTACGGATGAAGGTTACAAAATAATACAGAGTAAATTAATCGAAGAAGCTGTTGCTGTTAAAGGACTTCATAATATAGAGCAAACGGATTTATATAAAAAAGGATATATTCAAGTACAGGATGTAAGTTCCATGTTAGTTTCTAAAATTTTATCCCCTAAGGAAGGCGAGTTTGTAATTGATCTATGTAGCGCACCTGGTGGCAAAACTACTCATATGGCTCAATTAATGAATAATAAAGGCACAATTATAGCTAGGGATATTCATGAACATAAATTAAAGCTTGTTGAAAGAAATGCTAAAAGATTAGGAATAAATATTATTAAGACAGAAAACTTCAGCGGGGACCAATTAGATAAGAAGCTAGTTGATACTGCAGATAAGGTATTGGTAGATGCACCTTGCTCAGGTCTAGGTATTATTCGTAGAAAGCCTGAAATAAAGTATAGAAAACAAGAAAAGGACAGAAAAGAAATTGCGTCCATACAGTATGATATCCTTAAAAATGCAGCTAAATACGTAAAAATAGGTGGAGAATTAGTATATAGTACTTGCACTATAAATCCTGAAGAAAATGATATTGTTGTGCAGAAGTTTTTAAATAATAATTCAAACTATGTTTTAATTGACTTAAATAAGGAATATAATGATTTAGTTCTAGGGCTTAATACTAAGGCTACAATTCAGCTTTATCCGAATGTGCATAATACCGACGGATTCTTTATTTCTAAATTAAAACGAATTAATTAAGATTCGGGAGGTTAATTATACGATGGACAAAAAAGATTTGTTAAGTTTAACAATGGGAGAAATAGAAGAACTCCTAATTAGTATGAACGAGAAAAAATTTAGAGGAAAGCAAATATTTGAGTGGATTAATAAAGGAATCAAAGACTTTGATGAGATGACTAATTTATCAAAAACTTTGAGAGATAAATTATCAGAGCGCACTTACATTACAAATATTAAAATTGAGGAGAAAATAGTTTCTACTATAGATGGTACAATAAAATATTTATTTTTACTAGATGATTATAATATAATAGAAGGTGTGGTTATGAAATACAACCATGGATTAACTGCTTGTATATCTACTCAAGTAGGTTGTGCTATGGGCTGTACATTCTGTGCATCTACTATAAATGGATTAATTAGAAATTTGAGAGCTGGGGAAATGGTAGATCAAATATTAACTATGGAGAAAGATACTGGTGAAAGAATTTCAAATATAGTATTAATGGGAAGTGGAGAACCATTAAATAATTATAATGAAACTATCAACTTTCTAAAGATCGTAAATGACGAAAATGGATTGAATATAGGTAACAGACATATTACACTGTCAACTTCCGGTCTTGTACCGCAAATCAAAGATTTGGCAGATTTGCAAATACCTATTAATCTAGCAATATCTTTACATGCCCCTAATGATGAACTAAGAAGAAAGACAATGCCAGTAGCTAAAAGGTATTCTATTAAGGAATTAATAGATAGTTGTAAATATTATATTGAAAAGACTAATCGTAGGATAACTTTTGAATATGCATTAATAAAAGGGGTTAATGATGGAGAAAAAGAGGCAAAGGAGCTAGTAGCTCTGTTAAAGGGTATGCTATGCCATGTAAATCTAATACCTATAAATAGTGTTGAAGAAAGGGAATATAAAAAGCCCAATACGGAGTCCATTAATAGGTTCCAAAATACATTAAAAAGATCAGGTATAGAAACTACTGTTAGAAGGGAAATGGGATCGGATATTAATGCAGCATGTGGTCAATTGAGGCGAAAATATTTACAAAACTCGTAAAAATGGTAAAATAGTATGAACACATAGAAATTTTGCTATAGGTTAAAGGGGGCGAGTGAAAAATGAATGTGAGTGCTATTTCAGATATTGGTAAAGTAAGAGATATTAATGAAGATAACTATTGTATTTACGAAAAAGACTACAAACTATTTATAGTGGCCGATGGGATGGGTGGTCATAATGCAGGAGAAGTAGCTAGTTTTCTTGTTGTTAACAGTATTAAAGATCATATTACTAATTACGTTTCTGCTGATATGGAGGAGCAGGCTGTTAAAGGTATTATATTTGAAGCTTTTAATCGTGCCAATGAAAAAGTTTATCTGTATGCACAAGAAAACTCTTCTTGTGATGGAATGGGTACTACTGCAACATTAGCTCTAAAGATGGATTCCACTCTTTATATTGGGCATGTAGGAGACAGTCGGGCATATATTATTAGAGACAGTGTTATAGAACAAATAACACAGGATCATTCTTTAGTTGCTGAGTTAGTTCGAAGTGGAAGTATTACTGAAATAGAGGCAAATAAACATCCCCAAAAAAATATTATTACCAGAGCATTAGGAACTAACAAGAATATTAAGGTTGATATTTTTAATATGGATTTTTCCTATGGTGATATTTTAATTTTATGTACAGATGGTTTAAGTAATTTCGTAGACAAATATGAAATAGAGAAAACAGCTTTGGAGTTTAAAGATAGTAATGATGCATGTGAAAGGTTGGTATCTATGGCAAATAAAAGAGGTGGCTATGATAATATTACCGTATTAGTTGCAAAAAACAGTGAAGAAAATATAGGTAGAAGGTAGGTGAATACATGATTGGTAAAATTTTAGGTAAAAGATATGAAATTGTTGAAAAAATAGGTGGAGGCGGGATGGCATTAGTATATAGAGCTAAATGCAATCTTTTAAATCGATTTGTTGCAGTTAAGGTGTTAAGACCAGAATTTATAAATGATAAAGATTTGTTAGATAAGTTTAGAAAAGAATCTCAAGCAGCTGCTAGCTTATCTCACCCAAACATTGTAAATGTATACGATGTGGGTGAAGAAGATGATATTTATTATATTGTTATGGAATATGTAAAGGGAAAAACTTTAAAAGAGTTAATTCAAGAGAAAGGTAAGCTTTCTAAAGATGAAATACTGGACTATACTAGACAAATAGCTTTAGCGCTAAAACATGCCCATTCCAATCATATTGTTCATCGAGATATTAAGCCTCATAATATTTTAATAACGGATGACAATAGAGCAAAGGTAACAGATTTTGGAATTGCATTAGCCGCAACATCTTCAACTATTACGAATGCAGGAAGTATAATTGGCTCGGTACACTATTTTTCACCAGAACAAGCAAGAGGAGGGTATACTGACGAAAAATCCGATTTATATTCCTTAGGTGTGGTTATGTATGAAATGGCTACAGGTAGACTGCCTTTTGAAGGAGATGCACCTATTACAATTGCATTGAAGCATATACAAGATAACCCAGAACCTCCTTCTAAATATAATCCTTCTATTTCAAAGGAATTAGAGTCTATCATTATTAAATTAATGCAGAAAGAGCAATCTTCTAGATATGCAAATGCTTCTGCATTAATAGAGGACTTATATAAAGTTAAAAATAATTTTGAATTAGGGAATATGGATAATACTCTGAAAATTGAGGACTCTCCTACTCAGATTATTCCAATGGTAACGGCAAATGAAATAAAGGAATTAACAGATAGTAGAGATGAGATAAGAAACAAGGATTTAGTTGATAAGAAAGATAATAAAAACCCAAAAAGAAAGCTAATTATTGGATCTGCTATTGCTGCAGCCTTAGTTGCTGCCCTAGTGTTTACTTTTGCTTTCTTCTATGTATCTGATTTTTTAAAAACAGAAGATGTGGAAGTGCCAAATTTTGTTGGTATGGATATTGATGAGGCTGAAGCTGAGGCAGGAAAACTGGGTATTAGACTAAATATGAGCACTGAATATAATGCGGATGTACCTAAGGATGAAATAATTAGGCAAACAACGTCTCCTGGTATGAAGGTTCGAAAAGGTTTTGAAGTCAAGATCGTAGTTAGTGAAGGTAGTAAATTAGCTGTAGTACCAGATTTAGTTTATAAAAATGAATCTGAAGCGGAAGCCTTATTAAAGGCTAAGGGATTCAAGGTTGGAGCTGTAACACCAGAATTTAGTGAATTACCTATAGGGACGATTATCGATCAAAATCCACGAGCAGGACTGGAGGCAGTTGAAGGATCAGCAGTAGATTATGTAGTTAGTAAAGGACCAGAGGTTGCAACGGTATCAATGCCTAACCTAGTAGGAAAAACCTTAGAAGAAGCTAGAGTGATTCTTGCCCAATTTAATCTTAAAGAAGGAAGTATTACAGAAGAGTACAGTAATGTATATGTACGAGGCTATATCATAGGTCAAAATATTCAAGAGAATGAAGAAGTTAGCGAAGGTTCCGTTGTTAATCTGATCGTTAGCAAAGGCACTGATGATCCAGATCATTCTGAAGATATAGGTGGAGAAAATGGTGAAGAGTCCACAGAAACTCCTTCGACACAACCAATAAGTATTAGTCTAGAAGGTTATACAGGTATAGTTGATGTTGAAGTATATCAAATTGGAGCTCTAAGCAATAAGAAAGTATATAGTAAAAAACATAATGTAGATGTAGAAGGAACATCACTTAGAGCAGAAGTAAGTGGAACTGGTAGCCAGCAGTTTGATGTTTATATAAACGGAGAGAAAAAAGGAGAAGTAGTAATTAATTTTTAGGGGGTATTTAATGTATAGTGGTAGGTTAATTAAAGGGATCGGTGGTTTTTATTACGTTGATGTAAGTGATCAAATATTTGAGTGCAAAGCTCGAGGCCTATTTAGAAAGAAGAAGATAACGCCCTTAGTTGGAGACTATGTAGAAATAGATATTCTAGACAATGAAAACAAAAAGGGTGTTATTGAAGATATCAATGATCGCCACAACGAACTAATTAGACCTTCAGTTTCTAATATAGATCAAGCAATAGTAGTATTTGCAGTAACTCAGCCAGATCCCCACCTTTCACTTTTAGATAGATTTTTGGTCTTAGCTGAAAGTCAGAAACTGAATATCATTATTTGTCTTAATAAAATTGACTTATTAGAAGAAGTAGAATATGAGGCAATTGTTAATATTTATAAATCAGCAGGATATAAAATTATACGAACAAGTACTAAAGAGAACAAAGGCATTATGGAGTTAAGAAATGAGCTTAAAAATAAAACCACTGTATTTGCAGGTCCATCTGGAGTAGGTAAATCTACACTTTTAAATCATATACATCCAGGACTAAAACTACAGACCGGTGAAATAAGCACTAAAATTTCAAGGGGAAAGCATACAACGCGCCATGCAGAGCTTATAGCAATAGGTGAAAATGGTTGGGTTGTAGATACTCCTGGATTTAGCTCTTTAGATATGAATTTTATAGAGGAAGATGAACTAGATTTCCATTTTCCAGAATTCATGATCCATGTAGATCAATGTAAATTTAATTCATGTAAGCATTTAAATGAACCGAGCTGCGCTGTTAAAGAAGCAGTTCAGTTAAATGAAATATCTGAAGGTCGATATAATAGTTACGTTCAATTCATTGATGAAATTAGAAAACATAGGAGGTATTAATACATGATGAAATTAGCCCCATCCATATTATCAGCAGATTTTTCTAATTTATTGGGAGATATAAAAAAGGTAGAAGAAGCAGGATGTGATTTGCTTCATATTGATGTAATGGACGGACATTTTGTTCCTAATATTACAATTGGTCCTCTAATTATGGAAAGCTTAAAGGGGAAAACAGATCTTCTCTTCGATGTACATTTAATGATAGAAAATCCAGATCAATATATTCCACAGTTTGCAAAAGCAGGCGCCCATATCATCTCTGTTCATAGTGAAGCCTGTGCGCACCTACACAGGACTATACAGCTTATTAAGGATCAAAATGTAAAGGCTGCTGTAGCGCTTAATCCAGCTACACCTTTAAATGTTTTAGACCATGTATTGGAAGACTTGGATATGGTTCTTATAATGACAGTTAATCCTGGGTTTGGAGGACAGAGCTTTATTGAATCAAGCATACCTAAAATAGAATCCTTAAGAAGGATGATAGAAGATAGAGGACTTAATGTGGACATTCAAGTAGATGGTGGTATTAAGGTAGATAACGTAAAAAGAGTTGTAGATGCGGGAGCTAATATTATTGTTGCAGGATCTGCTATATTTAATAGTGAAAATATTTTAGAAACAGTAAAGAAATTTAGAGAAAATTCTAAGCTTTAGATATGGAGGCAAAAATGGAAGTAACAGTTGTATCAAATGGCTGTATTGAAAACCTTGATTTTTTACAATCAATTATTGAAAATAGTGATTACGTTATTTGTGCAGATGGAGCAGCTCAATACTTAATGGGGCTAAACATGTATCCTAATTTATTAGTAGGCGATTTGGATTCTATTAGCAATGATTCTTTGGAATGGATAGAAAAGGGGAATGTTAAATTAGAACAATTTCCTGTTAAGAAGGATATGACGGACACGGAACTGGCTATAGAATTTGCTTTAAAGAAATCACCACATAGAATAACTGTTGTAGGAGCTACAGGCTCCCGTATGGATCATAGTTTAGGTAACATCATGCTATTATACAAAATTCATAAAATGGGCATAAAAGCACGGATTATAGATGAATTAAATGATATTACTATAACTGATAGCAAAATTAAAATAGAAGGTAGCATAGGACAAACTATTTCTATAATACCTATTGGCGGAGATGCAAAGGGTGTTACCTTAAATGGCCTAGAATATCCTTTAGACAACTATAATATTCATATGGGAAGCTCTATAGGGATTAGTAATAGATTTATACAAGAAGAAGCCATTATTACGGTTGAAGAGGGAACTATTTTGGTTATTAAGACAAGGGAAGAAGAATAGAGAAAATCCTTTGATGCTATCATATCAACTTATGGTGTGCTCAGTTTTTAATATTTATTCAAAATTTCAAGGGTTTAAAATGTTACGGGAGTTTTATAACTTTTGTAACATTTTTTATATTTATGAATAATATATAATATACTATTTTATTATTTAAGGTTGGTGGTGATATGTTTAAAAGAAGAAGAAGACATTCTTCGTTTAAAGTTATTGGATTAATACTTGCAATCGTAGGCATATTAATGTTCCTGTACATTATCCCACTACAAATATGGTACCTTATTATTGCAGGAATATTTGTTGTAATAGGACTACTAATATTTAAAATATTTTAAAAAGTTAAATATAAAAAGCCACCATTTAAATGGAGGCTTTTTTATATAAATTATAAAGCTCTTTCAACTTTACCAGAACGTAGGCATCTTGTACAAACATTAATTCTTGTTGCTGTACCTTTTACTATTGCTCTAACTCTTCTTAAGTTAGGTTCCCAAGTTCTTCTGTTATGACGATTTGAGTGACTTACCACATTACCTGAAACCTTACCTTTAGCACAAACCTCGCATACTCTTGCCACTACGAACACCTCCTTTGAGCTTCGCTCATCCTCTAAAACATAATAATATTATCATACATAACATAAATTTGCAATAATAATATTTAAATATAGGTAAAATACGGGGCTTTAAAGAAAATTATCCACAGATTTCATTATAAATTTCAGTATGAATATGGTTATTGTTGAACTATTTTTGTTAATCATATACAATATAGTATTATAATATGTTATTCTAGCTACCAAGATTTTTAAACTTAATATATAATATAGTATGTGACTTCTTTATATTTATGATGCTGATAAGATTTCATATACAATATTGCAGGTAAATTGGGGAATAAATATAAGATAGAATAAAATGAAGGAGGTTTTTTAATGCCAGGAAAATTAATTACTCAGTTAGGTACAATTGTAATCGATGATCATGTTTTAACATCTATAGCCGGTGTTTCTGCCATGGAATGTTATGGAGTAGTAGGTATGGCTGCTAAATCTGCTGCTGGAGGCCTTGTAGAGCTATTAAAACGAGAGCAATCTGGAAAAGGAGTAAAAGTGCACACCGAAGAAGATGAAATAACGATTGATATTTTCGTAATTGTAGAATTTGGTACCCGTATATCTGTAGTTGCAAATAATATCATAGAAAAAGTAAAATACAATATTGAACACTTGACAGGAATGAACGTTAAAAAAGTAAATATTAATGTTCAAGGTGTCAGAGTTCAAAAGTAACTTAAGGAGGACTAGTTGTGAAAATCGAATATATTGATGGACAGCTTTTAAAGAAAATGATATTTTCTGGGGCCCAGTCTTTAGAAGTTAATAAAGAAATAGTTAATGCGCTTAACGTATTTCCTGTTCCAGATGGTGACACGGGTACGAATATGTCTTTAACCATGCAATCAGCGGCTAAAGAAGTAAAGGGATTAAAATCTGATCTTTTAGAAGATGTAGCAAATGCTGCTGCAAATGGATCCTTAATGGGGGCTAGAGGTAATTCGGGTGTAATCTTATCCCAGCTTTTTAGAGGCTTTGCAAAGGGTGTGAAAGGCAAAACTCAAATTAATACAAAGGATCTAGCAGAGGCACTTAAATCAGGGGCAGATACTGCGTATAAGGCCGTAATGAAACCAATAGAAGGTACTATTCTAACGGTTGCTAGAGAAAGTGCAGATGCAGCCTTACTACTTGCTAATAAAGAAAAAGATATTGTTACATTTATAGAGAAAGTCATTAAATATGCAGAAAAATCATTAAATAAAACGCCAGAATTACTTAAAGTTTTAAAGGATGCGGGTGTTGTTGATTCAGGTGGTAAAGGTTTAGTATATATATACTTAGGTGCATTAGGTGCAATAACTGGGAATATGCCTTTGATAGAAACTGAAGAAGTAGTAAACAATAACCATGTTCACAATATGGAAGAAGTTAATGGAGAAATTGAATTTGGATATTGTACGGAGTTTATTATTCGCTCTAATAATGCGGATACTAGTAAATTCAAGAAGACTATAGAAGGATACGGAGACTCAATGTTAGTAGTAGGCAATGATAGTGTTGTAAAGGTGCATATACATACGAATAATCCAGGTAAAGTATTAGAGCATGCTTTAGAGCTTGGACAATTAAGTGATATTAAAATAGATAATATGAGACTACAGCATAGACATGAGGTTTTCAACCAAAGTGAAAACAAAAGTGATTTAAATACTGAAAACTCACCTGAAAAAGAAATTAAAAAATATGGTTTTATTACGGTGACAATGGGTGAGGGATTAACTAAAATATTTAAGGATTTTAATGTTGATCATGTTATTGAAGGCGGGCAAACTATGAATCCTAGTACAGAGGATTTTGTTAAGGCAATTGATCATATTCATGCTGAAACAATATTTATTTTGCCTAACAATAGCAATATTTTTATGGCAGCAAATCAAGCTAAATCTATTTCAAGTAAAAATATTATTGTTATCCCCTCTAAGTCTGTGCCACAAGGGCTCGCAGCACTACTAGGATTTAACTTTGAAGCTACTCCTGAAGAAAATGAAGATACAATGACGGAAGCTATAAAAGAAGTTAAAACAGGCCAAGTTACTTATGCTGTTAGAGATACTAGCTTTAATGATATAGAAATACAAGAAGGTGATATATTAGGAATCGCGGATAGTGAAATAAAATCTTCAGGAAAAAATATTAAAGAAGTATCTTTAGAGCTCATTAATGAGATGATTACAGACGAAAGTGAAATAGTAACTATATTTTATGGATCTGATATAGAGGAACAAGAAGCTGAAAATTTACTTGAAGAACTAACTAATAAATATGAAAATATAGATATTGAACTGTATTATGGCGGACAGCCGTTATATTATTATATTTTTTCTGTTGAATAGGGAGGCAGCCTTGGCTGCCTCCCTTTAACAATGATTATAACATTATGCTATAATAAAATAAAAAGATATTTGGAGTGTGTATTATGGATATTTTAAATCAAGATATTCAGTATCTGAAGGGTGTTGGACCTAAAAAAGCATATTTATTAAAACGACTAAATATCAATACGATTAATGACATCATATGGCATGTTCCTAGGGATTACGAAGATAGAGGCAATATAAAGAAAATTAGTAATTTAAAAAACGGAGAAAAGGCCACTTTCTACGGTTTTATATGTGGAGAGGGTGATATATCGAAGCCCAAAAAAAATTTATCCTTAATAAAATTTAAAGTTAAAGATGAAACTGGATGGATTGAAGTAGTGTTTTTCAATAAAGTATATTTAAAAAAGGTCATAGTCTCTGGTCAAAGAGTCATGATTAATGGAGAAATCAAAAAAACTTATAAGGGACTTCAAGTAGTGAATCCAATATTGGAAAAGGTTGATTCAGATGAAGAAGATAGCAGACGGGGTATCGTTCCAATATATCCATCCACTGAGGGATTAAGCCAAAATGAAATTATTAAAATACAAAAGAATGTTGTTGAATTAGTTAAAGATTCTATTGAAGAATACTTGCCAAATGAAATTATTAAAAAATATAGACTGTGTGATATCAAATTTGCCATTGAAAATATTCATTTCCCTAGATCGGTACAATCATTGAAAATAGCTAAATATAGATTGGTATTTGAAGAGTTCTTCTTTTTGCAGCTTGGGCTTTTGAAAATAAAGAAATCTAATTTCAACGAGAAAAAGAGTGTTGCTCTTATTAACAGTAGTGGAATAAAGGAATTTATTCAAAAACTCCCATTTACACTAACGCCAGCCCAAGAGGATGTTTTAAAAGAAATATGTGAAGATTTAGAAAAAGATATACCTATGAATCGGCTTGTTCAAGGCGATGTTGGCTCTGGTAAAACTATTGTAGCAATAATATCACTATTAAAAGCTGTAATAAATGGATATCAAGGCGCCTTTATGGCTCCTACTGAAATATTGGCAGAACAGCATTATATGTCTTTAACAGAGTTATTAGAGCCTCTTGGCATAAAAATAGGACTTTTAGTAGGAAGTTTATCTAAAGGTGAGAAAAATAAAGTATTAAAAGAAGTTGAATCTGGAGAAATTAATATAGTAGTTGGAACTCATGCATTGATTCAAGAGGGGGTTAATTTCTGTAATTTATCATTAGTAATTACAGATGAACAACATAGGTTTGGCGTAAGGCAGAGAGCAATACTTGCTAGCAAGGGACAGAATCCTCATATTTTAGTTATGACAGCTACCCCAATCCCCAGAACATTAGCATTAATACTATATGGAGATTTAGATATCTCAATTATTGATCATTTACCACCAGGTAGAAAAAGTATAAAAACTTATAGTCGCACCTCTAATAAAAGAAATCAAATTTACAATTTTGTAAAGGGTCAGTTAGATCAAGGTAGACAAGCCTATGTAGTTTGCCCTCTAGTAGATGAATCTGAGACTATAGACGCCCAATCAGCCACAGAAATAGCTCGAGAATTATCATATAACTTGTTAAATGGTTATAAAGTAGAACTTCTCCATGGAAAAATGTTACCAAGAGAGAAGGAGGAAATAATGGGGAATTTTAAAAAAGGGTTAATAGATACTTTAGTTTCTACTACTGTTATTGAAGTTGGAGTAAATGTTCCTAATGCAACAATTATGGTAGTAGAAAATGCGGAGAGATTCGGGCTAGCTCAACTACATCAGCTAAGAGGTAGAGTAGGAAGAGGAAACCATCAATCATACTGTATTTTGATAAATAACAGTAGAACTGAAATTTCTAAAGAACGTATGGATATAATGGAGAAAACTACGGATGGTTTTATTATATCGGAAAAGGATTTAAAGCTTAGAGGACCGGGGGAGTTTTTTGGCACAAGACAACATGGATTACCAGAGCTTAAGGTTGCCAATTTGTTTAAGCATATATCTATTTTAAAAGTAGTACAAAAGGAAATAGAGCGTATTGGGCAAATAGATTCAGAGCTAAAGTTAAGTGAGTATCCATTATTAAAAAGAAAGTTAGAAAAACAGCTTTTATTTTTAGAACAAGATTTACCCTTTAGTTAGAAAAATAATAAAACTAATAATTCTTAGGAAACTATTATGTGTAGTATAAAAGCTTTAATAAATATAAAAACATTTTGTTTACTAATAGGTAGTGTGCTAAAATAAGTGTATAGTTAAGCTAGGAGGTATGTATGAGAGTTATTTCAGGAAAAGCACGAGGACAAGCTTTAAGAGCACCTGAGGGTTTAAATACTAGACCAACCACTGACCGTGTAAAGGAGTCCATATTTAATATTATTCAGACAAGATTATATGATAGTATTATAATTGATTTATTTGCAGGAAGTGGGAATTTGGGTATTGAATCCTTGTCGAGAAATGCTAGTAAAGCATATTTTATAGATAATAATAAGAATAGTATTGAATCAATAAAAGAAAATCTTAAAAAGACTAAGTTAGAGAATGACTCCATAGTAATTCAGATGGATGTAGTATCTGCTATGAAAAAGCTAAGCTTAGAAAATGTGAAGGCAAATATTATTTTTCTAGATCCGCCTTATTCTAAAGGGTTTGTAGCACCTATTTTAAATGAAATCGTTTCATTGCAACTATTGGATAACGATGGAATCGTTATTGTTGAGCATAAGAAAACTGATGAAATTCCAGAAAGTATACATAACTTACAAAAATATAGAACAAATCATTACGGAGATATAGCAGTTTCTTTTTATGAACTGAGAGAGGAGATATAAATGAAAATAGCAATTTATCCTGGCAGCTTTGATCCAATTACTAATGGACACCTAGATATAGTTGAAAGAGCTTCTAAAATGTGTGATAAACTAATTGTATCTGTAATACATAATCCTAACAAGAATCCTTTATTTACATTAGATGAAAGAAAGAAGTTAATCGAGGATGCTATAAAAGATTATCCAAATGTTTCAGTAGACTTTTTTTCAGGATTACTTATTGATTATGCAAAAAAAAGTAATGCTACAGCAATAATTAAAGGGTTAAGGGCCGTATCAGATTTTGAGTATGAGCTACAAATGGCGTTAATGAATCAAAGACTATGTCCAAGCATAGAAACTGTATTTTTGATGACGAATAAAGAATACTCTTTCTTGAGTTCTAGCTTAATTAAAGAAGTTGCTAAATTTGGTGGATGCATTAATGGTTTGGTTCCTGAAAATGTTCAAAAGGCAGTAATGAATAAGTTTTAAAACTAATTTTATTATATGTAAGGGGGATTATTTCGTGAGTGTACTAAGTTTTTTAGAAGAGTTAGAAGATATTATTGAAAGTGGTTCATCAATACCTTTTGCACAAAAAGTATTAGTGGATAAAAAAGAAATGCTAGAAATCATTAAAGAAATAAGAATTAAGTTGCCAGATGAGGTTAAACAAGCTCAATGGATAAAAGAAGAAAGACAGCGTATTCTAGCAGAAGCACAGCAAGAAGCAGATACAATTTTAGAAGAGGCAAATAATCATATTCTATCAATGATTGATCAAAGTGAAATAACAAAGCAAGCTAATAATAGAGCTGAAGAAATAATTGCCCATGCACAAAGTAATGCTAAAGAAATGCGGTTAGGAGCAAAGGATTATGTTGATACTTTATTAGAATCGCTACAAGAAAATTTAGTAGAGTTAGTTACTACTGTAAAAGAAAATAGAGATGAAATAAGAGGGATGAAGTAGGTATTTCTTCATCCCTTTTTTTGAAAATAATTATGTAACTTTAATGTAGCAGAAGTTAATAAAGAAACAATTAGTAGACTGATTAAAACAGAAAGAAATAATTCAATAGATAGTTTGCAATTAAATAAAAATCTTTTATGAATACTGATCTCTTGATAAGTATTATATACAGGAATTATTAAAACTAAAAACCTACTGAAAATTGGGTAAATAATGTAAGCTATTATTGATGAAAAAGTTGCATGTAGGACTTTAGAAAAAATATATAAAGAGGAGTCTATGTCAGTTTCCCCAATAATACTTGAAACTTGTGCATGTATAGAAAATCCACTCCACCCTATTATAAAGCTTGCTATTGCAATTTTAGTACGTAGGTCTATGCCGATACTATCAGCTGCCATTTTAGTTCCAATTGTTACTTCGAAGAGTCCTATAATAAAGGAACGAATAATAGATGGTGATATTTTAAAAGGCATCAATAATGTAGATATGGCCGATGCAATAACATCTATTATACTTAGAATCTCTAGCATCCGAATAACAACAGCGAATAACACAATAAATCCTCCAACCATGAAAATTGTATTGAATGAGTTTCTTACAGCATCGCCAAGAATTATTCCTATAGATACATTATTACCTTCACTTTTGGATAGATGGATGAAAGCTCTTTTAAACAAAAAAGTTCTTTCTTTACCACATTTGTAATTATCATAAGATCTTTTATAAAAGCTGAAAATTATGCCTACTAGAATAGCTCCAATATAGTGAGCGGTTACAATGAGCATGCCTATCTTTGAAGATCGAAACATTCCTACGGATACAGATCCTATCATAAATAAAGGGCCAGAAGTGCTACAAAATGATAGTAGTCTTTGCGCTTCTATTTTGCTTAATATATTATCTGAACGGAGCTTGGAAACGATTTTAGCTCCCACAGGATAGCCTGACGTAATGCTCATTGCAAAAGCAAAGGATCCTTCGCCAGGAACATTAAATAGTGGTCTCATTATTGGCTCTAATAGCACACCTAAAAATTTAACTACCCCTAGATTAATTAAAATTTCTGACCCTATAAAGAAGGGAAGAAGGGCAGGTACAACTAATGTAGACCATACTATTAGTCCATTATAAGCGGCATCAACAGCTTCGCCAGGATATATGATAATAGTGATTACAAGGAATATTACAATGAATACTATAAAATAGTAAGATAGGTTTCCATATGAATTACTACGATAAAATTTTCTATATAATATTAGAATAAAAAAAAATACGATTAAAAGGCTCAATATTATTAAAAAATCTGAAAGCATAGTTTTCCTCCTAGATGAAAAATATTATATTTTATAAATTAAGTAATTGTGTAGTAGATGAACAGTTTATTAAAATAAGCTGCACAATTTACATAAGTCTATATTAATATATATTTTACAAGTAAGAGGGTTATTCATTGTTGGTTGCATACGATCTAATTATTTAATTACTTATTCTTTTTCGTAATATGGACTAAGAACATAATCTAGCTGCCCTTTGATATGAAACTGTTTTTTGAATCCTAAAGAATAGATATTTGTTGAGCGAATATCTATATCTAACATTTTTTGAGCAGCTATATTTTGTGGGTTATAATGCTTCAAATTAGATATTATTGGTATTTTAGATGTTGATTTTAAGTTTTTTAGTATTTCTCTTCCTTTGTGATTAAATGCAAGGATACGAGCATATTGAGGGCCTCCACTCTTATTAAAATATAAAATATCATCCTTTTTAATATTTAATAAAATATGAATTAAAATACGTTGGATTCTTGTCAAGGTATATCGTTTGCTTTTAATGCAATTATAAAGCTCGTCCAATGTATTTGCGTTATTTGAGCATGTATAGATTTTATTTTCTAACCCTTCCACTACATCAAAAACATTTTTCATATCATCTAAATTACTTCGTCTTAATATGGCTAATATGGCTTGCTGAAAATCTGTATGAAAAATAGGCGCCATATCTTTATCTATAGAAGCAGATAAAATATTAAAAGTATTTTCAGGGACAACGGAACTAATTTCCATTAGATCCTTTTTATTAAAAAGATGCTCCCTAATTGCAGTAGCACTTGCAATATCAGAATTACTGATATCTTTACTGTGATAGTGTGCAGATTTTCTTAATATAGTATAGGGTATAATTGAACTGTTAAGATGCTTAAGGGCTTTTAAATATTCAATACCTAAAATATTGTTAGGATTTTTCATAATACTACTTATTAAATTTAAGTTTTCTTCATTATATCCTTTTACTTCTTTAAAATATTGAACTATAGCCATAGACCTAGCAACAGGAAATGTAGAACCTAAGTTAATGCAACTCTTTAATATTTCTTCAAATTCAGAAGAAGGATTTGTTAGCACATCAACAATTTCAAACAATATATTCATATTTCCAATTTCACTACCAAAGCTAATGCATTCAACAACGCCTAAATTATCAAGTAAGCTGATAGCTCCATATGCAAATAACTCTGCGGTGGCACATGCATAGGGTGTAGGGATTTCAATCACTAAGTCTACACCGGATTTTACTGCCATTTTAGCTCGTTCCCATTTATGAATTATGGCAGGTTCTCCTCTTTGTAAAAAATTACCACTCATTACTGCGATGGTATGTGTAGCGCCAGTAAGTTGCTTAGATTTTTTTAAATGGTATAAGTGCCCATTGTGGAAAGGATTATATTCTGTAATTAGACCTAAAATTTTCATAGTACCTCCAAAAAGTTTTATATTATTATTTTAATAAATAATACTGATTTTGGTAAGACTTAAAATTAAATATTAATTTATTAAAAAAATGTTAAAAAAACTTGAAAATATCATAATAATTTATTATGATTGATATGTTACAGTTTTATGTTATACAAAATACATAGAATATATATATAAAAACAAGGAGGGTATTCAATGAAAATTTTAGTAGTGAACTGTGGTAGTTCTTCATTAAAATATCAATTTATTAATATGGAAAATGAAGAAGTAATAGCAAAGGGTTTAGCTGAAAGAATCGGAATTGAAGGTTCTGTGGTTAAACATGAAACTATCGGTAAAGATAAAGTTGTTATCGAAGAAAAAATGGACGACCATAAGGCAGCAATTCAAATTGTGCTAAATGCATTAGTAGATCCTAACTATGGGGCTATTAAATCAATGGATGAAATATCTGCAGTTGGTCATCGTGTAGTTCATGGTGGTGAGGAATTTTCAGATTCAGTGCTTATAACAGAGGAAGTAAAAAAAGCATTAGAAAAATGCTCCGATATTGCTCCATTACATAACCCACCAAATTTAATGGGAATTTACGCTTGTGAAGAAATACTACCAAATGTTCCAATGGTAGGTGTGTTTGATACTGCATTCCATCAAACAATGCCTAATGACTCATTTATATATGCACTGCCATATGAATTGTATGAAACACATAGAATCAGAAGATATGGATTCCACGGAACATCTCATAAATATGTAGCTAATAAAGCTGCCGAAATTCTTGGAAATCCTATTGAAAATTTAAAAATAATTACTTGTCACTTAGGAAATGGTGCAAGTATTACTGCTGTAGATGGTGGAAAATCTGTAGATACAAGTATGGGCTTTACTCCATTAGAGGGACTAGCTATGGGAACAAGATGTGGTGATATAGATCCTGCAATTATTACGTTTCTAATGGAAAAAGAGAATCTATCTAGCGCACAGGTTAATGAAATAATGAATAAAAAGTCTGGAGTTTTAGGAATCTCAGGAGTTAGTAGTGACTTTAGAGATATAGAACAAGCTGCTGAAGAAGGAAATGAAAGAGCTCAATTAGCACTTAATGTATATCACAAGAAGGTTACTAAATACATTGGTTCTTATGCTGCTGAAATGGGTGGGGTAGATGCAATCGTATTTACAGCTGGATTAGGAGAAAACTCTCCTGATACACGTAAAGAGGTTTGCAAGAACCTTGAATTCTTAGGAATAAAAATTGATGACGAGAAGAATAATGTAAGAGGAAAAGAAAGAATTGTAAGTACGGATGATTCTAAGGTTAAAGTATTATTAATACCTACAAATGAAGAGCTTGCTATTGCACGTGAAACTAAAAATATAGTAAAATAATATTAAAGGGTAGGGCTTCCTACCTTTTGAAATTTAATATTAAGAAAACTTAATGTAGTTGCAATAATAGAACTCTTTGCTATCAAGATAAAATACTTGACAAACAAAAAAATCATTTGTATAATCAATCTTAGCGATATGATCGAGGTGATGGCTATGAAATTTGATATAGATAATATGAAAAAAGGGGATAAGAAAACCCTAAATTTAGATTTCGCCTTAGATCTTGATACCATTGATTATTATGGTGATATCATAAATGTAGTGTCACCTGTTGATGTGAATGGTACAATATATGTAATTGATGATAGGCTGTATATAAATTTAGGAATTAAAGCAGATATGCAGGTAAACTGTAGTCGGTGTCTTGAATCCTTTACCTATCAATTTAAATCAAGTATAAATGCAGAGTTTGTTCGTGATAATTCATCTACTCCTCCTGTTGAAGAGTTAGATGAAGATATAATTTATTATAAAGAAAGCACTGTGGATCTTGATGAATTAATAAAAGAAAATATTATCATGAACATTCCAATGAAACTTGTATGTGATAAAAGTTGTCAAGGGCTTTGCTCAATCTGTGGCAAAAAATTAAAAGATAGTTCATGCGATTGTTATGAAAATGAGCAATCTCAAAATGAATATCTGGATCCTAGATTAGCTAAGCTTAAGGAATTGTTAGAACAAGATTAAGGAGGTGTTAAGCATGGCGGTACCAAAGCGAAAAACTGGAAAATCTAAAAGAAATATGAGAAGAGCTGCTAACTCAAAATATACTGCAGTAGGTGTTGTAAAATGCCCACAGTGTCACGAGCCAAAGTTACCTCACAGAGTATGTCCTGAATGTGGATATTACAAAAACAAAGAGGTTGTTGCAGCTCAATAATATATTATATAAATATAGGAAAAATAGTAATGTATACATTTATGAATGTAGTGCATTACTATTTTTTTATTCTAATTTAGATATTACTATTACATAAAGATATCTAATGTAAAATATTTTTTAAAAAAATATATAATACTTGATTTTTTTAAAAATAGAATGTATACTTTATATTATAACCAGGTACTAATTTTTAGTACTAAGTCGAGGTGACTATATTGAATAAAACTATAAAACTAAGCAAAACCAACAGACAAAGTAAGTTATTGGAATTATTAAAGGAAGATCCGTTTGTAACGGATGAAGATTTATCGGAAGCTTTTAAAGTTAGTATACAAACGATTCGACTAGATCGACTAGAACTGGGGATTCCTGAACTTAGACAACGTATTAAAAATGTTGCAGAAAAAAACTATGAAAAGGTTCGTAGTATAGTTGGTACTGAAATTGTTGGAGAGTTGGTTGATTTAAATCTAGGAACTAGCGGGATATCTATTTTAGAGACAACGGCTGAAATGGCTTTTAGTAAAACGAATATAGTGAGAGGCCATCATATTTTTTCCCAGGCTGAATCATTAGCTATGGCTGTAGTAGATGCAGAAGTAGCATTAACGGGAGTTTCTAATATTAAATATCTAAGCCCTGTAAGTGCGGGTGACAAACTGATAGCTAAAGCTGAAGTTACCAGAGTTAGGGGTAACAATCATTTTGTACATGTTAAAGTATACGTTAACCAAATACAAGTATTTAGGGGTAAGTTCATATTGGTAATAATAAAAAGTAGATAAGGAGGCCAAATATGAAAGTCGTTATTGATGCAATGGGAGGAGATCATGCTCCATTTGTTACGGTTCAAGGAGCAGTAGAGGCTGTTAAGAGTTATGATGTCAATATTATTTTAACAGGTAACCAACCTATGATAGAAAGTGAATTAGCAAAATATGAATATCCAAAGGAAAAAATTGAAATAGTTCACTGTAGTGAAAGGATTACAAATGAAGATAAACCTGTAATTTCTATTAGAAAGAAAAAAGATTCTTCCATGGTTGTAGCATTGAAACTGGTGAAAGAAAAGAAAGCAGATGCTATTATATCAGCTGGAAATTCGGGAGCATTATTAGCGGGAGGATTACTGGTGTTAGGAAGAATTAAGGGAATAGATCGTCCGGCTCTTGCGCCTGTATATCCAACAACTAAAGGGGTTTCTGTACTTATAGATGCAGGTGCTAATGCTGATTGCAAACCTAGAAATTTCTTGGAATTTGGAATGATGGGTAGTATCTATGCTGAAAAGGTGCTTGGTATTAAAAAACCAAGGGTGTGCACTGTTAATATTGGAATAGAAGAAGAAAAGGGAAGCGATCTTGTAAAAGCAGCGCATGCCCTTTGTAAAGAAGGTCCCTTTAATTTTCAAGGGAATGTGGAAGCTAGAGATATACCTAGTGGATATGCAGATGTTATTGTATGTGATGGATTTACTGGTAATGTTATTCTAAAGCTAACTGAAGGTTTAGCATCTTCTATTTTTAGTATGTTAAAGGAAGAGTTTTTTAAGAACACTTTTAGAAAGATTGGCGCACTTATTTTGAAATCTAGTCTAAAAGATTTTAAAAAGAAAATTGATTATGCTGAATATGGCGGAGCACCACTTTTAGGTGTTAAAGGTGTATTAATCAAAGCTCACGGAAGTTCCGATGGAAAAGCTATAAAAAACGCAGTAAGACAGTCGATTAAATTTATTAATAATAATGTAATTGAAGACATTGCTAGTGAAATTACTAGTTTAGGAGTTGATACACTTGAATAAATTTATTTCAGTTGGTATCACGGGCACAGGAAGTTATCTTCCAGAGAAAATACGAACTAATTTTGAACTAGAAAATATGGTAGATACAACTGATGAGTGGATTATAACTAGGACAGGAATATCAGAGCGTAGGATTGCTGACGATAAATCTGCTACATCAGATTTGGCTACAGGTGCTGCTATTAAAGCAATTGAAGCTGCAGGCTTATCCCCTGATGATATCGATTTAATTGTAGTGGCTACAGTAACGCCAGATATGGCTTTTCCTTCTACAGCTTGTATCGTCCAAAAGAATATAGGAGCAAAAAATGCTGTAGCTTTTGATATTGAAGCAGCATGCTCAGGCTTTATTTATGGCATGACAATTGGAGAACAGTTCATTAAAACTGGTTTATATAAAAATGTGTTAGTAATTGGGGCTGAAACCTTAAGTAAAATCCTTAACTGGAATGATAGAAACACCTGTGTTTTATTTGGAGATGGGGCTGGAGCTGTTGTATTGCAACCAGTGAAAGATGGGTATGGAATACTATCGAGCAGTCTAGGAGCGGATGGAGCTGGTGGAGATTATTTAACAGTGCCAGCAGGTGGATCTAGAATGCCAACATCTATTGAAACTGTAAGTAACAACTTGCATTATGTGCAAATGGATGGAAGTGAGGTTTTTAAATTTGCTGTAAGAATTATGGCAAAATCTGCTTTGCAAGCCATTGAAAATAGTGGTCTTAGTTTAGAGGACATCGACTATATGGTTCCCCACCAAGCTAATATAAGAATTATAGAGGCTGCCGCAAAGCGGCTTAATCTAGATATCAGCAAAGTACATGTCAACTTAAATAATTATGGCAATATGTCTGCAGCCTCTGTTCCAGTTGCTTTAGATGAAGCTGTTAGACAAGGCAAAATTAAAGAAGGGCAAATCGTAACTTTAGTTGCTTTTGGTGGAGGCTTAACATGGGGCTCCTCTGTAATTAGATGGGCAAAATAGTTCTTGTCTAGTAATATTATCAATTACTAGTGGTACTAGGTTTCATATTGTATGGGAGGTAAATGCATGTTTAAAACAAGAATTTGTAAAATATTAAATATTGAATATCCTATTATACAGGGTGGCATGGCTTGGGTTGCTACGGCTGAACTTGCTGCCGCTGTTTCAGAAGCAGGAGGATTGGGCATGATTGGTGCAGGGAATGCTCCTGGAGAAGTTGTAGAGAGGGAAATTCTAAAAATAAAAAAAATGACGAATAAACCATTTGGTGTAAACATTATGCTATTATCCCCCTTTGTTGATGAAGTAGTAGATATTGTTTGTAAATATGGGGTTTCAGTAGTTACAACTGGTGCAGGAAACCCTGGCAGATTTATGGAAAAATTTAAAAATATTGGTACAAAGGTTATTCCTGTCATTCCATCTGTTGCACTTGCAAAAAGAATGGAAGCTTTAGGTGCAGATGCATTAGTAGTGGAAGGAACTGAAGCCGGTGGACATATAGGAGAGCTTACTACAATGGCACTAACACCACAGGTAGTGGACGCAGTTAGTATACCTGTTATCGCAGCTGGAGGAATTGGAGATGGCAGAGGATTACTGGCAGCCCTATCCTTAGGTGCCGAAGGTGTACAGATGGGAACAAGATTTGTTTGTGCTGAAGAATGTATAGCTCACATTAACTATAAACAAAAAATAATTGATGCTAAGGATAGAGATGCAGTTGTTACTGCAAGGGTAACGGGACATCCTGTAAGAGTCCTAAAGAACAAATTAGCAAGAGACTTTAATAAATTAGAGAAAGATGGAGTCACTGCAGAAGAAATAGAGAAATTAGGTCAAGGTAAGCTTAAAATAGCAGTAATTGATGGAGAAGTAGAAAATGGATCTGTAATGGCAGGCCAGATTGCTGGTATGGTTTCTAAAATTCAGCCATGTAAGGAAATAATAGAAGAAATTATATTAGATGCACAGAAGCAACTTGCTTTTGTGAGTAAGCTTAATAGGGAGGAATAACCGTGGGGAAAATAGCATTTGTTTTTCCGGGTCAAGGTGCCCAATATGTAGGAATGGGAAAAGATTTTTTCGAAAACTTTTCTATTGCCAAGAGTATCTTTGATGAAGCTAGCAATGAAATAAATACGGATATGGAAAAACTTTGTTTTGAAGGACCAGAACATGAATTAATGAAGACGGAGAATACCCAACCTGCTATTCTAACTACTTCAATTGCGATGTTAAAGGTATTGGAAAATGAGGGTTTTGACTGCAGTATAACTGCAGGCTTAAGCTTAGGTGAGTATGCTTCATTAGTTAAATCTAAAGTGCTTTCCTTTAAAGATGCAGTTCGATTAGTAAAAAATAGAGGGAAGTATATGCAGGAAGAAGTGCCTATGGGAGTAGGTACCATGGCAGCTATTTTAGGATTAGATAGAGAGCAATTGCAATTATGTATAGAAAACACGAAGCAATATGGAATCGTTGAGGCAGCAAACTATAACAGTCCAGGTCAAATAGTTATTTCTGGTGAAGTAAAAGCAGTAGAGGCTGCTGTTAAAATGGCAGTTGACCTTGGAGCTAAAAAGGCTGTTATATTACCAGTTAGCGCACCTTTTCACTGTAGTTTACTCAGAGGAGCTGGTGAAAAGTTAAAGAAAGATCTTGAACTATTGGAAATTAATGATCCTCAGGTTCCTATTGTAACTAATGTAGAAGCAGCCATATTATCTTCTAGAATTAAGGTTATACCATCTTTAGTTCAGCAAATAAGCAAATCTGTACTATGGGAAGACTCTATCTCATTAATGTTAAATGAAGGAGTAGATCATTTTATAGAAATTGGCCCAGGTAACGCATTATCTTCTTTTATAAAAAGAATAGCTAAAACAAAAGAGAAGAAGGTAAAAACTTATAATGTAGAGGACGTTAATAGCTTTAAGGAATTATTACAAGCAAAATTGGAGGTGTAAATTTGAATCTAGTAGGTAAAACAGCCTTAGTAACAGGCGGATCTAGAGGAATAGGTAGATCAATTGCCTTAGCCCTAGCTAACGAGGGCGCCAATGTTATTATAAACTATACAAGTAATGAAGAAAGGGCGCTTAAGGTTGTAGAGGAAATTGAAAGCTTTAATGTTAAAGCCTTAGCCATTAAAGCAAATGTTTCTAGAACAGAAGAAATAAAAGAAATGATGGATAGAATTGAAGAAGTGTTTGATGGTATTGATATTTTAGTTAACAATGCAGGAATTACACGTGATAACTTAGTTATCAAAATGAAAGAAGAGGACTGGGATCAGGTAATGGATATAAACTTAAAGGGTGTATTCCTATGCACGAAAGCAGTCCTTAGAAAAATGATAAAACAAAAACATGGTAGGATTATTAATTTATCATCAGTAGTAGGTGTTGTAGGGAACCCTGGTCAAGTAAATTATTGTGCATCCAAAGCCGGTGTTATTGGTTTTACAAAATCACTTGCAAAAGAAGTAGCAGGAAAAAATATTACGGTAAATGCCATTGCACCAGGATTTATTGAAACAGATATGACAAATGCCCTGCCTGATAAGGTAAAGGAAGCTATGGTGGAAGTAATTCCGATGAAAAAATATGGTAGACCTGAAGATATTGCAAATTTAGCTGTGTTTTTAAGTGGTGATGGTGCTAACTATATTACCGGTCAAGTGATTCACGTAGATGGTGGAATGGCAATGTAGTTTTAAAATAAAAATAAAATAAAAAAATTGGAGGAATTTATATGTCATTTGAAAAAGTTGTTAAAATTATTGGGGATCAATTAGGAATAGAGGATGTTAGTGAAATTACTAGAGGTACTTCTTTAATGAAGGATTTGGAAGCAGATTCATTAGATGCAGTTGAAATTGTTATGGGAATTGAGGATGAATTTGGTATTGAAATTCCAGACGATGAAGCTGAGAAATTTAAAAATATTGGTGATATTGTTGATTATGTAGAATCAAATAAATAGTAAATTTAATCCCGATTTAGTCGGGATTTTATAATGAAGGAGTGTGCATTATGAAAAGAAGAGTTGTTGTAACAGGAATGGGGTGTATTACTCCTGTTGGAATTGGAAAAGAAAAATTTTGGAACTCTTTAGTATCTGGTATCTCTGGAATTGATTATATTACTAGGTTTGATGCTGCTGAGTTTGCTACTAAAATTGCAGGTGAAGTAAAAGACTTTAATCCTGAGAATTATATTGAAAAAAGAGAAGTTAAAAGAATGGATAGATTTACGCAATTTGCTGTAGCTGCTTCAAAGATTGCAGTAGAGGATGCAAAGTTAGAGATAGACAATGTTAATGCAGAACGCTTCGGTGTTGTTCTTGGCTCTGGAATCGGTGGAATGGAGACATTAGAAGAGCAGAGTAAAAAACTATTTGAAAAGGGTCCAAATAGAATAAGTCCTCTTTTTATTCCAATGATGATATCCAATATTGGTTCAGGTCAAGTATCCATAGCTCTTGGCGCAAAAGGGCCTAATCAAACTGTGGTTACTGCCTGTGCATCAGCTACCAATGCCATTGGAGAAGCCTTTAGAATTATTCAAAACTCTGATGCGGATATAATGATTACTGGAGGTACGGAAGCATCTATTACACCACTATCTATGGCAGGATTCTGCTCCATGAAAGCTATGTCAACTTATAATGATAATCCACAAGGCGCTAGTAGACCTTTTGATGCAAATAGAGATGGATTTGTAATGGGAGAAGGTGCTGGAATTCTTGTAATAGAAGAGTTAGACCATGCGATTAAAAGAGGTGCTACGATCTATGGAGAAATCGTAGGTTATGGTAGTAGCGCAGATGCTTTTCATATTACATCACCTGCACCGAATGGTGAAGGTGGTGCACGAGCCATGGTAAATGCATTAAAAGATGCAGAAATTACTCCGGAAAAAATAGATTATATCAATGCTCACGGAACAAGCACTCCTTATAATGACGAATTTGAAACGGAAGCAATTAAGAGTGTATTTAAAGATCATGCATATAAATTATCTATTAACTCTACTAAATCTATGACAGGCCATCTTTTAGGTGCAGCTGGCGGAATAGAGGCAATTGTATGTATTATGTCTATTGGTGAGGGCACATTGCACCCTACAATAAATTACGAAACACCAGATCCAAAATGCGATTTAGATTATGTTCCGAATGTTGCTAAGAAACGAAATGTTAATTATGCCCTTTCGAATTCTTTGGGCTTTGGTGGCCACAATGCAACCATTATTTTTAAAAAATATGAATAGTCTCATATAAATATACTTATTATAGGAAGAAGGAAAAAATCTTCCTATATTTTTTTGAGTATTTAAAATTTAAAACGGAGTTTTCAAGTGAGCGACGCATAAAGTCTGTAAGTGTAAACGAACAAATTTTATTTTAAGCACTTGAAATTTAAAATAGAGTTTTAAATTGAGTGTGCTATAAAGTTTGTGAGTGCTAAGGAACAAATTTTATTTTTGCAATGAAGCTCATAACGTAGTACAATAAAGGAAACTTGGTTATACGGAGGTAGAACATGAAATTACATAATAATCGGATAGAAGAAATAAAAGAATTTCAAAATACAATAAAATATGAATTTAAAAATATAAATATTATAAATGAAGCCTTGACCCATAGTTCATATACGAATGAGTATAGAAAAAAACATGTTCAAAATAATGAGAGGCTAGAATTCTTAGGAGATTCTGTTTTAAGTATTGTAGTTAGTGAATACATTTATTTGAAATATAAAAATTTACCGGAAGGGGAACTTACAAAGGTTAGAGCTAATGTTGTATGTGAACCATCTTTAGCAAATCAGGCAAAGGAAATAAACTTAGGAAGATATTTATTATTAGGAAAAGGTGAAGAAGTAACAGGTGGAAGAGAAAGAGTATCCATACTTGCAGACGCTTTTGAAGCAGTCATAGGCGCATTATATTTAGATGGTGGAATGGACATAGCTGGTAAGTTTATTTTGAATATGTTGTCACATAGCATAGAATTAGCTAGTGAGGGTAATCTTTTTAGGGACTACAAAACAGATCTGCAAGAGTTATTACAGAGCAAATATGATGAGAAAATAAGCTATAGAGTAGTAGGGGAAACTGGACCGGATCATAATAAAACTTTTGAAGTAGAAATAGTTCTAGGAAATATGTGCCTGGGCATTGGTCATGGAAAAAGTAAAAAGGAAGCAGAGCAACTGGCTGCTAAAAGTGCATTGGAAAAGGTGGATATGAAACATGAGAAAAAGTAAAGCTATTATTCCAATATTTATTCCTCATAGAGGTTGTCCTCACGACTGCAGTTTTTGTAACCAAAAAAAAATAGCGGGTACAGGAACAGATGTAACTGCAGATACGGTTTCTGAAATAATAAATGTGCAGCTAGAAAACCTAAAAAATACAGATCGAATCAAGGAAATAGCCTTTTATGGAGGAAGTTTTACTGGTTTACCTAAGGAACAACAAAGACAGCTTTTAACCATTGCTTATGATAAGAAAAGTCGAGGTTTAATTGAGGATATTCGTATCTCAACAAGACCGGACTATATAGATGAAGAAATTCTTGACTTGTTGGTAGAGTATGGTGTTTCAATAATTGAATTAGGTGTGCAATCTACAGATGATGATGTTTTAAAATTAAATAATAGAGGACATTCAAAAAAAGATGTATTTAGGGCTGTATCTTTAATAAAGGAAAGAAAAATTCAGCTTGGACTTCAGATGATGGTAGGATTATATGGGGATACGGAAAAAAAACTTCTAGATACAGCAAAGGATATTATTGATTGTAAACCTAATTTTGTTAGAATTTATCCAACTATAGTTATAAAAGATACTCTGTTAGAAAAGTTATATCTAGATGGTGATTACAGCCCAATCAGCCTTAATGAGGCTGTTTATTTGTGTAAACAGCTAGTTTTAGAGTTTAACAAACATGAAATACCAATTATTCGCTTAGGTTTGCAGGCCACAGAGGAAATATCCGTTGGAAGAGGCGTTGTAGCAGGACCTTACCATCCTGCTTTTAGAGAAATTGTAGAAACTGAAATTTTTAAAGATACTATAGAAGATAAAATAATAAATAAGGGAAATCTACGCGAAAAAACCTTAATTATATACTGCAATCAAAAAGAATGCTCAAAGGTTTCGGGATACAATCAGTCTAATAAGCGTTACTTAGAAGATAAATATGGGTTTAAAAAGATTACAATTCTTCCTCGAAATAATATTTGTCAAGGGGATGTGGATATAGAGATAATACAATAATTATGTTAAAATATTTCAGTAGCTTTAATTTGTAGCATTAGTGCTTGGGGGGATATATGTGCAACTTAAAAAATTAGAAATTCAGGGATTTAAGTCCTTTGCTAATAAAATAGAAATAAATTTTGAGTCTGGTATTACAGGTGTTGTTGGTCCTAACGGTAGTGGAAAAAGTAATATTTCCGATTCGATACGCTGGGTGTTGGGAGAACAAAGCGCAAAAACACTCAGAGGAAGTAAGATGGAAGATGTTATCTTCTCAGGAACAGCTAATCGTAAACCACTAGGAATGGCAGAGGTGTCCATAACCTTGGATAATAGTGCTAAGACCTTGCCAATAGATTATGATGAATTAAGAATTACAAGAAGGGTCTATAGATCGGGAGAGAGTGAATACTATTTAAATAAATCATCCTGTCGTCTCAAAGATGTACGAGAATTACTAATGGATACTGGTATTGGTAAGGATGGATATTCAATCATAGGACAAGGAAAAATAGATGAAATTTTAAGCAATAAATCTGAGGATCGAAGGCAAATTTTTGAAGAAGCCGCTGGAATAGTAAAGTATAAAACTAGAAAAGATGAGGCTGAGAAGAAACTTTCTTCAACAAAAGAAAATCTGTTGAGAGTTTTAGATATAATAAACGAGTTAGAAGGTCAATTAGGACCTTTGGAAAGACAAAGTAAAAAGGCCAAAGAATTTAAAGTGCTAAAAGAAAAATTATTAAAATTAGAAGTAAATCTTTTCATTAAAGAGATAGATAAAATAGATGGTGAATTAAAGCATATATATGAACAAATAAATGTGCTTAAAAAATCTATAGAAGAGCAACAAGGTGAAAAAAATATTTACAGTACGAACTTAGAAGAATTAGAGAATTTAATTAATCAGTGTAATGCTCAAATATCTGATAAACAGGATGAGTACTATAATATTCAAAAAAACATTGAAAAAATAGAAGGTCAAATTAATTTAAAAAAAGAACAATCAAATAATAACAATATAAATATTAAAAGAATCCAAATAGAAATAAAAGAAACTCAAGATGCCCAGGAACAAGTCTCTCTAAAACTAGAGGAAAAGCTAGGGGACTTTAAAGAAATCTGTTCTGAACTAGATAATATTAAAGAATATCTTAACAATCAGGATCAGGAATATGCTGATTTATATGATATTAGTTCTAAAAGAGAAAAGGATGTAGAAGACTCTAAGGCTTTTATTATAGATACAATTAATGATATATCTGATCGGAAAAGTGAATCGAGAAGTTTAAAGACATTGTTAGATACAATGGAAGATAGATTGGAGCAGGTAAAGCTTGAGAATGATGGATATAAGAATAGAGTTTCGGAAAAAGAGAAAGAACTTAGTTGTCTTAAAGAGGATTTAAATAAATTAGAAACATACAGTAAAAGTATAGGGGAAAATATTAACCAAAACACGGATAGGAAAAATGATTTAATTAAACATCTAAATAAAATCTCCATTGAGGTTAATGATCTTCAAAATAAACTTAGGAATAAGGAAACTAGAAAAAACATTATAGAAGAAATGGAAAAAGAGCATGAAGGTTTTAATAAAAGTGTAAAAAACATACTAAATGCTTGTAATAAAGACAAAGAGCTAGGAAATGGAATATTTGGAGCGGTTGCGGATCTAATTCAAGTACCAAAGGGATACGAAGTATCTGTAGAGACAGCCCTAGGGCCAGCGCTTCAACATATTGTAAGTAAGGAAGAGAAGGATGGTAAGCGGTTAATCGAATATTTAAAAAAATATAATTTAGGTAGAATTACAGTTCTTCCATTAACAACGATACAAGAAAGATATATTACTAATGAAGAACTGAATATTATTAAAAGCTTTAAAGATTGTGAGATCGCTTTAAATGTGATTATATTTAATGAGGATTTCAAAAATATTTTTTCCAGCTTACTATCTAGAGTGCTTATTGTGCCGAACCTAGAAAAAGGAATAGAACTTGCTAAGCGACTTAAGCATAAATTTAAAATTGTAACACTAGATGGTGATATTTTAAATATAGGAGGTTCGTTAACGGGAGGAAGTGTTTCTAGTAAGAGTACAAGCATTTTAGGTAGAAAAAGAGAACTAGAGGAATTAATTGATGAAATAGATACTGTTAAAAAACAGCTTATCATAAAAAACGAAGAATATTCAAATTTTGATAAAGAAATAAAAGAGGTCCTAGGTGAAATAGAATCCTTAAATGATAACTTGCAGGAAAACAGAATAAAGATTGCTACAATAGGCAATAGCATTGAGCAATGTAACAAAGAGAGAATGGATATAAAAAATTTATACAATCATTCTGAAAATGAAATTAGACAAATAGAGAATACAAAAAAAGAGACTATAGGTAGGTATGCGAACATTGAAAATGAAATAAAAAATTTAGAATCAGAAATTGAAAAGACTAAAGCTAAAGTAAGTTATAATCAGCGGGATTTAGTTGAGAAGAAGCAACAACTAGATCATATGAATAATATGCTAACTGGATATAAGGTTCAATTAGCTACTGCAGAGGAGCAAAAAAAATCATTTTTAATAGATATTGAGCGGTTACAAGAAATGATTAAGGATAATGAAAAAACTATATTAAATAAAGAAAATCAATTAAAAGAGAATAGTAATACTAAAATATTATGTGAGAATGAAATTAATGCCTTAGATAAGGAATTGAAGGACTTATGGTCTAAATTGCAAGCATATGAGTCTGAATTAAAGAAGCATAGAAAGAATAAAGAAGATCATTTAGTTAAAGAAACAGAATATAAGAAATTATTAAAGCAAGTGGAGTCTATCTTGTTAGAGCTTCAGGATAGTATGCATAAATTGGATGTAAAAAGGACCAGATTAGAAATGCAACAGCAAAGTTATTATACTAAGCTTTGGGAAGAATATGAACTTACCTATAATGAAGCTTTAAATCTTAAGGAAGAAATTCCTGATACTAGTAACGCTAGTAAAGAAATAAAAGTGCTTAAGGATAAGATAAAAGGACTCGGTACAGTCAACTTAGATTCTATAGATGAATATGAGAAGATAAGAGAAAGATATGATTTTCTAAAAGACCAACAGGAGGATTTGAATCAAGCACAGAAATCCTTGGTTAAAGTAATTAGTGATATGGAAATAACTATGCAAAAACAATTCTTAGATCAGTTTAAAATTATTAAAGAGAATTTCAACAATGTTTTTTCTAAGCTTTTTGGTGGTGGGAAAGCGGATTTGATTTTAGAGGATGAAGAAAATGTATTGGAATGTGGTATTGATATAATAGCTCAGCCACCAGGAAAAAAACTTCAAACATTATCTCTTCTTTCAGGGGGAGAGAGAGCTTTAACAGCGATATCTTTATTATTTGCAATCTTGTTAGTAAAGCCAAGTCCATTTTGCATACTGGACGAGATAGAAGCAGCTCTGGATGATGCTAATGTATATAGATATGCTCAGTTTTTAGAAGAATTATCTAGTGATACTCAATTTATAGTTGTTACCCATAGAAAAGGAACTATGGAAAGTGCTGATGCACTATATGGAGTAACCATGGAAGATAGCGGTGTTTCAAGTCTGGTTTCAGTAAAACTATCGGATAATAAAAAAGATGAAATAGCAAGTTAGGAGGAGTACTATGTTTAAAAAATTTATTAACAAGATTACAGGAAGAGATAAGGAAAAAGAAAAAAAATTACAGGAGGAAGTACAAGATAGGTATGATGCAGATCAAATAGAAGGAGTAGAAGAAATAGTAGACGTTAAAGAAAGCTTCGAAGAGGAAGTTGAAGAAAGATTTGATGAAAATATTGAGGAAGAAGTTATAGAAAACGTTGAAGGTAAAGCTGAGGAAGAAGCTGAAATAGAAATAGTAGAAGAACAAGCTGAAATATATGAAGAAGAAATGGAAGAAATAGTAGAAGTGCAAGATGAAATATATGAAGAAGAAGTAGAAGAAGATATTGAAAGTGATGAGAACACAGAAGAAATTCAAGAAACTAAACCTAAGTTTAATTTATTTAATAGATTGAAGGAAGGACTTGCCAAAACAAAAAGTGGTATTACGGATAGAGTAGATAATCTACTTAAATCCTATAAGAAGATAGATGAAGATTTATTTGAAGAGCTTGAAGAGATTTTAATAACATCAGATATTGGTGTTCAGACAACAATGGAAATAGTAGAAGATTTAAAAGCTAGGGTTAAAAAGGAAAAAGTAACTGATCCTTCTCAAGTAAAAAAACTACTTATGGATAAGCTAACAGAAATATTAGAAGAACTGCCGGATCCAAAGATTAACATTGAACCATCGCCAGCTATTATTTTGGTAGTAGGTGTAAACGGTGTAGGAAAAACTACTTCTATTGGAAAAATGGCACATCGTTTTAAGAGCGAAGGTAAGAAGGTTTTACTAGCTGCTGGAGATACCTTTAGGGCAGCAGCCATTGATCAATTAAAAATTTGGGGGGACAGAGTTGGTGTAGATGTAATAAGACACCAAGAAGAGTCAGATCCTGCTGCGGTTATATATGATGCGATACAGGCTGCAAAGGCAAGAAATATTGACGTTCTAATTTGCGATACGGCAGGTAGGCTTCATAATAAAAAGAATTTGATGAATGAGCTAGGTAAAATATTTAAGGTGGTAGACCGAGAATACCAGGGTTCATCAAAGGAAATATTACTAGTACTAGATGCTACTACGGGCCAAAATGCTGTTCAACAAGCGAAAACTTTTAAAGAAGTAGCTCAAATTACGGGACTTATACTAACAAAGCTAGATGGAACTGCAAAGGGTGGAGTAGTTGTAGGAATAAGTAGGGAATTAGATGTTCCTGTTAAGCTGATTGGTGTAGGTGAAAAAATGGAAGACTTACAAGAATTCAATCCTAAAAGCTTTGTTAATGCAATATTTGGAGAAGAATAATAAAATACTTGACACATGCTTATTTTTAGTATAAAATAACTCCTGTAAAGCAAATATACTTTACAGATGATAAATAGGAAGTGCTGATATGTTACAAAAAACAGTTGAAATATCGGTTCTATATGATTTTTATAATCAATTATTAACTGAAAAGCAAAGAGACATAGTAGATCTTTATTATAATCAAGATCTATCCCTTGGTGAAATTGCTGAAGAATTTAATATATCGAGACAAGCTGTGTATGATATGTTAAAAAGAACAGAAAAGTTGCTGTATCAGTACGAAGAAAAAATAGGTTTTGTAAATTTATTGAAGATAAAAAATGAAAAAATATTAGAAATATTAGATAAAGTAATTGATTTAGAAAAGAACCTGGATTTAAGTTCTTGTTCGGAGCAATTACAAAAACAAATTAACGAAATAAAGATAGAATTAGATAGGTTTCTAAATACTTAAGCCTTATTTAGGGGAGGTGTAAGGATGGTTTTTGAAGGGTTAGCTGATAAACTGCAGGATACTTTTAAGCGATTAAAAAGTAAGGGTAAGTTAACAGAAAAAGATGTAACAGAAGCCATGAGGGAAGTAAAACTTGCACTTTTAGAGGCAGATGTTAACTTTAAAGTTGTTAAAGATTTTGTAAATAAGGTTAAGGAAAGATCTGTCGGAGTTGAGGTTTTAGAAAGCTTAACCCCAGGACAACAAGTAATTAAAATAGTAAATGAAGAGCTAACAGACTTAATGGGAAAAGCTCAAAGTAAAATTAATTTTTCATCTAAGCCACCTACTATTATCATGCTAGTTGGACTTCAAGGTGCAGGTAAAACAACAACTACTGGTAAATTGGCTGGTATGTTGAAAAAACAAGGGAAAAGACCACTTTTAATAGCAGGAGATATATATAGGCCAGCGGCTATTAAACAGCTACAGGTTGTAGGAGAAAAAGTAGGAGTTCCTGTGTTTACAATGGGCGATAAACAAAGTCCTGTAGATATTGCTAAAGCAGGTATAGATCATGGTACTAACCATGGAAACGACGTAATTTTAATAGATACAGCTGGTAGACTTCATATTGATGAGGATCTTATGGGTGAGCTTCAGAATATAAAAACTTCTGTTAAGCCTCATGAAATTCTTTTAGTAGTAGATTCTATGACCGGTCAGGATGCTGTAAATGTAGCAGAGCATTTTAATGAAAAATTAGGTATAGATGGTGTTATTTTAACAAAGCTAGACGGAGATACTCGAGGTGGTGCTGCTTTATCCGTTAGGGCAGTTACCAATAAACCAATTAAGTTTGCTGGACTTGGAGAAAAGTTAGATGACTTAGAGCCCTTTCATCCAGATCGAATGGCTTCGAGAATCTTGGGCATGGGAGATATGCTCAGTCTTATAGAAAAGGCTCAAGAAAATTTCGATGCTAAAAAAGCGAAAGAGCTGGAAAATAAAATCAAAAATCAACAATTTACTTTCGATGATTTTCTTGATCAATTAGAGCAAGTACAACAGATGGGATCTATAAGTCAAATTCTTGAAATGATTCCTGGTATGGGCGGAAAGCAGCTTAAGGGATTAGATGTGGACGAAAAAGAACTTGTCTATGTTAAAGCGATTATTCAATCCATGACAAAGAATGAGAGAGAAAATCCGAGTATAATTAATGGAAGTAGAAGGAAGAGAATTGCAACAGGTAGTGGCACTTCTGTGCAACAAGTAAATAAGCTACTAAAGCAATTTGATCAGACTAGAAAAATGATGAAACAGTTTGCAGATATGGGCAAATCCACGAAAAAAGGCGGAAAATTCAGGATGCCTTTCTTCGGTAAATAATAAGTTTTATTTTTGAAGGAGGTGAAAAAATGGCAGTTAAAATTAGATTAAAAAGAATGGGTGCACACAAGAAACCTTTCTACAGAATAGTTGTTGCTGATGCAAGATCTCCAAGAGATGGAAGATTCATCGAGGAAATCGGTTATTATAATCCAGTTTCTGAGCCAAAGGAAATCAAAATAAACAATGAAAAAGCAGAAAAGTGGTTAAAAAATGGTGCTCAACCAACAGATACAGTAAAAGACTTATTTAAGAAGAATGGCATCATTGAATAATTCCTACTAGGGGGTATACAAATGGGTCATTTAGTAGAAGTTATTGCTAAAGGATTAGTGGATAATCCTGACCAAGTTACTGTTACTGAAGTAGAAGGTAATCAATCGATTATTATAGAGCTTAGGGTTGCCCCAGATGATATGGGGAAGGTAATAGGTAAGCAGGGAAGGATTGCTAAGGCAATTAGAACAGTTGTCAAAGCAGCTGCTACAAAACAGAATAAAAGGGTAATTGTTGAAATTATTCAATAAGGATTAGGGAAACCTAGTCCTTATTATATATATACTAGTTTTGAGGATGGGTAGTGAGATTTTAATATTAAGGATATACAGTAGAAAAGGGTGTATGTATATATGGCAAAGATGCTAAGAGTAGGTAAAATAACGAATACTCATGGGATAAAAGGGGATTTAAAAGTACTTCCTCTTACTGACTATATGGAGAGATTTGAGGAATTAGAGTGGGTTTATGTAGATGGATATAAAGAAAAGTTCTATATTGAAAATATAAAATATAAGCCTACTGTTGTTATTTTATCATTTAAGGGATATGAAGATATAAACTTAGTGGAAAAATTTAAGAATAAATATTTACTTATCGATGAAACCCAACGAAGAGAACTGCCAGATGATACGCATTATATTTCTGATATTATTGGTTTAGAGGTATACACATTAAAAGAAGAATATATTGGCGTCGTAACAGATATAATTCAAACAGGTCCTACTGAAGTTTATGTTATTAAAGGAGAAAACAATAAAGAAATTATGATTCCGGCGGTTAAAAAATTCATACCTGAAATTTCTTTAGAGAAGAGAAAGGTATTTATTGATCCCATTGAAGGAATGATAGAATGAATATAAAGGTTATGACTTTATTTCCTGAAATGTTTTCAGGACCATTAGGCAATAGCATAATCCAGCGAGCAAGAGAAAATAATATCATAAACATAGATTGTATTAATATACGAGACTATGCGGAGAATAAGCATAAGAAAGTTGATGATTATCCATTTGGAGGAGGTCCAGGAATGGTAATGACTCCCCAACCTATTCTAGATTGCTATGATCATATAGTTCATGAGTTAGGTATGGAAGAAGGCAAAAAAACTAGAGTAATATATCTATCTCCAAAAGGAAAAACCTTCGATCAGGATATGGCTGTGGAACTTTCTAAAGAAAACTCTTTGATAATGCTTTGTGGTCATTATGAGGGAATTGATCAAAGAGTCATCGACGAGATTGTTACTGATGAAATATCCATTGGCGATTATGTATTAACTGGAGGAGAGATACCAGCAATGGTCATTATAGATGCTATATCTAGATTAATTCCGGGAGTGCTATCTCAAGATAAGTCCTTCGAGGAGGAAAGCTTTTACTCTGGATTATTAGAATATCCACAATACACTAGACCAAGAGAATTTAGAGGGCGAATTGTTCCGGACATACTTACTTCTGGAAATCATAGTAAGATAGATGAATGGAGACGAAATAAATCTTTAGAGCTAACTTATGAAAGACGACCGGATCTTCTAAAACATGTAAATCTTAGTAAAAAGGATAAAGTATTCTTGGATCATATTAAAGAAAAAAAATAAGTATTATATTCACAAATTATATGTTGTTATATTAATATAGCTATGATATAATGTACAAGGTAGAACGGACGGTCCTCTATATAAAACAAACATATGAACGTCTATGAAGGAAGGAGGTATAATTATGGATATATTAAAAACACTTACAAACGAACAATTGAAGAGTAATGTTCCTAACTTTAGTACTGGTGATACTGTTAAAGTACACGTTAAGATTAAAGAGGGTACAAGAGAAAGAATTCAGATATTTGAAGGTATTGTAATTAAGAGACAAGGTGGAGGAATAGCTGAAACTTTTACTGTTAGAAGAATAGCTTCTGGAGTAGGAGTAGAAAGAACATTCCCAGTTCATTCTCCTAGAGTTGAAAAGGTTGAAGTGGTAAGAAGTGGTCAAGTTAGAAGAGCGAGACTTTACTATCTACGTGATAGAATTGGTAAGGCTGCATTCAAAATTAAAGAGAAGAAGAAATATTAATGCAAAGGGACTGATATTCAGTCCCTTTATTGTTTATAATATATAGGAAATTATGAACTTTGTAAAACTGTATAAAGCCATAATATCCGTACTGTGTTACAACAAAATTAACACTAAAAATTTTTCAAAAGATTTTGTTATAATATATACTGTGGAAGGAGTGGGAATAATGATTATTAATTGGTATCCAGGACATATGAAAAAAACGAAAGAGTTAATAAAAGAGCAGCTAAAACTTGTAGACGTAGTTTATGAGCTACTCGATGCTCGTATACCAATGAGCAGTAAAAATCCTGATATAGATGGAATAATTGGGAATAAGCCAAAGGTAATTATACTGAATAAAGTTGACCTAGCAGATCCGCAAATTACAGCTAGATGGGTTGATTATTTTAAGAGAAAAGAAATGACAGTTATACCTGTTAACACTATAAATGGTGAAGGTATAAGACAAGTGATAGAAGAAAGTGAAAAAGTTGTAAAAGAGAAAATGGATGCGTTAATTGAAAAAGGTAGAAGAGCGAGACCGGCAAGAGTAATGATTGCAGGAATACCTAATGTAGGAAAATCTTCATTGATAAATAAACTAGCTGGAAGAAAAAGTACTCAAACTGGAGATCGACCAGGAGTGACTAAGGGGAAACAATGGATTAGATTAAAAGGAAATATGGAATTATTAGATACACCCGGTATATTATGGCCTAAGTTTGAAGATCAAGAGGTTGCTCTAAACTTAGCATTTACAGGAGCTATTAAAGATCAAATAATGGATATTGAAACATTAGCGTACAAGTTATTAGAAATTCTATGGAATGATCATAAAGATAAAATAATAGAAAGATATAAGGTTAATGAAGAGTATGAAACCACTATAGAGATGATGGACCATATTGCAAGAAATAGAGGGTGTATTTTAAAAGGCGATGAGATTGATTATTCAAGGATATCTAACATTTTGTTAGATGAGTTTAGATCTGGAAGAATTGGACGGATTTCTTTAGAACGCCCATAGTACAAAATTAAAGATAAAGGGGGGTGATTGTATGCCTACACTAGAGATTGAAAATACTATATGGGATATGGGACACAAATATATTGCGTGTTGTGATGAAGTAGGTCGTGGGTGTTTGTTTGGAGCTGTTTTGGCTGCTGCGGTTATTATGCCAAAGGGTCTAATCATAGACGGTGTAAAAGATTCAAAAAAATTATCGCCTAAAAAACGAGAACAATTATATGAAATCATTAAGGAGAAATCAATTGCAATAGGAGTAGGTACTGTTTCTGCAGAGATTATAGACAAGATTAATATTAAAAATGCTACGAGACTAGCTATGAAAAAAGCGGTTTTATCTATTAAAGATAAAGATGAAAACAATATTAGTCCAGACTATATATTAATAGATGCAGAAGAAATTGATTTGCCTATTCCACAAATGGGTATTATAAAAGGCGATGATGTTAGTCATGGCATCGCGGTATCTTCCATAGTAGCAAAGGTTTTAAGGGACCGTCTTTGTCAAAGGTGGGATATGGAGTATCCTAATTATGATATTAAGCAAAATAAAGGCTATGGAACAAAAGCGCACAGGGAAGCATTAAAAAAGTATGGTGTAAGTCCAATGCATAGAAAGTCATTTTTAACTAAAATATTATGATGGAGATAAGGTTATGAATATAAAAATAGGTTCAATAGGGGAGCAACTAGCGGTAGATTATCTTAAAAATAAGGGGTACTATATTTTGGATCGTAATTATCGCACCAAGCTTGGGGAATTAGATATCGTTGCTAAAAAAAATAATCTTATTGTATTTATTGAAGTAAAAACTAGAACTTCTGATAAGTTTGGTGTGCCTTCTGAAGCTGTTAATTATAAAAAACAAAAAACAATACAAAAATTGTCTCAGCAGTACATATTAAATAAAAATCTTTATGATGATTGTTGGCTCTATAGGTTCGATGTAATTGAAGTAAGAATTAAGGATAAAAAGTATAAAGTAGAGCATATTGAAAATGGATTTTAAAAATAGTAGCTACGCTACTATTTTTTTGAAAAAAATAGCAAAAAAATGAAAAAAATAAAGGAAAAAAAATGTGCTTATAGAATCTGTTCATATAGTTATTGTAGAATATGTGAATGGGAAGTGTAGATATGTTATCTAAGGTAAAAACTTGTTCTATAACAGGATTAATTGTGACTATGATAGATGTTGAAGTAGATATAGCGAATGGACTACCAAATGTAAATGTGGTTGGACTTCCTGATATGGCAATAAAAGAATCTAAGGAAAGAGTCAGAGCAGCCATAAAAAACAGCGAATTAGATTTTCCTTTAAAAAGAATTACAATTAACTTATCTCCTGCAGATACAAAGAAGGAAGGAAGCCAATTCGATCTGCCTATAGCCTTAGGAATTTTAAGAGCTTCAATGCAGATTCCAATCGAAGAGCTGGATCATACATTGGTACTCGGAGAATTATCATTGGACGGAAAGACGAAAAGAATAAACGGAGTTTTGCCAATATTGCTGGAGATGTATGATCTAGGTATTAAAAAAGTAATACTTCCAAGGGAAAATTTAGAAGAAGCTAAAATAGTAGATGGAATAGAAATAATACCAGTAGAGAGTTTGAAGGATGTTGTAGAGCATTTTAAGGGTGAACATAGGATAACTAGTTATATGGGCAATTCTAACTATGAATATTGTAAAGACTTTACTGGAGATGACTTTAAAGATTTACACGGTCAGGAAAATTTAAAAAGAGGATTAGAAATAGCTGCATCTGGAAATCATAATTTATTAATGATAGGTCCTCCAGGCTCTGGCAAGACAATGGCAGCTAGAAGGCTACCGTCTATACTTCCGAAGCTTACCTTTAATGAAGCTTTGGAAATTACTAAGATATATAGTGTATCCGGTCTTCTTAGTAGCACTGAAGCTTTGATTAAAAAGAGGCCCTTTAGAGCTCCTCATCACACTAGTTCTGTTGTTGCATTAACAGGTGGAGGAAGAATTCCAAAGCCAGGAGAAGTTTCTCTTAGTCACTATGGTGTTTTATTCTTGGACGAATTACCTGAATTCAATAAATCTGCATTGGAAGTGTTAAGACAACCATTAGAAGATAGGAATATCCATATATCAAGAGTAAATGGCGCGTATACTTACCCAGCAGACTTTATGTTGATAGGGGCAATGAATCCGTGTCCTTGTGGTTACTACGGAACTAATTCTGGTAAGGAGTGTAAATGTACAGCTTTTCAGGTGAGTAGATATGTTAGTAAGATATCCGGTCCTCTTATTGATAGAATCGACTTAATTGTAGAAACTTCAGCCGTAGAATATAAGGATTTGATCAGTGATAAAAAAATAGAATCTTCTAAAGAAATTAGATTGCGTGTGGAAAAGGCTAGAGATATTCAACTAGATCGGTATAAGAAAACCAACTACTTATTTAACTCACAGTTAAGTGGAGCAGCAATAAAGAAATACTGTGTATTAACTCCTTCATCTCAAAAATTAATGGATTTAGCTTTTGAAAAGATGAAGTTAAGTGCTAGAGGCTATAGTAGGATTCTAAAAGTAGCTAGGACTATAGCTGATTTAGAATGTAGTGATATTATTGCAGAAAATCATTTGGCAGAAGCCTTACAATATAGAAATGTAAACGGATTAATTCCATAAGGGCTAGTAGGGGGAATTTAAATGAGGTTAAATCAAAGTGAAATCATTGTATGGTTAAGTCATTTAGAAGGGGTTACTAATAGGGATATAAAAAAATTAATTGAGTATTTTAATAGTTTGGAAGAAATTTGGAAAGCAGATAAGAAACATTTAATGAATGCTTTAAATAGTAGAGGGATAATAGTTGATAAAATTATAGAAAATAGGAATGAACAATATATTAGTAAAATCTTTAAAAGTTTAACAGACAATAATATAACAGCTTTGACAATTTTTGATGAGGAATATCCGACAAAACTTAAAAATATATACGATACACCTTCTGTAATATATATAAAAGGAAATAAAAAGTATTTCCATATGCCATTGATCGCTATTGTAGGTTCGAGAAAATCAACAGCTTATGGAAGATGGGCAGCGTATCAATTTGCAAAAGTGTTGGCAGAATGGGGAGTTGGTACAATTAGTGGATTAGCCATGGGCATAGACACTTATGGACATAAGGGAGCATTGGAAGGACATGGATATACTATTGGTGTTTTAGGTTGTGGCTTGGATCAATGTTATCCAGCATCTAATCGAGATTTAATGGAAAAGATTATTCAAGATGGTTGCATTATTTCAGAATACCCTATAGGAATGCCTCCTTTAAAGCATAATTTTCCTGCTAGGAATAGAATCGTTAGTGGTTTGTCAGATGGTGTAATAGTGATTGAAGCTTCAGAAAAAAGTGGTGCATTAATCACGGTAGAATATGCATTGGATCAAGGGAAAGATGTCTATGCTCTTCCTGGGAATATAAATAATATGCAGAGTAGAGGCGTTAATAAGCTTATAAGAGATGGGGCTAGAATACTTTTAGAAATTGATGATGTAATCGAAAATCTTAAGTATAAATATGTCATAGGCAAAAAAAGTCTAGAACAATCTGCAAAGGAAGAATTAAGCAAATTAGAATCTATGATATATGAGATAATAAAAAGAAATCCTGTAAATATTGATTTAATTATAAATGAAACAGGAATGAAGGCATCGGAACTGAGTCCCATCCTAACTATATTGGAAATTAAAGGCTATATAAATCAGATGTCTGGTAAAACATTTACAGTATCGAAATAAATTGATATAATGTAAAGGCTTGATTTTATCTAATAATTAAGGGAAAAATCACAGCATAATGGAGGTGTACAAATTGGCAAAATCCTTAGTAATTGTCGAATCGCCAGCAAAAGCAAAAACAATAGAAAAGTTCCTAGGAAAAAATTATGTTGTAAAAGCATCTGTTGGACATATTATTGATTTACCAAAAAGTAAACTTGGGGTTGATATAGATAATGATTTTGAGCCACAATATATTACGATACGTGGCAAAGGACCTATTTTAAAAGAGATTAAAACTCTGGCTAAAAAATCAAAAAATGTTTATTTGGCAACTGACCCTGATAGGGAAGGCGAGGCAATTTCATGGCATTTAGCTAGAGCGTTAGGTATAGATGAAAGCAATCCCTGTAGAATTGAATTTAATGAGATTACTAAAAATACCATTAAAAATGCAATAAAAAAACCTAGAAAAATTAATCAAAATTTGGTAGATGCTCAACAAGCAAGAAGGGTTTTAGACAGATTAGTAGGATACCAAATCAGTCCTCTTCTTTGGAAAAATGTTAGAAAAGGATTAAGTGCTGGTCGAGTGCAATCTGTTGCCACTAAGCTTATAATTGATAGAGAAGAAGAGATAAAAAGCTTTAAACCTGAAGAATATTGGACATTAAATTTAAATGGAGAAAATAAAAACAAAGAAAAATTTGAAATTAAGTTTCAATCTGACGATTTGGGGAATAAAGAAATAAATAAAGAAGAAGATATAAATAGGATTCTAAACACTTTAGGAGAGAATATGCTAACTGTTACTAGCATTAAAAAAGGAGAGAAAAAACGAAATCCTGGTCTTCCTTTTACAACTAGCACATTACAACAGGAGGCTGCTACAAAATTAGGCTTCTCTACTAAAAAGACAATGTCTTTAGCTCAACAGCTTTATGAAGGAATTGATATAGGGAAAGATGGTACTGTAGGTTTGATTAGTTATATTAGAACGGATTCTACTCGAATATCAGATGAGGCTGCTGATTCGCTTAAAAATTACATTAATGAACTAATTGGAAATGAGTATTATAATAAAGAGCCTAAAGAAAAAAGAGAAAGCAAAGCCAAAAAGAAAGTACAGGATGCCCATGAAGGTATTAGGCCAACTGATGTTTATAGACATCCAGATACTCTTAAACCATGTTTAACTAAAGATCAACACACACTTTATAAATTAATATGGGAACGTTTTGTTTCCAGCCAAATGAATCCTGCTATATTTGATACCTTATCTGTGGAACTTAATGGAAATGGGATAATTTTCAAATCTACAGGCTCTAGGTTAAAGTTTGATGGATTCTTAAAGATTTATAGTTATGCTAATTCATCTGAAAATGTGGAATTACCTATTCTAACAGAGGGAGAAAAGATCAATATATTAGAGAAAATGCCTAAACAGCATTTTACACAACCTCCTGGAAGATATACCGAAGCCACATTAGTAAAAACCATGGAAGAACTAGGTATAGGTAGACCCAGTACTTATTCTCCAACCATATCTACAATACTTTCTAGAGGATATGTTGAAAAAGATGGCAGAAATCTAGCTGCTACAGAATTAGGATACATTATAAATGAAATTCTTGAGGATTATTTTTCTAAAATTATTGATATTAATTTCACTGCGGATCTAGAACAGCGATTAGACCATATAGAGGATGATGAGCAAGATTGGAAAAAACTCATTTCGGAATTTTATTGTGAATTCAAAACAATGCTAACATATGCGGAAGAACATATGGAGGAGATTGATTTAGTAGAAGAAAGCGATGAAAACTGTAAGAAGTGTGGTTCAATTATGTTAATTAAACATGGTAGATATGGTAAGTTTTTAGCTTGTTCAAACTATCCTGATTGTGAAGAAACTAAACCTTTTCTTCATAAAATAGGTGTACATTGTCCTAAGTGTCAAGATGGAGAGGTTATAGAAAGAAGGTCAAAAAAAGGTAGACTTTTTTATGGGTGTAGTAATTTTCCTGATTGTAGATTTGTATCGTGGAATAGACCGATAGATAAAAAGTGTCCTGAATGTGGAGATATACTAGTGTATAAGAAAAATAAAAAAGGTGAAAAAAATATTTGTAACAATAAAGATTGTAAATTTGAGGAACAAATTTGAAAATTGTAAATCTTCAAATTTAACAAAATATATATTGAAATAAAGTAATAATTATGATACTATTTCTAATATGTGTTCGATTTAAAACTGTTGCAAATAATGGGAAATGTTTACAAACGATGTAATTCGGATTTTAAATTATATTTTTAATTTTAAATAATTTAAATGAATTTAGTAAATACAATGAGTATAGAAAATTGTTTTTTAGACTAAGCTATAATTAATATAATCCGGCAAGAATAGTTATATTTTAGAGTTATTGTGATTACATTATTTCCTACACAAAACAGAGAATGAACTAACATTAATCTACAATATTTTCAAATTAGAGTTTTTTAAGGAGGAAGAATAATGAGTGGTACACTATTAGAAAAAACAAGAAGAATTAATAAAATTTTGCAACAATCAGCGGATACTAATATTTCTTTTAATGAAGTTTGTAGAATTCTAAGCGAAATTTTAGATGCTAACGCATATGTAGCCAGTTCAAAGGGAAAGGTATTAGGTGTTAGTTTAACGGATACATCAGATTGTCCTATTATGACTGATGAAAAAACTGGAGAAAAAAGATTTCCAGAAGAATATAATGATCAATTATTGCTTATAAATGAAACTAGAGCAAATATTACAAAAAATGAGCTGCTTACAATATTTAAGTACGATATTGAAAGTTATGAAAAATTGGTTACTATTGTACCAATAAATGGGAGTGGTCAGCGCCTAGGAACTCTTGTGTTAGCAAGATTTGATAAGCCTTTTGGTGATGATGATTTGGTAATGGCTGAATATAGTGCAACGGTAGTAGGAATGGAAATTATGAGATCTGAATCAGATGCATTAGAAGAAGATACTAGAAAAAAAGCTGTAGTTCAAATGGCTATAGGTACATTATCATATTCAGAATTAGAAGCTGTTGAACATATTTTTAACGAATTAGATGGGGAAGAAGGATTACTAGTAGCTAGTAAAATTGCTGACCGCGTTGGTATAACTCGATCTGTTATAGTTAATGCTTTAAGAAAATTTGAAAGTGCTGGAGTTATTGAATCAAGATCACTTGGAATGAAAGGGACTCACATTAGGATTTTAAACGATCATCTACTTGATGAATTAAGAAAATTAAGAAGATAGGAATTTAGTTTAATACTATTAAAACCAACTGTATGTATACAGTTGGTTTTTTCTTTGAGTTTCTTTAGTACTGCAGTCCTGAAAGGGAAAATTTCTCGTAAAAAAGAAGGAAATTAGCTGATTTTGTCAAATATATGTTGTATAATCAGATTATATTGTTAAAAGAGTATTATTATGATTTAAAAGTGCGATTTTTAGAAAAATTTAGCAGATTTAGTACCCTAATAAATTGCATAATGGAGTATTTAAAAGATTTTCTTTAAAAATCCGAAGTGCAAAAATTATGGGAATTAAGTTGAAAGATTTGTGGAGGTAGCTATGTACAATAATATTAATATTTTATCAAAGGCGTTAGATGCTTCGTGGAAACGTAACGAAGTAATTGCTAATAATATTGCAAATGCAGAAACACCTAATTTTAAGAGATCGGATATAGTTTTTGAAGATCTTTTAAAAGAGGAACTTTCAGGTACAAGACTAAAGGGAATGACTACTAACTCAAACCATATTCCTATAAATGGAGGCAGTATTAAAGATCTAAAATATCAAATAAAAAAAGATGACACTTATAGTACTCGTACTGATAATAATAATGTGGATATTGACATTGAAATGGCTGAAAGGGTTAAAAATGAAATAATGTATAATACCTTAACAAGTAGGATTCAAAGTGGATTCCAAAAAATAAAATATGTTATTAATGAAGGGAAGTAGTTATTTATGTCAATTTTTAATTCCATAAATATAAGTGCATCTGGATTAACAGCAGAAAGATTAAGGATGGATGTAGTTACGAAAAATATTGCAAATGCAAATACAACGAGAACGGCAAATGGAACCCCATATAGAAGACAGGTAGCTGTATTTAAAACTAAAGATAGTGACACTTCATTTTCGGAGTACCTTAAACGTTCAACTGGACAAACATCAAAATTTGGTGGCGTTGAAGTTGCTTCTATTCAGAATGATTCATCTCCATATAAAAACGTATATGAACCTGGTCATCCTGATGCGGACGAAAACGGTTATGTACAAATGCCAAATGTAGATATAGTTACAGAAATGGCAAATATGATTTCTGCAACAAGAGCGTATGAAGCTAATGTTACCGCATTAAACGGGACTAAAGGCATGGCTCTTAAGGCCTTAGAAATTGGTAAATAAAGGAGAAGTGTAAAATGGAAATTAATAATATTAGTCAACTTAACTCTATGAAACTTAATTCTATAAACTCAATTTCAGAAGAAAAACCTGAAAACACAGTATCCTTTGCTACATTTCTAAATGAATCCTTGGAAAAAGTGAGTTCCCTTGAAAAAGAGTCGCAGGACTACACTTTGAAATTAGCAACAGGTGAATTAGAGAACATACATGAAGCTATGATTGCAGCTGAGAAAGCCGATGTTGCTCTTCAATTAACTATGAAAATTAGGAATAAGATTTTAGATGCATATAATGAAATAATGAGAATGCAGATTTAGTTGTAGCAGAAGAGAGGTGAGTTAATGTCGGATTCTATAAATCAGATTAAGAATCAATTTAATGAGTATTTACAAGGTTTAGATAAAAATAAGAAGATTATGATAGCATCATCTACCATATTTACACTTTTAGCATTAACAGGAATTATATATTATTTTTCACGTCCTGAATACGTTGAATTATATAGCAACCTCAGACCCGAGCAAACGGGTGAAATTTTAGAAACATTAGAGACTAATAGTATACAGGCTAAAATTGGTGAAACTAGTGGTGTTATTCTAGTTCCTAAGTCAGATGAAAAGAGAGCTCAAGTTGTAGTAGCTACTGAAGGGCTTCCATCTGCAAAGTTTTCTTTCGAAGATGTGTTTTCAGGTAATTCCTTTATGATGACAAGTGAAGAAAGAGCTAAACAATATGTGTATGCTCTTCAAAATTATCTAGCAAGTATTATAGAGGAAATTAATGGAATCAAAAGTGCTAATGTGGCTTTAGTTGTGCCTGAAAACTCTGGTTTTGTTCTTAAAAACAACCAAAACATAGCAAAAGCATCAGTTAGATTACAACTTGAAGGCAATGCCACTCTAGATAATAACAGCATAAATGGCATTGCTATTTTAGTGTCAAATGCAGTTGAAGGACTTCTACCAGAAAATGTAACAATACACGGTAATGATGGCAGAGTTCTAAATCAAAATTCTCAGGAAAATTTAGATGTTTTTAATTCAAATAGCAATATGGCCCTTCAACAAAGTGTGAAGGATGAACTTGAAGAAAGTATTACTAATTTTTTATCCAATGTTTATGGTTATGGAAATGTAGTTGTTATGGCAAATGTTAAACTGGATTTTGATAGTGAGGTAACAGAAATAAAAGAATTCTCACCGCCTATTGAAGGTGAAACAACAGGCATACCTAGAAGTTTGCAGGAACTGAGTCGAAATTCAGCAAATGGTGGAACTGGTGGAGCGCCAGGAACCCCTACAAATACAGATGAAAATACGGATCCTTCTCAGTATGTAGTAGGTGAGGAAGAAAATTCAACCTATGCAGAAGCAAGCAAGACAATCAACTATGAAATCAATGAACTTTACAAAAAAATTATTAAGGCCCAAGGACAAGTTAAGGATATCACTGTGGCAGTTTTTATTAATAGTGCAGCCTTAACTGATGGCGATTTAACTACAGAACAGAAAGCAGACTTAACGAATATTATTTCTGCAGCAGCAGGCCTGGATACAAAAGTAGTTCAAGTTGGTGTTCAAGAGTTTAATAATGGTTTTGCTAGCACCGAAGATGATACTTTAGGAACTAAGGCGTCTTCAATATTACCGTTATGGGCAATAGGACTTATATTAGCAGTTGTTTTAGGCTCTTTATATATTATAGTAAGCAAAAGAAAGTCTAAAGCTTCAAACAATGTAGAACAAGTAGATGATATGGTTATACCGGATCATCTAGAAGAATTAGATTTAGAATTAACAGGTTCTCAAGTAAAACAACAGATAGAAAAGCTTGTAAATAAAAAACCAGAAGCCGTTGCACAGCTTTTAAAAAATTGGTTGAACGAAGATTAGAGGTGAACATATGTCAAAAAGGGTGTCTAAAGGAGATATTACTGGAAGAGAAAAGGCTGCTATACTACTAATCAGCTTAGGTCCTGAATACTCTGCTCAAATTTTTAAGCATTTAAATAATGAGGAAATAGAAGAACTTACACTAGAAATAGCTAATATGCGTAGGGTATCTCCTGAAGAAAAAGATAGAGTTCTAGATGAATTTTATGAAATATGTTTAGCTCAAGAATATATTTCTGAAGGCGGTATTAATTATGCAAAGGATGTTCTTGAAAAAGCTTTAGGATCTCAAAAAGCAATGGATATTATAAATAAATTAACAGCATCATTACAGGTTAAACCTTTTGATTTTGCTAGAAAAGCAGATCCAAGTCAGCTGCTTAACTTTATACAGAATGAACATCCACAAACAATTGCATTAATACTTTCTTATTTATCATCTGGACAATCTGCACAAATACTCTCTGCTCTACCTCAAGTAAAACAAGCTGAAGTAGCGCAAAGAATTGCAACTATGGATAGAACATCTCCAGAAGTTATTAGGGAAGTTGAGATGGTATTAGAGAGAAAACTATCTTCCTTAGTTAATCAAGACTATACAAGCGCAGGCGGCATACAGTCAATCGTTGATATTCTTAACTCAGTTGATAGAGGTACAGAGAAAAATATTATGGATACACTTGAAATTCAAGATGTGGAACTAGCAGAAGAGATTCGAAAGAGGATGTTTGTATTCGAAGATATTATTGGATTGGACAGTACATCTATTCAAAGGTTTATTAGAGAGACTGACAACAAAGAGTTGGCTGTTGCATTAAAGGGAGCAACGAAGGAAGTTGCCGATGTTATCTATGCGAATATGTCAAAACGTATGGCAGAAATGATAAAGGAAGATATGGACTTCATGGGACCTGTTAGATTAAGGGATGTAGAAGAAGCTCAACAAAGAATAGTTAATATTATTAGAAGATTAGAAGATGCAGGAGAAATCATCATTTCTCGAGGTGGGGGAGATGAAATAATTGTCTAAGGTCTATAAGCATAGTCAAATAGTATTAGGCGAAGAAAAAATAGTTGAGCTTAATATAAAACCAATAATAAAATTTAATGAAAATAAAGAAGTAGACCTAACAGAAACCAGCGAAATAGTGAATGAAAGCATTGATAATCCTGAGGATATAATACAGAGTGCTATAGAGGAAGCTGAAAGAATCTTAGAAAATGCTAAATTAGAAAGAGAAGAAATTCTGGAAAACGCAGAAAGAGAGAGAGAAACAGTTATTTCAGAGGCATATACAAAATCAAATGAGATACTAGAATCAGCAAAAGAAGAAGGCTATAGCAAAGGCTTCTTGCAGGGAAAAGAAGATGGCCTTAAGGAAACAGATTCTATAATTGAAGAAGCTAAGGAAATAAAGCAAAATGTTTTATTAGAAAAAAAGGCTGTAGCAAAATCTTTGGAGAGTGAAATTATTGATCTTATAATTTCAGGCATAAGGAAAGTTATAGACCATGAAGTAGAAAGAGATCATCAATTGTTACTTAACCTTGTTAGAAAAGGAATTGAAAAGTGTATATACACAGATAGCTTAATAATTCGTGTAAGTAGCAATGATTATGAAGTAGTAAACTCATCGAAAAACAAGATATACATAATGACTGAAGGAATAGATCATATTGAAGTTAAGCAAGACCCTGCGTTAAAGGATGGTAGTATTATTATAGAAACCATATCAGGAACTGTAGAAGCAAGTATACAAACTCAAATAGCACAAATTGAGCAGATGTTCTATGATATTTTAAAAGGCGAGTGATGGCGTGGATACTATTTCATTAACAAAATATAAAGAAAGTCTCTCAAAATTAGATTTAATTAAATATACAGGATATGTTTCTCAAGTAATAGGGCTAACCATAGAGTCTATAGGGCCTGCTGTAAAGCTGGGTGAAATGTGTAAAATATATGCACTTAAAGGGGTCGAACCAATTTTGGCCGAGGTAGTTGGTTTTAAAGAAAAAAAGGTACTATTAATGCCCCTCGGAGAAATGGAAGGTATAGGACCTGGTAGCAAGGTAGAGGCTTTAGGAATTACAATGCAAGTAAACGTTGGAGAAGAACTGTTGGGTCGTGTTTTAGATGGACTAGGAAACCCTATAGATCAGAAAGAAACATTAAACAACAATAAAACATATCCAGTTATGGCCTCACCTCCAAACCCTTTACTTCGTACAAAAATTGAGGAACCACTAACACTAGGTGTTAAAGCTCTGGATGGATTGCTAACCTGCGGTAATGGGCAAAGAATAGGTATATTTGCAGGAAGCGGTGTAGGTAAGAGTACGCTACTTGGAATGATAGCAAGGAACACACAGGCAGATATCAATGTGATTGCTTTAATAGGTGAGAGAGGTAGAGAAGTTAGGGAGTTTATAGAAAATGATTTGCAGGAAGATGGATTAAAGCGTTCTGTTGTTATTGTAGCAACATCAGATCAGCCTGCACTTATTAGGAAAAAGGGTGCTTTATTGGCTACTGCAATTGCAGAATACTTTAGAGATCAAGGAAAAAACGTAATACTAATGATGGATTCTTTAACTAGGTTTTCAATGGCCCAAAGAGAAGTCGGGCTAGCCGTAGGAGAGCCTCCTGTAAGCAGAGGATATACTCCTTCCGTGTTCGCAGAGCTTCCAAAGCTTTTAGAAAGGTCCGGTACCTCTGATAAAGGCTCTATAACAGGATTATACACTGTATTAGTAGATGGTGATGATATGAATGAGCCAATTGCTGATACTGTAAGAGGAATACTCGATGGACACGTTGTATTATCAAGAAAAATTGCAAACCGTAATCATTATCCAGCGATAGATGTATTAGCCAGTGTAAGTAGGGTAATGCCAAATATTGTGGACAAAGAACACTTGTTAATTTCAAATCAAATTAAGGAACTATTATCTACATATAATAGTTCGGAGGATTTAATAAATATAGGTGCCTACATGAAGGGAACAAATAGAAAAATTGATGAAGCTATTAATAAAATAGATGGTATCAATGGATTTTTACGGCAGGAAATACATGAAAAAACTAGTTTAGATGATGCAGTTGCTATAATGAAGGATATCGTAACATAGGAGGAGATATTATTGGAGAAATTTGTTTTTCGGTTCAATACTATTTTAAATACTAAAGAAAAAATTGAAGATGATAGAAAAAACAAATTAGGTATATCCATGAAAAAGCTAGCACAAGAAAAGGAGAATTTACAAACTCTATCAAACAAAAAAAATGATATGATAAATCAGTGGCAAAAAAAATCTAATAATGTAATAAAAATAAGCGAACTTAGAAATTTATCTAATAGTCTAGAGCTTATGGAAGTATTTATAGACAAGCAATCTAAAATTGTAGAGGAATCGGAAATAGAAGCTAAAAATAAAAGAAAAGAATTAATAGATGCTTCCAAAGAGAAGAAGGTATTTGAAAAGCTAAAAGAAAAAGATTATGAAGAATATAAATATATTCAGTTAAAAAAGGAACACGCAGTTACTGATGAACTTGTTTCTTATAAAGCTGCCAGTAGGTAAAGGGTGATTAAATGACTGTTGCTAATGAAGAATTAAATAAAAAATCCTTTTTTAAAACCATATCAATTATTGTTATGTCCTTTATTGCTTTACCATTAATTACTGTAAGTATTATGTATTTTACTAATGAAGACTTTAAGGACACTGCTAATAAAATTTTATCCGTATTACCTGGAAATGTAGGTAATTATTTTCAATCTGTACCTACCAAGGATGAGAGAGAAGAACTTAAAAAGAATATTGCAAAATACTATGTAGGTTTGGATCAAGATAGAATAGTGGATAAATTGCTCATCATAAAGGGTGAAGATGAAGAATTGTTTAATGATTTGGTTGTGCTGATGAGCAGAGAAAATTCTACTAAAATGAAAAGAGTTAAAGAAGATTTAAGGCTATTAAACTTAAAAAACGACCCTATCAATAGAATTTTAGGTGAAATTGATAAAGATAGTGAAGAAAAGATAACTTCACTACAAAAATACTATACTTCACTGACTCTTTCTAAAGGGATTGATGAAATAGAAAGAACATATGCAAACAACGAAATATCAGTAGATGAATTGGTCCTTTTGTTTCAGAACTTAAATCCGGACCAATCGGCTAAGTACTTATTCTATTTAGATCCTGAGTTAGGAAGACAAATAGAATATAAGTTACCTAGTGATGTTTTAAGAAATATAGAAAAGAAAATACAAGAGATAGAAGCTAACCAGAAAAAATTAGTTGATTTAGCATCTGAATATGAGAATAAATTTCTTGATGAAACAATTAAAGAATTAGGTAACACGAATACATACAATATGGAGCAGCTAGCATTTATATTTAAGGAGCTATCTTTAAATAAATCATCTAGAATACTGTCGAAAATTAACGATAATGATTTTATGTTAACTTTATTTCAAGAAATAAATCATGCGCAAGAATTGCAAAATCAAGAACCAAGCATTTCTCCTGCAATCATGAAAGGCATCACCATATATAAGGAATACGATAACAAAATCAGTGAACTATCTGCTGTATATGATAAAACTTCGATTGCGGAGCTAGCAAAAATGCTACAAACTATGATCAATAGAAATGAGACGTATCAAAAACACGCTTTAACTGATAATGAGGACATTATTTTTACTGAGGAACAATTGGTAGTAGATGTTTTAAACAACTTAAAACCAACTAAAGTAGCAAGTATACTAGAGGTCATGGATGAAAAGACTCGTATTGTACTTTCGAAAAAATTATTAAAATAATTTACTAAAATTGAAAGGAGGTGAAAATATGAAAATGGATATAATGAGTTTTTCAAACCTATTTAGCGATAAAGGCTCTATGGTAAATAAGAATGTAGCAGTATCCAAAGGGGATAAGCAAGTATTTGCAGAAGCATTTAAAAAGGAAAGGGAAACCCTAGATATAAAAAACCAAAAAACTTTCCCAAAGTCTGTAAACCATGAAAATCATACAAAAAATAGCATTACAAGAGAGAAAAATTCTTCAGATACATCCAACAAGCCAATGAATGCTAATAAAGAAGTTTCTCAGAATGAAAATGAAAAAATATCATCAAAAGAAGCTGAAACTACTAAAAAAGCAGATGATTTAACAAATGAAGAGTCTGAAGAAAAAGCAGGTGATTTAGAAAATAGTGTTCTAAATGAAATTGCCGCATTGCTACAAAGCTTACTAGCTCTTACAAGTACAGATGATACGAATATAGAACAAGGATCTATTTTAAATTTAGAACTAAATACTGTTGATATGACAGATTTAGTAGACTTAAAGGATCAATTAACCTTGTTACTAAATTCACTGGATATTGAAGAAAATCAACCAATAATGCAAGGGATTGGTAATGTGTTATCAATGGTTACTAAAATAATTGATGGTGGCAAGTTATCAGACGGGAAATTAATTTCCGCAGGTGAAGAAGCTATCAGCGAAGACCTACTTACTTTACAAGAGGTCAAAAGTAATATTGAAACTCTAATAAATGATTTAAACTTTAAAAATAATAAGAACCTGCCGAGTTTAGATTCTAAAGTTAACGAAAAGTTAACTAAGGTAGAAAACGATTTATTTAAATCAGATGACGCAGTATTAGATAAAGATGCTAATGTTGAATCTGCTATTAATAAGATTAGTAATTTAGATAAATCCTTAGAAAATGAAGGGAAAGAAAATCAAGATTTTATTAAGCAGCAGGGAAAACAAGAAAATATGATCATTAATAATGACATTCTTTCATTTCAGCAAGATAAAATTGACCAAAGATTAGCTGTTGATGTTATGAAAAATGAAATTATTGAACCAAAGCAATTTATTAGTGAAATAGCTCAAAAAGCTGGTGCTTTTCTTTCAAAGGACAAAACTGAAATGAATATTCAATTAACACCAGAGCATTTAGGTAAGATTTCTATCAAAATCGGTTTAAATGAAGGTACCTTAACAGGAAAAATATATGCAGAAAATTTTTCAGTAAAGGAAATAATTGAGGCAAACTTAAACCAGTTAAGACAATCTTTAGAAGAAAAAGGGCTTAACATTGCTGGCTTAGAGGTTCACATTGGAGATGAATCTAAGAATTTTGAGAGAAATTTATATCAATCAAAATCAGGAAACACGCAGAAATCGAAAAAAATCAATAATATTTCTAGTAATGCTTTTGTAGCATTAGAGCAAAATGCCGACGATATAAACCCGTATTTAACATCTGGCCAATTCGATGGTCTAGCATAAGGAGGAATAAAATGTCAGGTACTTCAGCAGTAAACCAAAATTTTTATCGTGATTACAGCACTACTAAGCAAAAAACACCATCTAATGCTTTAGACAAGGATGCTTTTTTAAAACTTTTAGTTACACAAATGCAAAATCAAGATCCATTAAGTCCTATGGAAGATAGAGAATTTATTGCTCAAATGGCTCAATTTAGTTCCTTAGAGCAAATGCAAAATTTAAATACTTCTCAAGCTGTTTTGATGGAACATATTGCACAAATGAATAACAACCTAGTTAAAAGTCAGACAAACATTGTGGATCAATTAGAAAAAATTAATGAAGCATTAAGTAAATTGAATGGTGAAGAAGTGGAACCTCCAGAAGATGGTGGAGAAGTAGATCCTGAAGAGGAAGTAAATCCTGAAATTTAATTTGCTTATGGAACTAATAGCAGTAGCAAAGGTTATGACGAAGGGTAAGTGT